>QHSQ01000582.1 GCA_003221615.1 Candidatus Rokuibacteriota bacterium | reverse complement strand
TGCTGAACTCCTCACGCCTGCTGCGGGGTGCGCCGGAGTTCAAATCAAAGGGTGCCGGCGGCGCCAGCTGATGGATTCCGAAGGGCGCACCACGATGCTCGTGGATCTCATGCAGTCTGGGTAGTTGACGAAGGCGTAGGTACCCAACCGCCGGGCCGAGTGGCGGCTTCTGCTCGTCGGCCCGCGCCGGCGGACTAGGCTTGTGTCGGTCAGGTTATTCGAGGTCAGACGACTGCAGCACGAAGGCGCACCCGGTTTTCTCGGGATCCTGCGCCTCCCTCGTCACCGCCGCGGTCGCTGAGTTCACGCGCGCTCAGTGCACGGGCGACCGAAAGCTTAGTCATATCTGACGCCTCCTCAGGATCGTCGTCATTTCTTCCTGGGGTCATCCGCTGAATTCACGTACGTTATGGCCCAGGGGCCGACCCCGTGCACCTGGACGATCGTCTCCTCTTTCGTCCAGCCGTAGTGGTTCGTCTTGGGCTGCATGATGGCCACGCTTCCCGCCGACAGTGGTTTGGTCATTGCGGTCTCGAGCCTGTCACCAGTGCCCATGTTGAACGTGCCCGAGATCACCGTGACATGCTCGATAGCCGGGTGCCAGTGCGCAGGGATCTTGTAATCGGCGGGGAACTTCAGCCGGAAGGTGAAGGGAACCGCTTCGGTCAGCGGACCCTCGATGACGGCAATCTTGGCCCCCGGCGGGAGGGATGGTACGTCCGCCCACTTCAGATCCGACGGGTTCACCATGATGTGAGCTCCCGTCTGAGCCGAACCGGTGGACGGTCCGATGCAGGCAACTGCCAACATAACGAGCAACCCAACACGTTTCGCATCCATCGCAGATCCTCCATCGGCAGAACATTGGACTACAGGGTGTTAGACAGACAGGCGGCCTCGCCGGCCAGGAAGATCTCCGGCTGGTGGCCCGCGTCGAGCGCCCCGAGCGCAAAGTTGAACGGCAGCCCAGCGCGGGTCGGATCGTCGCTACCAGATGTGCCGACGTAGAGAATCTTCGCCATCATGTCCTCCTCGGGAGTTTCCAGGAGCGGACGTTCAGCTCTCGGTCTTGAACGTTGTCATCTTGCACTCGCCGCTCGCCCAAGGTGTCAGGGCTTCCCTCGTCATGGTAGAGGACGCGGTTGAGGCGCAGCTTCAGGCCATGCTGCTCAAGTAGCTCGGCGATCATCGCATCGAGTGCAAGCCGATGCTCTACAGTGGAAGCGTCGCGGTAAACCTCCTGAATGGCAAGCGGTTCTGCCTTCAGTATTTGCCAGAGGCGCTGTTTGATGTAGGGGCGAAGGTTGATGTGCTCCACGAACACGGAGTCCACGCCCGTCTGGGCGAGTCCTGCGAAGAGGGCGTCCAGAGCCTCGCGATCGTAGCGGAAGTGGGGCAGAAGAGGCCCGACAAAGGCGTAGGTTCGGATCCCCTCAGCGTGGAGCTCAGCGAGCGCACGGAGCCGTCGGCTCGCGAGCGGCGCACGGACCTCGAGGAATCGACTCAAACGATCATTCGTGGTGGTGATGGTGAGGCCGACTTCGGCGCGCGGAATGCGTCGCAGGACATCCACATCGCGCAATACCAGGGGCGACTTGGTCAGAATACTGACGACGCCAGGGTAAGGCTCACGGGCGAGCACTTCCAAGATGCCGCGCGTCAGGCGGTATTTCTTTTCGATGCCCTGGTACGCGTCGGTCACTGAACTCAGAAGGATCGACGGAGCTCGACCAGCCTTGCGGGCCCGCTCGAGCTCAGCCTTGAACACGGACACCGCGTTGACCTTCGCGTAGACATACCGGCCCCAGTTGTTTATCGGCTCGCTGACGAAGCGACCGGTAAAGCTCGCGTAGCAGTACTGACAACCGAGCTCACAGCCGGTATAAGGGTTCACGACGTAGTCCGCGTCCGGGAGCTTCGACCGTACTAGAACGGTCTTGGCCTCGATCTCCTTGACCTTCATGAGGCTCACCGCCCTGTCATCGCTTACCAGGCGCAAAGAAGGGATTGGTCCCCGCACCGTGATCAGTCGTATCGACAACCCCGACGATCTCGGGGAGGCGCGTCCGAAGCAGACGCTCAACACCCTGCCGGATCGTGACCTCAGCCAAGCTGCATCCCTGGCACCCGCCCTCGAGCCGAATATGTACGCGCCCTTCCGCGACATCGACCAGGCTCACTCGCCCACCGTGGGCCGCGACGGCGGGATTCACCTCGGAGTCGAGAATCCCTTGTACGCGCTCGGACAGATCGGCGGCACTGCCCGGCGTCGGAGTGAGCCCAGGCCACACGACTCGCACTTCGGTCACTCCGGGTACCTCCGCACGCAGAAGCGTCTCGATATGGGAGGCTGCGGGCAGGACGGCGCCTGGCGATCCGCTCGCTTCGAGCGTGACCAGACCCCCCGCAACGGCGGCGACACGTACCGAGCCTCCCCGAGCGATGATGGACGGCGTCACGCTGCGGTCCATCACGGCGACGACCGCCGCGGCCAGGTCTGAACCTGCTAGCGAAGTGGGCAAGCCTTCGGGCACCGGGCCGCCAGCCGCACCGGCCTTCGACACTTTCTCCAGCGCAACATCCAGATCTGCGATCAAGTCCTCGGACGCTTCGAGTCCGATCGACAAGCGCAACAGATCAATCGGCACTGGTGACGACGGCCCTTCCGTGCTGCGGCGGTGTTCAATGAGACTCTCGACGCCGCCGAGTGACACGGCCCGTTTGAACACGCGGACCGTACCAGCCACGATCATGGCGTTGGCCTCGCCGCCAGCGACCCGGAGCGACAGCATCCCACTGAACCCGCCCGTCATCTGGCGCGCCGCAATCTCGTGGCCGGGATGCGAGGGCAGTCCAGGGTAGAGCACCGCGGTCAG
>QHSQ01000167.1 GCA_003221615.1 Candidatus Rokuibacteriota bacterium | reverse complement strand
GGCCTCGGCAACGGCGTCGTGCCGATCTACCCGCGCCATCCGGTCGCGATGGCGCAGGCGGCGCTCACGCTCTCGGAGCTCAGCGCGGGGCGTTTCAGGCTCGGCATCGGCGTGAGCCACCGGGTCAGCATGGAAGCCTCGCTCGGACTCACCCTGCGGGAGCCCCTCGGCGTGATGCGGGAGTACGTCGCCGTGCTCCGCGGCGCCCTGGGCGGCACCGTCGCCTTCGACGGCCGCCACTACAAGGTCAACTGGAGTCTCGCGGTTCCCGAACGCCCCCCGGCCCCCCCGGTCTACCTCGCGGCCCTGTCCAGGAACATGCTCGAGCTCGCCGGCGAGATCGCCGACGGCGTGGTCCTCTGGCTCTGCTCACCCGACTACGTGCGCGACGTCGCGGTGCCGGCGCTCGCGCGCGGGCGAGCGCGCGCGGGCAAGACGCTGGTGGGGTACGAGATCGTCGCGGCCGTGCCGCTGGCGATCTCGGACGACGCGCCCGGTGCCCTGGCCGCATTCCGCGGCGAGCTCGCGCGCTATCTCACCTTGCCGTTCTATCGCGCGATGCTCGAGGCGAGCGGCCTGGGCAAGGAGCTCGGCGCCTTCGACCGGAACGGCGAGGTGGCCGAGGGACTCACGCGGGCGGTCGGCGCTGTCGGCAAGCCCGAGGCGGGACGCGCCTTCGTTCGCGCCTATCGCGAGGCAGGCGTGACTCTCCCCGCGATCCGTCCGATCACCTTTCCCGACGCTCCCTGGTACCGCCGCACCCTCGAGGAAGCGTCGGGCTGGTGACGCGCATCACGGTGCTTGCCGCCCTGCTCGCGGCGGCGTGCGCCACCGGTCGTTTGGAGGGTGCTCGAACCCTGCCGGTGGACCGCGCCGCCGCGGTCCTGTACATGGCCCTCGGCGATAGCACGGTCGAGGGCGTCGGCGCCACGAGCCCAGACCGCAACTATGTGAGCCGGCTGCATGAGCGCCTGCGCGCCGTGTACCCGCACGCGCGAGTGATCAACCTCGGTCTGGGCGGCGCGACCTCAGCCGATGTGCTCCTTCGTCAGGTCGGCCGCGCGATCGAGCAGCGTCCGCAGCTGGTCACGCTCTCGATCGGACCGAACGACATCACGACGCGGGTGGCGGTGAGCATGTACGAGAGGAACCTCGACACGATCCTCGGGCGGCTGCGCTACGAGACGACGGCGGTGATCGTCGTGAACCTGATTCCCGACCTGGCGGTGACCCCACGCTTCAGTCGTAGCCGTGCCCGGGATGCGGTCGGTCGTCAGACCGTCGCCTTCAACGAAGCGATCGAGCGCCAGGGCCGCGCGCACGGGGCCGAGCTCGTGGATCTCTATGCCGTCAGCCAGCGGGAGGTTCCCCTCAGGCCGGAACTCATTTGGTCGGATGGTTATCATCCATCCGACCTGGGTTATGCGCGCTGGGCGGAGCTGGTCTGGGCGGGGGTCGAGTCACGAATCGCCGTGAGGTAAATGAAGAACCGTGCGCTCCAGTCTAACCGTACAGCGTGGGAGAGCGAGGGAAGGAGTCGGCGTGGGTATCGTGGTCGGACTCGTGCTCGCAGTGCTGGTTGCCGCAATTCCGGTCGGCGCCGAGGCGACCGACGTGGCGACGACCGCCAAGAGCGGCGAGATCCCTCAGGGGCACATCCATCACTATCCGACGGCCCAGGGCCACATTCACCACACCCAGAAACCGAACGTCGGCCATAAGCCGCACCACATTCGCCCGGTGCCGCCGGTGGTCGTCATCCCCCAGCCGATCTACTTCGTCGCGCCGCAGCGCTGCGTCGTTCCCGGCTACTGGAACTACGCCTGGGTCCCACAGAGCTACGTCACCAACGAGTGGGTCCCGGGCTACTACAACTACGACGCCGTGTGGATCGAGCCGCATTACGAGCCTCGCGCCTATACCTGGGGCTACTACCAACCCTACTGGGTGCCCGAGCGCTACTGCTGAACGGCGGTCGCCGCCGCCCGGATCTCGCGTGAGCCCGTGATACAACTGTAGGCCCATGCGGGCCTACGTCGTGTCCCGCCTCGCTCAGACCGCGCTCGTCGTCTTTCTCTCGCTCACGGCCGTGTTCATGATGGTTCGCCTCTCCGGCGATCCCGTCTTGCTCTTCATGCCGATGGACATCCAGGCCAAGGACGTGACCGAGTTCCGCCAGCGCCTGGGCTTCAACGATCCGCTCCCGGTGCAGTACGTGCGCTTCGTCGGCGGCGCGATGCGCGGCGACTTCGGCGAGTCGCTCCGCTACCGACGCGACGCGCTCGGCCTCGTGCTCGAGCGGCTGCCGGCCACGCTCCTGCTGGCCGGGACTTCGCTGCTCCTCACCGTGCTCGTCGCGATCCCGCTCGGTGTCGTCTCGGCGGTGCGCCGCGACAGCGTGCTCGATCACGTGGGGACGATCTCCACGGTGCTGGGCCAGGCCACCCCCGGCTTCTGGCTCGGCCTGCTCCTCATCTATCTCTTCTCGGTGCAGCTCCGCTGGCTGCCGACCGGTGGCATGGGTGGGCTCGCGCACCTCGTGATGCCGTCGGTGGTGCTGGCCGCGTTTTACTCGGCGCGGATCGCGCGTCTGACACGCTCGGCGGTGCTCGAGGTGCTGGGCGAGGACTACATCCTGACCGCGCGCGCCAAGGGCCTCGGCGAGGGGCGCGTGATCGGCAAGCACACGCTTCGCAACTCGGCGATCCCGATCGTGACGCTCGCGGGGCTCGAGGCGGGGCAGATCCTCGGCGGCGCGGTGATCACCGAGACGATCTTCGCCTGGCCCGGCCTGGGTCGGCTCACCGTCCAGGCGCTGCTGAACCGCGACTTCCCGGTGGTCCTCGCCGCCGTCTCCTTCATCTCGCTGATGTACACGCTGATCAATCTCGCCGTCGACCTCCTCTACGGCTGGCTCGATCCTCGCGTGCGCCTGAGATGAGCTCATGAAGAAATGGCTCGGGATCGGCTTGACGCTGGCGGCGCTCCTCACCGCCCTCGGCGCGCCGTGGCTCGCGCCGCACGATCCGCTGCGCCCGGATTTCGCGCAGACTCTCAAGCCGCCGGGCGCGCCCGGTCATCCATTCGGCACCGATCAGCTCGGCCGCGACCTGCTCGCGCGCATCCTGCACGGCGCGCGCCTGGCGCTCTTCATCGGCGGCTGCACCGTCATCGTCACCGCGGTCGTCGGCGGGCTGCTCGGTCTGGTCGCCGGGTTCGTCGAACGCTGGCCCTCGACCGTGCTGATGCGTCTCGTCGACGTCCAGCTCTCGTTTCCGTTCATCCTGCTGGCGATGACGATCAACGCGATCGTCGGGCTCGGCCTGCGCAACATCATCCTCAGCCTTTCGGCGGCTGGATGGGTCGTGTATGCTCGCGTGGTGCGCGGCGAGGTGCTTTCAGTGAAGCAGCGCGACTACGTCCAGGCGGCGGCGGCGCTCGGCATGGGACGGATGCGGCTCGTGTTCCGTCACGTGCTGCCCAACGTCGCGCCGTCCATCATCGTGGTCGCGAGTCTCCAGTTCTCGTCGTTCCTCGTCGCCGAGGCGGCGATCAGCTTTCTCGGATTCGGCGTCCAGCCGCCGACGCCGGCGTGGGGCAGCATGCTCTCCGAGAGCCGCGACTTTCTCTACGTCGCCTGGTGGCTCGCCGCGTTCCCCGGCGCCGCCCTCGCGCTCACGGCGCTCGGCGTCAATCTGCTCGGCGACTGGCTGCGCGACACCCTGGACCCGAAGCTCCGGGTCTGAGATGTCCACCAGCCATTTCTTCGCGTATCTCTCGCGGATGAAGTTCATCCGTCGCTGGGGCCTCATGCACAGCACGTATCCGGAGAACATCCAGGAGCACAGCCTGCGCGTGGCGCAGATCGCCCACGCGCTCGCGATCATCAAGAACCGGCTCTTCGGCGGCGATGTGAGCCCCGAGCGGGCGGCGGTGCTGGCGCTCTACCACGACACCAGCGAGGTGCTGACGGGTGACCTCCCGGCGCCGGTGAAGGAGTTCAATCCCGAGATCCACCGCGCCTATCACGCGATCGAGGCGGCCTCGAAGGAGAAGCTCTTCGGGCTGATCCCCGACGCGCTGAAGCCGGCCTACGAGCCGTTCTTCAGGCCTGACGCACGCGACGACGCGCACCGCGTGCTGGTGCACGCGGCCGACAAGATCTGCGCCTACCTCAAGTGTCTCGAGGAGACGGGAGCCGGCAACCCGGAGTTCGCCCAGGCCGAGAAGGGCTTGCGGGCGAGCGTCGAGGGACTCGATCTCCCGGAGGTCCGCTACTTCCTGGAGACGTTCGTCCCGAGCTTCCGGCTCACCCTGGACGAGCTCAACTGATCCTGCTCACGTAGAGGAGATTCCTTATGCGCCGCCTGACCGCGCTGCTCCCCGTCGCGATCGCCCTCGCGCTCCTCTGGTCGGCTCCCGCCCGAGCCCAGAGCCGTGGCAAGGAGATCGTCGTCGGCTTCGGCGCCGAGCCGCGCACGATGCTCGCCGTCACGATCGTGGACTGGACCACCAACAACATGCTCGAGCACATCTACGATCGGCTGCTCGACCGTGACGCCAAAACGTTCAAGCCCAAGCCGATGCTGGCCGAGAGCTGGCGGATCGTCAATGATACGACGTGGGAGTTCAAGCTCCGCAAGGGCGTGAAGTTCCACAACGGCGAGCCCTTCACCGCGCAATCGGTCAAGGCCACGATCGAGTACGCGCTCGACCCGGCGACCAAGAGCCACTACGCCGCCGCCGCATATTGGAGCCTCGTCAAGGAGGTCCAGGTCGTCGACGATTTCACCGTGCGCTTCGTCACCAAGCAGCCCTGGCCAAACCTGGTCGACAGCGCCGCGTCAACGAACTCGCTCATGATGCCGGCGAAAGCGCTCAAGGAGCTCGGGCCCCAGAAGCTCGCCGAGAAGCCGATCGGCACCGGACCGTTCCGCTTCGTCGAGTGGAAGCGCGACGAGCGCCTCGTGCTCGAGCGCAATCCCGACTACTGGCAGGGCCCCGCCGACGTGAGCCGCGTGACCTTCCGCTTCATTCCCGAGTTCAGCGCGCGGATGGCGGCGCTCCTCTCCGGTGAGATCGACATCATGAAGGACGTGCCGCCGCACGCCGTCGAGACGATCGAGAAGAGCGGCCGCGCGACCTTGCGCGCCACGGTGTCCTCGCGCATCAACTACCTGGCGCTGGTGAATCTGAAGCCCGGGCCGATGCAGGATCTCCGCGTGCGGCGCGCCATGAACCACGCGGTGGACGTGGACGAGCTGATCAAGCAGGTACTCAAGGGCCGCGCCTCGCGCATGTGCGGGCCGCTCGCGCCCGCCAACGTCGACTACGCGCCGGCCGAGTGCTACAAGTACGACCCGGCTCGCGCGCAGGCGCTCTTCAAGGACGCCGGCGTCGACCCGGCGAAGCTCCAGCTGACGCTCGACACGCCGTCCGGCCGCTATCCGCTCGACAAGGACGTCTCGCTCGCCATCGCCGCTCAGCTCCAGCGTCTCGGGATCAAGGCCAACGTCGTCGTCAACGAGTGGGGCACGCATCTCGACAAGATCAAGAACCGGAACACGGGCGACATGTTCTTCCTCGGCTGGGGCCCGGCGCTCTACGGCCAGGCCATGATGCACCCGCTCTTCCTCGCCGACCAGACCTACTCGTCGTACGGCAACAACAAGACCATCGACGACAAGATCGCGCGCGCCCAGACCCTGCTCGAGCCCAAGGCGCGCGCCGACGCGTACGCCGAGCTGCAGCGCCTGATTCGCGACGAGGCGCCGTGGGTCTTCCTGTGGCAGCAGCACGACCTCTACGGCGTGACGAGCCAGATCGAGTGGACGCCGCGCGCCGACGAGAAGGTGTGGATGTACGAGGCGAAGGTGACACCGCGATGAGCCTGACCGTCTTCACCAACGCGGTGCTCATCGACTGCACGGGCGCCGACCCGATGCCGGGCGCCGCGGTGGTCGTGGAGGACGATCGCATCAAGGAGGTCGCCCCGAACGGCAAGGTCGGCCCGCTCCCCGGGCCGGTGACGACGCTCGACTGCCGGGGCGCGACGCTCATGCCCGGGCTCACGGACGCTCACGTCCACATCTGCGCCGTCGAGGGCAACATCACCGACCAGCACCGTTATCTACCGCCGAGCCTCCTGGCCGCCAGGGCGCTTCGCCGCGCGGAAGAGTGCCTGATGCAGGGATTCACGACGGTGCGCGACGCCGGCGGCGCCGACTACGGGTTCCGCGAAGCCATCAACGACGGGATCTATCCCGGGCCGCGGATGCTCGTTTCGGGCAACTACATCTCGCAGACCGGCGGCCACGGCGACAAGCGCCGGCGTGCCGAGTGGATCGATCCGATCGAGTGCTGCATCGGCATGGTCGGCTCGATCGCCGACGGCGAGGCCGAAGTGCGCAAGGCCGTCCGCGAGCAGCTCCGGCGCGACGTCGACCAGATCAAGATCATGGCCTCCGGCGGTGCCATGTCGCCGTCCGACGAGCTCGACACGACCCAGTTCACGATCGGCGAGATGCGCGCGGCCGCCGAGGAGGCGCGCGCGGTCGGCAAGTACGTCCTCGCCCACGCGTACTCGGACACGGCGGTGCGCAACGCGATCGAGGCGGGCGTGCGCTCGATCGAGCACGGCAACCTCATCCGCGAGGCCGCCGCCAAGGCGATCAAGGACGCGGCCGCGTTTCTGGTTCCCACGATGATCACCTACGAGATGATCTATCGCGAGGGCAAGCGCTACGGCATCGGCGATCACCAGATCCAGAAGATCAACCTGGCCCGCGAGCAATCCGTCCAGGGTCTGACCTACGCGTACCGCGCGGGCTGCCAGATCGGCTCCGGGTCGGATCTGCTCGGCGACATGATGGTCCAGCGGGCGGTCGAGTTCGAGCTGAAGGCCCAGGTGATGAAGCCGATGGAGGTGCTGCTCTCGGCCACCAAGGTCAACGCCGCGCTCTTCCGGATGTCGGACCGGATCGGCACCGTCGAGCCCGGCAAGTACGCGGACCTGATCGTCGTCGCCGGTGACCCGCTCAGGAACCTCCGCGTGTTCCAGATCCAGGACAATCTGAAGCTCATCATGAAAGGTGGTCATGCCTACAAGCAGACCCTCTGAGCACCGGCACGAGATCCTCGATCAGTTCACGCGCCAGGCGACGCCGTTCGCCACCGCACCCGGAATCCGCGACGAGGCGGCGCTCAAGCTGATCGTCGAGTGTAGCGGCGCCGGCCCGGACGACACGGTGCTCGACGTCGCCTGCGGCCCCGGCCTCGTCGTCGCCGCCTTCGCGCGGGTCGTCCGGCACGCGACCGGCATCGACATCACGCCGGCCATGCTCGACCGGGCACGGGCCCATGCCGCCGAGCAGGGCCTCACGAACGTCACCTGGCATCAGGGCGACGTGCTGCCGCTGCCGTGGCCAGACGCGTCCTTCTCGATCGTCACCTCGCGCTTCGCCTTTCACCATTTCCTCGACCCGCTGGCGGTGCTGCGCGAGATGACGCGGGTCGCCGCGCCCGGCGGCCGGGTGGTGGTCATCGACAGCACGCCCACGCGCGAACGCGCGGACGCCTTCAATCGGATGGAACGCCTCCGCGATCCCTCGCACGTGCGCTCCCTGCCCGTCGACGAGCATCGCGAGCTCTATGCCCGAGTCGGCCTGCCGGAGCCGCGCGTGACGTCGTACCGGCTCGAGGGCGAGCTCGAGGCGCTGATCGGGCGTTCGTTCCCCCATCCGGGCGACGACGAGAAGATCCGCGAGATCTTCCGCCAGGCACTCGCCGACGACGCCCTCGACATCCAGCCACGGCTCGAGAACGGGCAGATCTGCTACGGCTTCCCGGTCTCGGTGCTCGTCGCCGAGCGGTAGCCGCGATGCGAATGATCGACCTGAGCTTCCCGATCCGGCCGCACTTCCGCTGGAAGGTCGCGCCGGAGCTGGTCGCCGCGCACGCCACCGGCCATCCGCTGCAGAGCACCGTGCTGACGATCAGCTGTCACGCCTACACGCACGTCGACGCGCCGCTGCACTATCTGGTCGACGGGCGCGACATGGCCTCGATGCCGGTCGATCAGTGGGTCGGCGACGCGGCCGTCGTCGATCTCACGCATCTCGGGGCCAACGGCGAGGTCACCGCGGCCGACCTCGAGCGGCGCGCCGGCCACGTCCGCAGCGGCGACATCGTGCTGCTGCGCACGGACTGGCCCAGGCGCATGGGCGTCGACAAGGAGCAGTTCTGGAAAGAGGGCCCGTGGACCGGCCCGAGCGCCTGCGAATGGCTCGTCACCCGTGGCGTCAAGGCCGTCGGCTACGACTACCCTCCAGACCATTGCATCCGCGACACGATCGCCGAGCCGCGACGGCGTCCGGGCCGCTCGGAGTACACGACGCACGCGATTTTCTTTCCGGCCGGGATCACGGTGATCGAGTACCTGACCAACCTCGACCAGATCGGCGCCGCCCGTTGCCGGTTCCTCGCGCTGCCGCTCAAGCTCGAGGGTGCCGACGGCTCGCCCGTCCGCGCCGTCGCGCTCGTGGAGTAGCGCCGGCCCTTCGTGAGATGCTGGACGGCATGATCGATCTGCGTCTGGCGCCGATGGCCGCGGTGACCAACGCGCCCTTCAGGCTGGTCGCGCGCGAGTGCGGCGCCGGCCGCCTCACCAGCGAGGAGATCGACGCCCGCGGGCTCGTGGAAGGCAGCGCGCGCACGGCCGAGCTCGCGAGCTTCCTGCCCGAGGAGCACCCGATCGCGCTCCAGCTCCTGGGTGGGGATCCCGACGTCCTGGCCGAGGCCGCGCGGCGGCTCGAGGCCGCCGGCGCTGACGCGATCGACCTGAACATGGGCTGCCCGGTGGCGAAGATCGTCGCCAAGGGCCAGGGTTCGGCGCTGATGCGCGACCCGCTCGGCGCGGCCGTGGTGTTCCGGACGATGCGCAAGGCGATCGGCGTCGACTTCACGATCAAGATCCGCGGCGGCTGGGACGACCGGACCGTCAATGCCGTCGAGATCGCCCGCATCGCGGAAAGCGAAGGCATCGACGCGATCACCGTCCACCCGCGCACGCGCTCGCAGCAGTACAGCGGGCGGGCGCCGTGGGAGATCATCGCGAGCGTCGTCGACGCGGTCGCGGTCCCCGTGATCGGCAACGGCGACGTGCGGAGCCTCGCCGACGCGCGGGCCATGATCGAGGCCACCGGCTGCGCGGCCGTCATGATCGGGCGCGGCGCCCTCGGCGCGCCGTGGATCTTCCGGGGGTCGGAGACGCCGCGAGAAGATCGGGCACGAATCATCCGCCGCCACGACGAGCTGATCCAGGCGCTTCTCCTACCGCGAACTGCGGTCATCCAGCTCAAGAAGCACATGGCCTGGTACGCCTCCGGATTCCCGCACGCTGCGCGCCTGCGCGAGGAGCTGTTTCGCGCCCACGAGCCCGCGGAGGCCCGCGAGATCTTCTGGGGCGCCTGGTGACCCAGCGTTACTTCGAGGACTTCACGGTCGGCGACCAGTTCAAGAGCCCGTCACGAACCTTGACCGACGCCCACTTCCTGTTCTTCGCGGGCATGACCGGCGACAACCACCCGATCCACTATGACGTCGAGTACGCCAAGAAGACGCGCTTCGGCGGACGTCTCGCCCACGGTCTGCTGCTCGCCTCGCTCACCGCGATCGGCGCCTCGAGCCTCGGACCGCTGCTCGAAGAATCGATCGTGGCCTTCGTCGAGCAGACGACACGCTTTCGGGCACCGGTGTTCGTCGGTGACACGATCTATCCCGAGCACGAGGTGATCGCGCTCGAGCGCAAGCGGTCGGCGGGATTACTGACGTTGCGGGTGGCGCTCAGGAACCAGCGCCGCGAGGTCGTGCTCGAAGGCGAGCACCGCTACCTGATCGCGTACCGCCCCGCCGCTTGACCTGACCGGTCCGAATGGCGTTATCGAGGGGCGCCACGGCTGCGCCGGGGCGCCCCGAGCGTCGGGGGGCTTGGGGGGCGCTCGGAGCCCCCGTGTGGTTAATCCGAGCGCCCGCGCGCGCCGATGTCCCACACCGCCTCGACCTTGTCGCCGCGCATCGCGTAGATCCGGTCGTAGAGGTTGATCGTCGGGTCGCAGTGTGGCGGGAAGAACTCGATGCGCTCGCCCAGCTTGGGCGCGCGCGAGGGATCGGTGATCGTCAGCCGCCCGTGCTCGTCGCCCGCGAAGGAGAACTCGACACCCGGCCGCTCCACCGACTCGGGCGGGAAGGTCTTATCGGTCGAGAAGGCCTTGAGCCCGCCGTCGACCATCGCGCGGTCGGCCGTGGGCACGCTGACGACCGTCGTGATCACGGTCAGCGCCATCTCGAAATCCCCGTTCACGGCCCCGGCCCTGGCGCCGATGCGCCGGTAGTCGATGTCCATCACGCAATAGGAGCCGGCCTGGAGCTCCGTGAGCCCGGGCAGCTCGACGTCGATGTCCCAGGTGCCGGTCGAGCCGCCGGCGACGATCTCCACCGGCAAGCCCGCGCGCTCGATCAGCTCGCGCGTCTCCATCAGCGGCTTCAGCGCCGCGCGCGAAGCTTCGCGCCGCGCCTCCCAGCCGATGACGTGCGCGCAGTGGCCCGCATAGCCCTGGAGCCCGCGGAAGCGCAGCGCCGGCTGCGCGACGACCGCGCGCGCCAGCGCCAGCGCCGGCTCGCCCGGCGTGATCCCGGTGCGGCGGGTGCCCACGTCGACGTCGACCAGCACGTTGACGGTCACGCCGTCGGCTACCGCCTCGCGCCCGAGCTCCACGACGTTGGCGGGATTGTCGACGACGAGCAGGGTGTCGGGGGCCGCCGAGACCAGGCGCATGAGTCGCCGGATCGCCGCGAGCGCGACGACCTCGGTCGTGATGAGGAGCCCGCGGACGCCGGCGCGCGCCATCACCTCGGCCTCGCCGAGCTTGGCGCACGCGACGCCGAGCGCGCCGTTGCTCACCTGGCGCCGGGCAATCTCGGGGCAGCGATGCGTCTTCGCGTGAGGCCGGAGATTCTTGCCGGACGCGCGCGCGTGCGCGGCCATCCGGCGAAGGTTGCGCTCGAAGCGGTCGAGGTCGAGGAGCAGCGCGGGCGTTGGGATATCGTCGCGCGTCATCGCCGCTGGATGTTGCGCTGCTGGATGCTCCCGCTGACGTCGTAACCGAGGTCGGGGCGCCGGACCGAGGGCCGCGTTTGCTCGCGCATCAACGCCTCGTCTCGTTGCGTCTGCTCGTACTCGGCCGCGCTGCGCGCGGCGTCACGTGCGGCCTGCTCACGGTCACCCTCGGGACGAACGATGGCCCGCGGCGGCTTCGCCTCGCGCTTCATCTCGAGAGGCACCGGGCTCGGCGGGGGCCGAGTCTCCTGCGCGCCGGCGGCCGACAGGGTCAGCAAGAGGCCGATAGTTCCCACGACCAATCCACGCGCGACCATGCTCGTACAGTACACCCGTCGCGCCCCTCACGACACGCTCACCTCGTCGCTCAGCTCGTTCTTGTCGTCGGGCCGCCGCGGATAGTGCTCGGCCAGCGCGCGGCCGAGCTCCTCGACCCCGCGCTCGATCGCCTCGCGCGGCGCGTTCGCCCGGAGCTTGTCGACCATCAGGTCGCGCACGCGGTGCCAGTGAGGATCGCCGACTCGCCCGTGGATGCCGTCGTCGCCGACGACCGCGAACCGCCGGTCCTCGAGGGCGAGATAGATCAGCACGCCGTGGCGCTCGGCCGTCTTGTGCATGCCCAGACGCCGGAACACGTGCCGGGCTCGCGTCATGACGTCCGGGGCACGTCCCAGCAAGAGCCGGCGCGGCACGCGACGCTCGAGGTGCACCCGGATCTCGGCGGAGGTGCGCGACTCGGCGGTCTTGATCGCCCGGGTGACCGCGTCGAAATCCGCCTCGCTCAGGAATTGCCGCGTCCAGCTCGGGTGCTTCGCCATCACCAGCTTCCACTCGCGCCGCCGCCGCCCGAGCTGCCGCCGCCGCCGGAGAAGCCTCCACCGCCCGAGAAACCGCCACCGCCGCCCGAGTAGCCTCCGCCACCGCCCCACCCGCCCCCGTACCAGCCGCCGCCCGACGAGGTCCAGCCGCGTCGTCCGGCCGTGTAGCCGCGCTGGTGCGACGCTTCCCAGGCGAGGCCGCCGACGGTCAGCGCCACGAACGCGAGGAGGAGCAGCATGTAGAGATTCGGCCCGCTCGCGCCTCGCTGTCGCGACGGGTCGACCCGGCGCTGAAGCTCGGCAGGGGTCGAGCCCGGCTTGATCCGCTCGTACACCGCGATCACCGCCGCCTCGAGCCCTGCCGCGTAGCGCTGCTCGCGGAAGCGCGGCGCGATCGCGCCACGGATGATCTGCGCGGCTTCCGCGTCGGGCAGCGCGGCCTCGAGCCCGTATCCGACCTCGAGCCGGAGCTTTCGATCCTCGACGAACACGACGAGGAGCACGCCGTTGTCGAGACTCTTCTGCCCCAGGCGCCACTTCTGGAAGAGCTGGCTCGCGACGTCTTCCAGGTTCTCGCCCTCGAGCGACCGGAACACCGCGATCGCCATCTGCGTACCGGTGGTTCGCTCGCGATCGATCAGGAGCGCTTCGAGGCGCGCACGCTCGGCGGCCGTCAGGAGGTTTGCGTAGTCGTTCAGCCGGGCGGTCGGCGCCGGCGGCAGGACGAGGGCGACGGCGAGGACAGCTGCGAGAAGCAGACTAGAACTTCACCTTGGGGACGGTCGCCGCGTCGGGCGCCGCCTCGAAGAACGCCTTGGGCTGATAACCCGTGAAGCGGGCGACCATTGAGCCCGGGAAGAGTCGCAGCCGCGTATTGTATTCTCGCACCGATTCGTTGAACCGCCGGCGCTCGACGGTGATGCGGTTCTCGGTGCCCTCGAGCTGGCTCTGCAGAGCCAGGAAATTCTGGTTCGACTTGAGCTCGGGGTAGCGCTCGACCGTCACCAGAAGCCGCGACAGCGCCCCGGAGAGCTGGTTCTGCGCGGCCTGAAACCGCTCGAGCGCCTTGGGGTCGTTGAGCGCCTCGGGCGTGAGCTGGATCGAGGAGGCGCTGGCGCGCGCGCGGGTGACTTCTTCCAGCACCGTGCGCTCCTGGGTCGCGAACCCCTTCACGGTCTCGACGAGGTTGGGAATGAGGTCGGCGCGGCGCTGGTAGACGTTCTGCACCTGCGCCCACTTTTCGCCGACGCTCTGGTCGAGGACGACGAGCTGGTTGTTCACGGAAACGGCCCAGGCGCCGATGCCGACGACCAGAACCGCGATGACGACCAAGGCGATGACGAGCCCGCGCGACATGACCGGGATGATTATATACTTGCCGCCACCCGATGCTCTGGCGGCTGTAAGCGAAGGAGGCTCATACGGACAGTCAAGAGCGCCTGCCCGAGTACCACGTCAAGGCTCGCAACACGTCCTCGAGCTCCGAGAACAAGATCCACGACGAGCAGATCGCGCGCCAGTACGGCTTCCGGGGGGCGCTCGTCCCCGGCGTCACCGTCTACGCGTACCTGACGCATCCGCTCGTCGAGGCATTCGGCGCGGCATGGCTCGAGCGCGGGACCGCGAACGTGCGGTTCTTGAAGCCGATCCACGACGGCGAAGAAGTCCGCCTGGCCGGCGCGGTGACCGTGCGCGACGCCAGGGGTCTCAGCGCGACGGTCACGGCAACCACGACCGTCGGTGGCGAATGCGCGACCCTGAGCGCGACCTTGCCGGCCGGCTCGCCGGTGCCGGTGAACCTCGCGCTGTACCCGGTGGCGCCGCTGCCGGCGGACCGGCCGCCCGCGACCCGCGAGCACTTCGCCGGGCTCGCCGCGCTCGGCACCCCGATCAATCCCTACGACGACGAGCGCGCCGCCGAGTATCTCGAGCGCGTCAGCGACGGGCTCGCGCTCTACCGGGGAGCGCGCGGGTGGGTCCATCCCGGGTTCTTCCTCGATCAGGCCAACAAGGCGCTCTCGCAGAATGTCCGCATGAGCCCGTGGATCCACGTGGGAAGCGTCGTGCGCCACCTCGGCGGTGCCCGGGTCGGGGAGACCCTTTCGACCCGCGGCCGGGTGCGCTCGCTCTTCGAGAAGAAGGGCCGCGAGTTCGTCGAAGCCGACCTGGTCCTGGTCGCCGGCGAGCGTCGCCCGATCGCGCACGTGCTCCACACGGCGATCTACCGGCTGCCGCCGCCCGCGCGTTGATTCGCGCCGGCCGGCGTGCTAGAAACGTGCATCCGTTCGTGAAAGCCGCGCCTCGGCCGGCGGGGCCCCAGCCCCGCGACGGCCTGCGGCGCGCACCGCGGAGGCCGACCCGATGGACCTGAACTACTCGCCCGAAGATCGTGAATTCCGCGCCACCACGCGCCGCTGGCTCGAGGCCAACGTCCCCACGCAGGACCTGAAAACGCTCGACGAGCGCAAGGCGTGGCACCGGAGGCTCTACGAGGCCGGGTACGTCGGGATGCTGTGGCCCAAGGAGTACGGCGGCTGGTCCGCCACGCCGATGCAGCAGGCGATCGTCCAGGACGAGATGGCGCGCGTGAGCGCGCCGCCGGCCATCAACGGCCTCGGCATCGGCTTCATCGGCCCGACGATCATCGTCCACGGCACCGAGGCGCAGAAGAAGCGCTATCTGAAGAAGATGCTGACTGCCGAGGAGATCTGGTGCCAGCTCTACTCCGAGCCGAACGCCGGGTCGGACCTGGCGAGCCTGAAGACGCGGGCCGAGGACCAGGGCGATCACTTCCTCGTCAACGGTCAGAAGATCTGGACCTCGAGCGGCCCGATCGCCGACTGGGGCATCCTGCTGGCCCGCACGGACCCGAAGGTGGCCAAGCATCGGGGGATCTCGTGCGTGCTCCTCAACATGCGCCAGCCCGGCGTCGAGGTGCGGCCGCTCAAGCAGATCACCGGCAGCTCGCTCTTCTCGGAAGTCTTCATGACCAACGCGCGCGCCGAGAAGTCCGACCTGATCGGCAACACCAACGAGGGTTGGGCGATCGCGCAGACCACGCTCGGCTTCGAGCGCGGCGGTAACGCGCTCGGGCGCGTCACGCGGTATGTCACCGCGTTCAATCAGCTCGTGAAGGCCACGAAGGAGCTCAAGCGCGGCGGCCGGCCGCTGATCGAGGACCCGGCGGTGCGCGCGCGCATGGGACGAATTTACGCTGACCTCGAAGTCCAGCGCTATGCGGCCCTCCGGGTCCTTTCCGCGCTGCAGAAGGGCGATGCCCCGGGAGCCGCGTCGTCGATTACCAAGCTGTCGTATACCGAGTTCGAGAAGCGCTACTACGAGCTCGCGCTCGAGATCCTCGGCCCGTTCGGCCAGCTCATGGTCGCGCGCGAAGAGTTCGAGGAGGTCGACACCTCGTCCGGCGAGCCCGGCACCTTCGCGACCGCGTTCCTCTGGTCGCGCGCGGGAACGATCTACTCGGGCTCGTCCGAGATCCAGAAGAACATCATCGGAGAGCGCGTGCTCGGCCTGCCGAAGGAAGTGCGCGCCGACCGGCTGAAGGCCTGACGCCATGGACTTCTCCTTCAGCTCTGACCAGCAGCTCTTGAAGAACTCGGCGCGCGCGTTTCTCGACGAGCACTGCAAGCCCGCGACCGTTCGTCTCCTGTGGGACGATCCGCGCGGTGAGAGCGAGTCGATGTGGAAGGAGATGGCCCAGCTCGGCTGGCTCGGGCTCTCCCTGCCCGAGGCCTACGGCGGAAGCGGGCTCGGCATGGTCGAGACCTCGATCCTGCTCGAAGAGCTCGGTCGCGCCGCGTATCCCGGCCCGTATTTCCCGACCGTCCTCGCCGCCGCCGCCGTCGAGGCGGCCGGCAACGACGCGCAGAAGAAGCGTTGGCTTTCGGCGATCGCGACCGGCGAGGCGCGCGCGACCGTGGCGCTCCTCGACAACGATCTCGACTGGGAGCCGGCGTCGGTGACGACGCGAGCGGAGAAGTCGTCGAAGGGCTGGGCCCTGTCCGGCACGAAGCGCTTCGTCCCGTGGGCCCACGTGGCCAACGTGCTGCTGATCCCCGCGCGCGCGCCGGAAGGCGTGTCGCTGTTCCTCGTCGATCCCTCGGCGGCGGGCCTCAAGCTCTCGCCGGTCCAGGGCATGGATCTGGCGACCCGCTGGGTCCATCTCGAGATGGACAAGGTGCCGGTCGCCTCCGATGCCGTGCTCGGCGCGCCCGGTCAGGCTGCGTCACTCCTCGGGGATCTCTTGCGCCGCGGCGCCGTCGGCGCGGCGGCCGAGATGCTGGGCGCGGCGCGTCGATGCCTGGACATGGCCGTCGGCTACGCCAAGGTGCGCGAGCAGTTCGGGCAGCCGATCGGCTCGTTCCAGGCGATCCGCCACAAGTGCTCGGAGATGCTCCTGGAAGTCGAGAACTCCCACTCGGCGGTGTACTACGCCGCCTGGGCGCTCGACGCGAAGGCCGAGGATGCGGAGCTCGCGGCCTCGGTGGCGAAGGCCTACGTCGCCGACGCCGCGCGCAAGGTGTGCGGCGAGGCGATCCAGGTGCACGGCGGCATCGGGTTCACCTGGGAGTACGACCTGCACATCTACTTCAAGCGTGCCAAGGCGCTCGAGTCGATGTACGGCGACGTCGACTACCACCGCGAGCAGATCGTCCGGCGGGCCGCGAGGTAGCCGGGAGCCGAGCCTCGTCCCGTGTCCACCCACGCGCCTCCGCTCGACGGTGTCCGAGTCGTCGACCTGACCAGCTACATCGCCGGCTCGTACGCCGCGATGCAGCTCGCCGACCTCGGGGCGTCGGTCATCAAGGTCGAGGCCCTCGAGGGCGACTCGTTCCGCGAGCTGCCCGGCTTCTTCGGCTGGAATCGCGGCAAGCGCTCGCTCGCGGTCAATCTGAAGACTCCCGAGGGCCGTCAGATCGTCGAGAAGCTCGCCAAGGGCTCCGACGTCGTGATGGAGAACATGCGGCCGGGTGTCGCCGAGCGCCTCGGCGTCGGCTACGAGCGCCTGAGCCAGATCAATCCGCGCCTGATCTACTCCTCGGTCACGGCCTTCGGCTCGAGCGGGCCCGATTCCGACCGGCCGGGCTTCGATCCGGTCTTTCAGGCGCTGGGCGGTCTGATGACGTTGCAGGGCTTCGGCGGGCCGCCCGCGTATCTCAGGACGGCGCCGGTCGACTACTACACGGCGGCGCTGGCGACGCAGGGCATTCTGTCGGCGCTCTTCGCGCGCGAGCGAACGGGTCGTGGCCAGCGCGTCGAAACCTCGTTGCTGCGCGGGGTCCTGGCGCTCCAGTCGGGCGTAGCCATCGACTATCCGAGCAAGCCCACCCTGGTCCGCGACAATCCGACCTATCGCCTTTATCAGGCCGGCGACGACACCTGGTTCTTCCTGGCGGTCGGCAACCAGGCGTTTTGGATGAAGCTCGCCAAGGCGCTCGAGCTCGACCACCTTGCCGACGACCCACGGTTCGCATCGTGGATCGCACGGCTCGAGAACAACCAGGCGTTGTTGCCGTTGATCGAGGCCAAGTTCAAGTCCAGGCCGCGTGACCACTGGCTCGAGCTCCTCGCCAAGCACGACATCCCGGCAGCGCCTGTCCAGACCGTGCTGGAGTACCTCGATCACCCGGCGGTGCGCCACCACGACATGGTCCGCGAGTACGATCACCCCGAGGTCGGCCGCCTGCGCATGATGGGACAGCCGATCGCCTTTCGCGGGACGCCCACGCAAGATCCCGGTCCGGCCCCGACGCTCGGCCAGCACACCGACGCCGTGCTCCACGAGCTCGGCTACACAGACGACGAGATCGCCGACCTGGCCGCGCGCGGCGTGTGCCGCCGGGCGAAACGCTAGAACGCTGACCAGTCGAGCGGGAGACATCGGACCGATGGCCTACGAGGCGATTCGCTACGAGCTCACCGACGGCATCGCGACGATCACGCTCAACCGCCCCAACGTCCACAACGCGATGAACGAGCGCATGCGCGAGGAGCTGACCGGCTGCTTCGGCGAGCTCGCGCAGAGCCCGGAGGCGCGCGTGATCGTCGTCACCGGCGCGGGTGAGCGCGCGTTCTCGGCCGGCGCCGACATCCGCGAGTTCGTGACGCCCCAGGTGCCCGTGCGCTTCCGCGACGCCCGCCGGCGTGTCGACTTCCGTGCCGCGATGGACCGCTGTGGCCAGCCGATCATCGCCGCGATCCGTGGCTTCGCGCTCGGCGGCGGCCTCGAGCTGGCGCTCGCCTGTGACATCCGGATCGCCGGCGAGGACTCCCAGGTCGGCCTCACCGAGGTGAACCTCGCGATCATCCCGGGCGGCGGCGGCACGCAGCGCCTGCCCCGGCTGGTGGGTCGCGGCAAGGCGCTCGAGATGATCCTGACCGGCGCGCGCATCGACGCGCGCGAGGCGCTCCGGATCGGGCTCGTCGAGCGCGTGGTCCCGGCGGGCGAGGTTCAGTCCTCCGCCCAGGCGCTCGCGCGGACGCTCGCGGAGAAGGCGCCGGTGGCGCTGCGCTACGCGAAGGAGGCGGTCGTGAAGGGGCTCGGCCTGCCGCTCGACGACGGCCTCCGTCTCGAGAACGACCTGGCGACGCTCCTCAGGACCACCGAGGATCGCATCGAGGGCGCGAAGGCGTTTCTCGAAAAGAGAAAGCCGCGCTTCACCGGCCAGTAGTGGCGCCGTTCGCCTACTACGGACGGCTCACGCGCTCGCAGCAGGCCGTCTACAGGAAGAGCGACGCCCTCGTCGAGATCCGCCTCGAAGATCCGACGTCGCTCCACTCACGAGTCGCGGCGCTCGAAGCCGCGCTCAACACCGAGGAGCGCGCCGCGACGGAACGGGCGAGCCAGGAGCTGGTCGCCGGGCTCACCGACGCGATGGGGCTCCCGGACGTGCGGGTCGAGGTCCTCGCCGCGCGCCCCCACTCGCGCTGGGGGGAGCTACACGGTCTCTATACGCAGGAGCGGGGCCGCAAGCCGAAGATCCAGCTCTGGATGCGGACCGCCAAGAAGAAACGGGTTGTCGCGTTCCGCTCGTATCTGCGCACCCTGCTCCACGAGGTCGGTCACCACGTCGACTACACGGGGCTCCGGCTGCCGGAGTCGTATCATACACAGGGCTTCTACAAGCGCGAGTCGAGCCTGTTCCATCAGCTGGTGCCCGAGGCCAAGGGGAGAGTCACGATGCCGACGGTGGAAGAGTACGCGAAGCTACCGGCCGAGGATCGGATGCGGCGCATGGCCCGCACCGCCGACGAGCTCGCCGCCGCGATCCGCGGCCGCGACGATGGGACCCTCGCACGCCGCCCCGACGCCAAGAGCTGGGCGGCGAAGGAAGTGGTCTGCCACCTGCGCGACGTCGAGGAGATGTTCATCGGCCGGTTCGGGATGATCCTCGCGATGGACGATCCAAAGCTCGCGTTCGACCCCACGACGCCCGATCGCTGGGCCGAGGAGCGGCAGTATCTCAGGAACGACGCGCAGCTCGCGCTGGCGGCGTTTCGCACGCGCCGCGACGAGTCGCTCGCGCTGCTCCGCACGCTGACCTCCGAGCAGTGGAAGCGCGCCGGCGTGCACGCCAGCCGCGGTCCCATCACGATCAACGACTTCGTCACGTTGATGGCGTGGCACGACGACAACCATCTGGACCAGCTCAAGCGCGCGCTCGAGGGCACGGCCTGACTCACGCGAGCCTCCTGAGTCGGTCGAAATCGGTCTCGAGGATCTCCCCGTCGTCCGGCACGCGCCCGCGCGCGTGCTCTCGCTCGCTGAACGACGGCCGCACCACGCTGGGCGCGAGGAACGCGCCCTCGGGACGGATGGAGAGCACGATCCGGCTGGTGGGAGCTCGGATCACCGTGATCCGGGCCGCCGGGAAGCGTTTGGACGCGACCGGCTCGTCGAGGTACTGGCCGGAGCCGGCACCCACGACGATCCACATCGGGTGCGGGCGGCCCAGGCGCGCCAGAGACGCTTCTCTTCGGCCGTCGCTGGTCGCCGAGGCATCGCGGTCGAATTCGGCCTGCCGGCCGGGCGTTACTCCGGCGGCTATCCGTGGCGCCGGCGCGAGGGCCGATATCCCCGCCTTGTGGCGCTGGCCGCAGCCCCACGGCTTCACCCGTCGCCCGTAGGCGACACGGCAAGCCTTCTAAGCAATACTACTGCAGCGGGCGGAGTGGTAGTGCGCGCTGCAAGCCGTCGCGGGGCTGGGGCCCCGCCGGCTGAGGCGCGCCTAGGAACGAAGGAAGTCGCGCAGGCGCCGCTTGACCTCGGGCGGCATCTCGACGCGGTTGACCTTCGCCGCCAGCTGAGCGGTCCGCTCGTAGGTGGCCAGATACGCGCGGCACGGCGCACACGCACGCAGGTGCGCCTCGATCTTCTCGAGCACCTCCGGTGACAGGCTCGATTCGAGGTAGTCGTCCAGGACGTCGATGGCCTCGCGACACGTCATGCCGAGAGGACCTCGTGCGTGAGCGCGGAGAGCCGCGTACCGTCGCCGGCCGCCAGGATGATGCCGGAGTATCCGCTCATCGCTCGCCGCTCTGCTGGAGGAGCTTGGCCACGATTCCGGTCCAGCCCGTCTGGTGGCCGGCGCCGATGCCCGCGCCGTTGTCACCGTGGAAGTATTCGTAGAACAGCACCAGGTCGCGCCAGTGCGGGTCGCGCTGGAACTTCTCGGTGCCCCCGTAGACCGGCCGCCGCCCGTCCGGACCGCGCAGGAAGATGCGCGTCAGCCGCCGCGACAGCTCGGTGGCGATCTGCCAGAGATCGAGCTTCGTCTCCGAGCCCGTCGGGAACTCCACCTTCAAGGTGTCGCGGTAGAAGTGGTGGAACTTCTGGAGCGACTCGATCAAGAGATAGTTCACCGGGAACCAGACCGGTCCGCGCCAGTTCGAGTTGCCGCCGAAAAGGCGGCTCGTGGATTCCGCCGGCTCGTAGTCGATCCGATGCTCCATGTCGTCCATGCGGAGCACGTACGGATGATCCTTGTGGTACCGCGACACCGCGCGGACCCCGTGCGGTGACAGGAACTCCGCCTCGTCGAGCATGAATCGGAGCACCCGCGGGAGCTGCGCGCGGCCGACGATCGCGAGCAGCCGCCGCATCCCCACGCCGGGCTTCTGCGCTGTCTCCACATGCTCGCGGAATTCGGGGTGGTTGTCGATGAACCACTGCATCCGTCGCTTGAATCCGGGGAGCCGATCGATCACGTCCGGCTCGAGCGTCTCGACCGCGAAGAGCGGGATCAGCCCCACCATCGAGCGCACCTTCATCGGGTGCGCGGTGCCGTTACCGTGGAGCACGTCGTAGTAGAAGCCATCGGTATCGTCCCAGAGGTTGATGCCCTCGTCGCCCAGGTCGTGAACCGCGTGCGCGATGTAGACGAAGTGCTCGAAGAACTTCGAGGCGACGTCCTCGTAGGCCGGGTCGTGCCGCGCCAGCTCGAGCGCGATCGCGAGCATGTTGAGGCAGTACATCCCCATCCACGAGGTTCCGTCGGACTGCTCGATGTGGCCGCCTGTCGGCAGCGGCGCCGACCGGTCGAAGACGCCGATGTTGTCCAGGCCGAGGAAGCCGCCCTGGAAGACGTTCTTGCCCTCGGCGTCCTTGCGATTCACCCACCAGGTGAAGTTCAGCAGGAGCTTGTGGAAGATCTTCTCGAGGAACTCACGGTCGCCCTTGCCGCGAAGCCGCCGCTCGATCCGATAGACGCGCAGCGCCGCCCACGCGTGGACGGGCGGGTTCACGTCGCCGAACGCCCACTCGTAGGCCGGGATCTGCCCGTTCGGGTGCATGTACCACTCGCGCAGGAACAGGACCAGCTGCGCCTTGGCGAAGTCGGGATCGACCAGGGCCAGCGGGATCGTGTGAAACGCGAGGTCCCACGCCGCGTACCACGGGTACTCCCACTTGTCGGGCATCGAGACGATGTCTTCGTTGTAGAGATGCCGCCACTCGTGGTTCCGCGAGCGCATCCGCTCGGCCGACGTCGCCGGACCGGTCGGATCGCCCTGGAGCCAGCGCGCGACGTCGTAGTGATAGAACTGCTTGGACCAGAGGAGCCCACCGAACGCCTGGCGCATCACGTTCCGCGCGTCGTCGGAGAGCTTCTTGGGAATGATCGTCGCGTAGAATTCGTCCGCCTCCCGAAGCCGCTGGCCCAAGAGGACGTCGAACTCCCGGCCGAAGGGGCCGCCCGGGATCGGCGAGTTGGACAGACGCAGTCGCGTGACCACGCTCTGACCGGGGGCGAGCGTCGCTCGATAGTGCGCCGCCGCCTTGGTGCCGACGCGCTCGGGATTGACGGCGTCCTTCTGTCCGCCGACGACGTAGTCGTTGATCGAGTCCTTCACCCACGGCTGCGGATTCGGCAGGTGGTAGAGACGCCGGGCGTTCGTGTCGTTGTCGGTGAACAGGAGCTCGGGCGATCCGTCACAGTAGAGCCAGCGCGCACCGAGGGTGGCGTGC
>QHSQ01000061.1 GCA_003221615.1 Candidatus Rokuibacteriota bacterium | reverse complement strand
CCGGCTCGCGCCTGTTCCTCGAGGACAAGATCCACGACGACTTCATGTCGAAGCTCACCGATCGGGTCAAGACGCTCAAGGTTGGCGACCCGATGGACAAGGCCACGCGGATGGGGCCCGTCGTCTCCAAGCAGCAGATGGAGACCGTGCTCGGCTACATCGACGCGGGCAAGAAGGAGGGCGCGCGGGTCGTCGCGGGCGGCGGCCGGGCGAACGTCGGCTCCGGCAAGGGCTACTTCATCGAGCCCACGATTTTCGACGGCGTCACCAACACGATGAAGATCGCGCGCGAGGAGATCTTCGGGCCCGTACTCTCCGTGATCCCGTTCAAGTCGATCGACGAAGGGCTCGCGGAGGGCAACTCGACGACCTATGGCCTGGCCGCCGCCGTGTGGACGCGCGACGTCACCAAGGCCCTCAAGGCGGCGCGGGCGATCCGCGCGGGCACGGTGTGGGTCAACGCCTACAACCTGTTCGACGCGGCGCTGCCGTTCGGAGGCTTCAAGGAATCTGGGTTCGGTCGGGAGCTCGGATCGGCAGGGCTCGAGCACTACACCGAGACCAAGACCGTCTGGGTCGATCTCTCGTAGTCTCGGCGGGAGGCGAGTCGCACACATGACCACGTTGCGCGCGGTGCGAGCGGTTGTCGGCGGAGCCGCCGTGGGTCTCGCGGCGCTCGGGGTTGTGGCGTCCGGCGCGCGGGCGCAGCACGAAGGGCACGGAACGATGCAGCAGCCCGCGGCGAAGACGAACCCTGCGGCACCCGCCGGGTCGCGAAAGGTGACGATGGAGGAGCTGCACC
>QHSQ01000060.1 GCA_003221615.1 Candidatus Rokuibacteriota bacterium | reverse complement strand
AGTTCGCGCTACCCGGCGGCGATCCCGTGAAGGGCCGACAGGTCTTCGTCGAGCTCGAGTGCTACAAGTGCCATACGATCCAGGGAGAGACCTTTCCGGCCTCCGGCGGCGACGCGAAGAACGTCGGGCCCGAGCTGACCGGCATGGGCGGCCAGCATCCCGCGGAGTACTTCGCCGAGTCGATCCTGGCGCCGAACGCGGTGATTCTCGATGGTCCCGGCTTCACCGGCCCCGACGGGAAGTCGATCATGCCGAGCTACGCCGACAGCTTGAGCGTCGCCCAGCTCGTCGACCTGGTCGCGTTTCTCCAGGGCTTGACCGGCGGCGGGCACATGCACGCGATGGCGCCGGCCGAGCAAACGACGGACGTCTACACGGTGCGTCTCGACTATCGGGGCGGCAGCGAGCACGCCGGCCACGAGGGCCACAGCGCCGGCGCTGCGCCCGGCCATCTGATGGTCTTCGTCCTCGATCGCGCGACCGGCGAGCCCGTTCCGTATCTGCCGGTGTCGGCGACGATCCGTGCGGCGGGCAAGCCCGCGCACCGGGTCACCCTGGCGCCGATGGTCGGCGGCCAGGGCTTTCACTACGGCGCCAACGTGACTTTGCCCGACGGCGCGCACACGATCACCTTGAGGATCGGGCCCGTCGCGGTCCAGGCGATGCCGGCGGTGAAGGGCCGCTTCGCCAAGCCCGCCAAGGTGGTGTTCGAACGGGGGGCGTGAGAGCCCCCCTCGAAGGGTGTCGCCCCGCTCAGCTCGCAGCCGACTTCGCCGCGGCCAGCGCCGCGTCGTAGTTCGGCTCGGATCCGATCTCCTTCACGTACTCGACGTGCTTCACCTTGCCGTCCTTGCCGACCACGAAGACCGCGCGCGCGGTGAGCCCGGCGATCGGACCGTCCTTGATCTCGACCCCGTACGCAGGCCCGAAGGCGCGCTCGCGGAAGTCGGAGAGCGTCTTGACGGCGGTGACCCCGGCCGCGCCGCACCAGCGCTTTTGCGCGAACGGCAGGTCGCGGCTGATCGTCCAGATCTCGACGTCGCCGCCGAGCTTCGCCGCCTCCTGGTTGAAACGTCGCGTCTCGGTATCGCAGGTCGGGGTGTCGAGCGAGGGCACGGAGCTCAGGATCACGACCTTGCCCTTCGCCTCGCTCAGCTTGACGGGCTTGAGCCCGTTGTCGAGGGCGGTGAAATCGGGCGCGTTCTGCCCGGCCTTCACTTCCGATCCGCCGAGCGTGATGGGGTTGCCTCGGAGCGTGACGGCGCCTTTGCGATCGTCGGCCATGGGTTAATCCTCCCGGAGAGATTCTAGTACACTCGTCGAGCCATGGACCTCGTGTGGAGCGGCTCGCGTCAGGCACTCGCGTTGCTTGCCGACTCGGACCGCGAGATCTGGGGAATCCTCCGGCTCTCGCTCCAGGTTTCCGGGTGCGCCACCCTGATCTCGCTCGCGCTCGGTGTTCCGGCCGGCGCCGTGCTCGCGCTCGCGCGATTTCCCGGGCGTGGTCTCCTGGTGAGCATGGTGAACACCGGCATGGGGCTGCCGCCGGTCGTCGTCGGACTCTTCGTGACGCTCCTGCTCTGGCGTGGCGGCCCGTTCGGCGACCTCGAGATCCTCTACACGCCCGCGGCCATCGTGATCGCCCAGGCCGTCCTCGCCGCGCCGATCGTGACCGGCATCACGCTCGCCGCCGTCGGTCAGGTCCCGCGCGAGTTCCGTCTGCAGCTCCTGGCGCTCGGCGCCTCGCGCGTGCAGATGGTCTGGCTGGTGCTGCGCGAGGCGCGCCTGCCGATGCTCGCGGCGGTCATGGCCGGATTCGGCGGGATCATCTCCGAGATCGGCGCCTCCATGATGGTCGGTGGCAATATCAAGGGACAGACGCGCACCTTGACGACGGCGATGGTGCTCGAGACGGGGAAGGGGAACTTCGAGATCGCGATCGCGCTGGCGCTCTTGCTGCTCGTGCTGATCTTCCTCGTGAACTGGTTGCTGACCGCGATCCAGCAGCGTCACGCGCGCTGACACTCATAGAATGGGAGTCTTGATGAGCCGCTTCGCGTCGATCTTCCTCGCGCTCGCGTGCGTCGCCCTCGGGCTCGGCTCGATCGAGGCCGCCGAGCCTCCCGCCCTGACCGTGTTCGCCGCGGCGGACCTCACCTTTGCCTTCAAAGAGCTCGCGCCCCGCTTCGAGAAGGCGACCGGCGCGCGCGTCACGCTGGTCTTCGGCTCCACCGGGACCTTCGCTCAGCAGATCCGCCAGGGAGGTCCCGCGGATGTCTTCTTCGCCGCCGATCAGTCGTTCGTCGAGGCCTTGACCGCGGAGGGCGTACTGCTCCGCGAGACGCGGACCCTGTACGCGCAGGGCCGCATCGTCCTCGCGACGGCGAAAGCGTTCGGTCCCAAGCTCACCGGGCTCCGCGGTCTCCTGGATCCGCAGATCCGGCACGTCGCGATCGCGAACCCCGTGCACGCGCCGTACGGCCGGGCGGCCGAGCAGGCCTTGCGGAAGGCCGGGCTCTGGGAGGCGCTCCGCCCGAAGCTCGTGTTCGGCGAAAACATCCGCCACACCCTGCAGTTCGTGCAGACGGGGGCCGCGGAGGCCGGTATCGTGGCGCTCTCGGTCGCCAACGTCCCGGAAATCGAGTGGGTCGCCCTCGACGCCGCGATGCACGCGCCGCTCGATCAGGCGGCCGCCGTCGTACGTCGCAGCCCGCGCCCGGAGCTCGGCCTCGCGTTCATCCAGTTCGTCAACGGCCCGGAGGGCCGCCCGATCATGAAACGGTACGGGTTCATGCTCCCCGGGGAGTTCTGACTCGCGTGATGGACTCCTTCCCGATCTGGCTCTCGCTGCGTGTCGCGCTGAGCGCCACGGCGCTGACGCTGCTCACCGGCGTCCCGATCGCCTGGCTCCTGGCCCGCAAGCGATTCTCCGGGCGCAACGTGCTCGAGGCGGTCGTCGTCCTCCCGCTGGTCCTGCCGCCCACGGTGCTCGGCTACTATCTCCTGGTCGTCATCGGCTACCGGGGCCCGATCGGGCGCGCTCTCGCCGCGATCGGGCTCGAGCTCGCCTTCACCCCGGGCGCCGCAGTACTGGCCGCGTGCATCGGGTCGATCGCGCTCGTCATCAAGTCCGCGCAGGCGGGCTTCGAAACCGTGGACGCACAACTGGAGCAAGCGGCGCGGACGCTGGGTCGCTCCGAGTGGAGCGTGTTCTGGAGCGTCACGCTTCCTCTCGCGTGGCGCGCCGTGCTCGCGGGGACGGTCCTGGCGTTCTGCCGCTCGCTCGGCGAGTTCGGGATCACCCTCATGGTGGCCGGGAACATCCCGGGTCGCACCCAGACGCTGCCGCTGGCGATCTACGACCGGGTCCAGGCGAACCAGATGGGCGAAGCGAACGCGCTCGCGCTGGTCGCCGTCGGCATCGTGGTCGTGCTGCTCTTCGGCCTGAGCCGGTTCGCGCGCCTCCGGTACTAGGCATGAGCGGCGCGGTGGCGGTGGCGATCACCAAGCGGCTCCCCGGCTTCACGCTCGACGTGAGCTGGGCGGCGGAGCAATCGGTCCTCGGCCTGTTCGGGCCCTCGGGCGCGGGAAAGACGCTGACACTTCAATGCCTGGCCGGGCTCATCCGGCCGGACGCCGGACGCATCGTCGTGGGCGAGCGCGTCTTCTTCGACGCGGCGGCCAATGTCGACCTCTCGCCTCAGCAGCGTCGCATCGGCTACGTGTTCCAGGGCTATGCGCTTTTTCCGCATCTGACCGTCGTCAAGAACATCGCGTTCGGTCTTCGGGGGCGCCCGCGCGGCGACCGCGCGCGGCGCACCGCCCAGGTGATCGAGCGGCTCGGGCTCGGCGGACTGGAGCAACGCTATCCGCGCGAGCTCTCCGGCGGCCAGCGCCAGCGTGTGGCGCTGGGCCGGGCGCTCGCGATCGACCCGGCGCTCCTGCTGCTCGATGAGCCACTCTCCGCGCTGGACGCGCCGCTGCGCCGGACGCTGCGCGACGAGCTCCGCGAGATCCTGAGCGGATGGAGGATTCCCGCCGTCGTCGTCACCCACGACTTCACGGAGGCGTATCGGCTCGCCGATCGAATCGTCGTGTACGAGAACGGGCGCGTGATCCAATCGGCGCCGCGCTCGGAGCTGCTGTGGCAGCCGGCGTCCGAAACGGTTGCGCGAATCATGGGGCTCCGCAACGTGCTCCGTGGCGTCGTCGTCAAGGCGATGCCCGACCGCATCCAGATCCTCTGGCGCGGCCACACGCTCGAGGCCGTGAACTCGCCGACCCGCTCGTACCTGCCGCCGCCCGAGAGCCCGATCGCGTTTTTCATCCGCCCTGAATACGTGCGACTGATCCGCAAAGATCGCGGCGCGCCCGACGCGGCCCACCACATGAACATGATGCGCGGGACCGTCGTGGGCGAGGCCGACTTCGGCACGGTCTGGTCGTTGCGCCTGCGCCTCGACACATCCGGCGCTCCCGCGCAGGGCGACTTCGACCTGGAGGTCGAGGTGCCGCACCTCGTGTACGAGATCCTCGAGATCGAGCGCGACCGGCACTGGGAGTTCTCGATCCACCGCGGCTCGATCCACGTCCTGCCGACGTGAGGCCGTCACCCGTTGTCGAGCTGGCCGGCGTGCGGGTAAGCTACGGCGGCGCGCCGGTGCTCGACGTGCCGGCGCTCGGGGTCCACGAGGGCGAGATCCTGGTCGTGGTCGGCCCGAACGGCAGCGGCAAGTCGACGTTGCTGCGCGTCGCCGGACTGCTCGAGCGCCCGAGCCAGGGCGTCGTTCGGTTTCGCGGGCGCCCGACCGACGCCGCGCACTCGCTGGCCGAGCGCCGGCGGATGGCGACCGTCTTCCAGCATCCGCTCCTGGCCGACATGACCGTCGCCGAGAACGTGGCGCTGGGGCTCTCGTTCCGCGGCCGCACGGACGATCGCGGCGCGCGCGTCGAGCGCTGGCTCGAGCGGCTCGCGATCGCGCCGCTCAGAAGTCAGCGGGCGCGAACGCTCTCGGGAGGCCAGGCGCAGCGCGTGGCGCTGGCGCGCGCGCTCGTGCTCGAGCCCGAGGTGCTCCTGCTCGACGAGCCGTTCGCCGGGCTCGACGCGCCCTCGCGCGCCGATCTCCTGCCGGAGGTCGCGGCCATCCTGCGTCACGATCGCGTCACCACCATGCTCGTGACTCACGACCGCGGTGAGGCTCAGGCGCTCGGCGACCGTGTGGCGGTGCTGATGGCCGGCCGGATCGCGCAGCTCGACGAGACGGCCCGTGTGTTCCATGCCCCCGCCTCCGAGACGGTCGCGCGATTCATCGGCGTCGAGACGCTGATGACCGGCCGCGTGCTCGCGCGCGACGCGGGAGTCACCGTCGTCGAGGTGGCCGGTCGGAAGCTCGAGATCGCCGCGCTCGCGGACGTGGGTGAGGACGTGCGGCTCGGGCTCCGGCCCGAAGACGTCACACTACTGCTCGCGACCGAGGCCGCGCCGCTGTCGAGCGCTCGCAACTACCTGGCCGGAACGATCGTGCGTGTCACGCCCTCGACGCCCGCGATCCGTGTCGTCGTCGACGTAGGCTTCCCGCTCGTCGCGACGGTGACGGCGCGGTCGGTCGCCGAGCTCGGCCTGGTCGAGGGCGCCCGGGTCATCGCCGCGTTCAAGGCCAGCGCCGCGCACCTGATCGGACCGGACTAGGTCCCCGAAACGCCGCGTCAATACTGTCAGCGAGGGTGTCTGTCGTTTCTCCAAGCATTTGATTTCTAAGATGTCGTCTCTTGGCATCCGGCCTGCTGTATCCGACCGAGGCCCGAAAGACTACAGATGGAGCTACTCCGACATCACTGGGGATTCCTGGACGGCAGCATGGATCCAGGGTCGGCGCTCGCCGGAACATACGAGCCGACGCTAGTCACGCTTTCAGTGGTGGTCGCCATCCTGGCGGCGTACGCCGTTCTGGGTCTCGCCGAGAGGATCAGCGCCGCCGACCGGCCCTTCGCCAAGAGGTCGTGGCTCTCGGCGGGCGCCGTGACCATGGGCATCGGGGTCTGGGCGATGCATTTCCACGCTCATGGGCGCCGGCATCGGCGTGATGCACTACACCGGCATGGCGGCGATGCGGATGAACGCGGTGATGCGATACGACCCGGTGCTCTTCGTGGTCTCCGTCATCGTGGCCGTCGTGCTCGCGATCACGGCGCTCTACACCAAGTTTCTCGCCAGCAGCAGACCCGGCGATGTCCACCGCTGGTGGACCAGGCTCGGAGCTGCATCCGTGATGGGCTTCGCGGTAGCCGGCATGCACTACACCGGCATGGCGGCCGCGCATGTTTTCCCGAGCACCAGCTCTGATCCGGTGGGCGCCGGATTGGATCCGACGTTTCTGGGAGCTTGGGTCAGCGTGGCCACCGTGGTCATCACCGGGCTCGCCATTTTCGTCACGGTCGTCGATAGCCGCCTGGAGGCCGCGGCCAACTCGGAGCGTCTGAGCCGGTCGCGTCTGCTCGAAGCGATCGAGAGCATCTCGGAGGGCTTCTCGCTCTACGATACGCACGATCGGCTCGTGCTGTGCAACAGCCGATACCGTGAGCTCGCGAATGCCGCTCCCGAGCCCGGCCTGGTGGGGATGCCGTTCGAGCAGGTCATCCGCTTGATCGCCGAGCGCGGCCGGGTCGCGGACGCGAAGGGACGAGTCGATGCGTGGGTCGCCGAGCGGCTGGCGCGGTATCGCAATCCGCGTGGGCCCTACGTCCAACAGCTCAACGATGGCCGCTGGCTCCAGGTCAGTGAACGGAAGATCGAAGAGATCGGCACCGTGGCCGTCTACACGGACATCACCGGGCTCAAGGAAGCCGAAGCGGAGATGGCGGAGGCCGTGCGCGCGGCGAGCCAGGCGCGTACCGCCGCCGAGGAGGCCAGTCGCGCCAAGAGCGCGTTCCTCGCCACGATGAGCCACGAGATCCGCACGCCCATGAACGGCGTCATCGGGATGACCGGGCTCTTGCTGGACACCGAGCTGACCGCCGAGCAACGAGAGTACGCCGAGACGGTGCGGCAGTCCGGTGAGGGGCTTCTGGCGATCATCAACGACATCCTGGATTTCTCCAAGATCGAGGCCGGCAAGATCGATTTCGAGGAGATCGACTTCGAGCTCCGCGTCGCGGTCGAAAACGTGCTCGAGCTCCTCGCCGAGCGCGCCTACGGCAGGGGCCTGGAGCTGGTGTACCTGCCGAACGCCGATCTCCCGACGTGGATGGGCGGCGACCCCGGCCGCCTCCGACAGGTCCTCACGAATCTCGTCGGCAACGCCGTGAAGTTCACCGAACGCGGCGAGGTCGTCGTGCAGGCCTCCGTCGTCGAGCAAACGGACGACGACGCCTTGATCCGCTTCTCGATCACCGACACCGGCATCGGCATCGCGCCCGAAGTCCGCGAGCGGCTGTTTCAATCGTTCTCGCAAGCCGATGGCTCGACGACTCGCCGGTATGGCGGGACCGGGCTGGGCCTGGCGATCTCCAAGCGGCTCGTCGAGATGATGGGAGGCGACATCGGCGTCGAGAGCGCCCCGGGGAAGGGCAGCACGTTCTGGTTCACCGTGCGACTGGCCAAGCGGCCAGCGCCGCCGACCGCCAAGCAGGTGAACCTGGCGGGGCTGCGGCGCCTGCGCGTGCTGGGGGTCGACGACAATGCGACGAACCGCGCCCTTCTCACCGGCCAGCTCGGCGCCTGGGGCATGCAGGTGGACTGTGTGGCCGACGCCTCGCGCGCCCTCGAATGCTTGCGGATGGCCGAGCGCGACGGCCGATCCTACGATCTGGCGATCCTCGATCATCAGATGCCGGGCATGGACGGGATGACCTTGGCTCGCACGATCAAGTCGGATCCCGCCCTCGCGAAGGTCCCGCTCGTGCTGCTGACGTCGTTGAGCTATCGAGGGTGCGCCGAAGAAGCCCAGCACGCGGGCTTCGGCGCGTTCCTCGTCAAACCGATCAGACAGTCCCAGCTGTACGACTGCATAGCGACCGTGATGGGAATGGCGAGCGAGCCGGCGCCCCAGCGGCTGATCACGCACCATACGCTGACCGAGACCCAGTCGCGCGGCAGAGTCCTCGTCGCGGAAGACAATGTGGTGAACCAGAGAGTCGCGGCCCGGATGCTGGAGAAGGTCGGCTGCCGTGTGGACGTGGTGGCGAACGGGCTCGAAGCCGTCGAGGCGGTGACCCGCATCGCCTACCATTGCGTCTTCATGGACTGTCAGATGCCCGACATGGACGGCTACGAGGCGACGAGGGCGATCCGCCAGCACGAGGCACTGTCGGGCACGCACGTTCCCATCATCGCCATGACGGCCAACGCCATGGAGAGCGATCGCGACCAGTGCCTCGCTGCCGGCATGGACGACTTCATCTCCAAGCCCGTGGAGCCGGACGAGCTGGCGACCGCTTTCCGAAAGTGGAGCCAGCACGCTGCCGACAAGCCGTCCTCACCCGAGAGCCGCGGTCTCTGAGGTGATAGCTTACCGGCACCCGAATTGCCGGAAATAGTGGGGTCGAAACCCGCGACCGACAACCTGTCCGGGCCAAGCTTGACACTCGCCGGGATCCGAGGCTATAACGGGGCGTCCACATCTAGTCGTGACGGTTCCTCCACCGCGCAAAGGAGGCCTCGCATGGATCAGGAGTCCCTCATCGAACGACTCACGGCCGAGAACGAGGAGTTCCGGCGCCTTCGCGGCGAGCATCGCGCTCACGATCAGGAGCTCGAGGCGCTCAAGGGAACGATCCCGCTCTCGGCGGAATCGCAGTGGCGCGTCAGTGAGCTGAAGAAGCTGAAGCTGATGGCCAAAGACCGGATGGAGGCGATGATCCGGCACGCTCGATCCGGCGTCACCGCCTGACGAAGGCTCGGACGAAGTCGTACGGCGGCCTCTCGCACCTTTCGTCGAGGGGCGACGCCCGCATGGTGGACGTCTCGGACAAGCGCGAGACGGTTCGCGAGGCGATTGCCCTGGCGGTCCTCCGCATGAAGCCGGCGACGCTTCGCGTCATCCGAAGGGGTAATGCCCCCAAAGGCGACGTCCTCGGCGTCGCGCGCACCGCCGGCATCCTGGCCGCCAAGCGCACACCCCAGCTCATCCCGCTCTGTCACCCCCTGCGCATCACAGGCGTCGATGTCACCTTCCGCGACGACCTGGGGCGCGGCGAGCTGAGCGTCGAGGCGCGCGTGCGCACGGTCGACAAGACCGGCGTCGAGATGGAGGCGCTCACCGCCGCCGCGGTCGCGGCGCTGACCGTCTACGACATGGTGAAGGCGGTGGAGCGCGGCGTGACGATCGCCAAGGTCCAGCTGGTCGAGAAGTCGGGCGGGAAATCAGGCCACTGGCGTCGATAAAGACCGCGCTGATCTATGCGGACGCGTGGACCCGCTTCGACTACGGTCCTCAGCACCCGCTGCGCATGGAGCGGCTCGGGCTCACGTGGCGCTTGATGCAGGCGTACGGCCTCACGGCGTTGCCGGGAGCGGCCGTGCGCGCGCCGGAGGCCGCGCCCGAGAGCGCGCTCGCGATCTACCATGACCCCGAATATCTCCAGATGCTCAAGGCCTGCAACAGCGGGCGGGCGCCGATGCTCGCCGAGCGGTTCGGTCTGGGCCCGGGCGACAATCCGGTGTTTCCCGGGCTCTGGGACGCCGCGCGGCTCTGCGCGGCCGGCTCGATCCTGGCGGCCGACCTCGTGCTGAGCGGCGAGGCGGATCGCGTCTTCCACTTCGCGGGCGGCCTGCACCACGCGATGCCCTCGCGCGCGTCCGGCTTCTGCTACGTCAACGACGCCGTGCTGGCCGTGCTCCGCTTCCGCGAGCGCGGGCTCCGCGTGCTCTACGTCGACATCGATGCCCACCACGGCGACGGGGTGCAGCACGGGTTCTACGGCGACCCGAATGTGCTGACGATCTCGACGCACGAGCGCGGCGACTATCTGTTCCCGGGCACCGGGTTCGTCGAGGAAGCGGGCCGTGGCGCCGGCGTCGGCTATTCGGTCAACCTGCCGCTCGAGCCGTTCACCGACTCGTCGGTCTATCTGCCCGCGTTCGAGCAGGTCGTGCCGCCGCTGTTCGGCGCCTTCCGGCCGGACGTCGTCGTCGCCCAGCTCGGGATCGACTCGCACCGCACCGACCCCCTGACGCATCTGGCCCTCGACGTCCAGGGCTTCGCGCGCGCGGTGTCGCGCATCACGGAGCTCTCGCCGAAGCTCGTGTGCCTGGGCGGCGGCGGCTACGACTTGCCGAACGTCGCGCGCGCGTGGACGGCCGCGTGGGCCGTGCTGAACGGCGTCGAGCTGCCGTCCGCGCTCCCGGCGTCGTTCGCGCCGGACACGCGGCGCTACGGATTCGTGACCGACACGCTCTGGGATCCGGACGAGCCGCTTCCCGACCATCGGCGCGTGCGCGCGCAGGAGTACGCCCAGCGTCAGGTCGACGCCATCCGAAGAAGCATCTTCCCCGTCCATCGCCTGTAGGCCCGCGGGATCGCGCCGGCCGGGTGAGACGCTGCGCCTGCCGGGGGGATGCGTTACACTGAGGCGGTCGTCGTCACGGGACCGATTGACCGGACATGAAATTCACCCTGCGGCTCGTCAGCGCGATCTGGCTCTCGGTGATGCTGGTCATCGGGATCTTCGCGTATCTCCAGATCCGCGAGGAGCGGGGCCGGCTCGTCGGCGATCTCCAGCGCCGCGCGATGCTGATCACCGAAGGGCTGAGCGACGCGATCGAGGCGTCGTCGGCCAAGCAGTCGCCGGCGGCCATCGAGCGGCTCGTCAAGAAATTTGGCCAGGCGCAGCGCGGGGTCGTCGTCTATGACCGGTTCGCCACCCTGCGGTTCGCCAGCCCTGACGTCGCGCCGATCCTGCCGCCCTCGTTGCCCGAGGTGACCGAGGCGATCTCGCGGAACTCGCCGACCCAGGGATTTCGCGTACTCGGCGACCGCACGCGCTTCATCTACGCGACGCCGCTCATGGCCGACGACCAGCCGGTGGGGGCGATCGCCGTGCTCCAGGACGCCTCGCACCTCGAGCACGCCGAGTGGGACCGCTGGAGCTACAACGCGGTGCGGTTCCTCGTGCTGGCCCTGGTCATCTCGGTCATCATCGCGCTCATCGTGAAGTTCAGCATCACCCGGCCGATGGCCGAGATCTCGCAATGGACGCGCGCGCTCCGTAGCGGGCGACCGGTGCCGCCACCGCGCAACGTCGCCGACGCCAACATGTTCGGGCCACTCGCGCTCGAGGTCTCGCGCCTCGCGCGGAGCATGCAGCGGGCTCAGGCCGCCGCCGAGCAGGAAGCCGCGCTGCGGCTGGCCGGCGAGAGCATCTGGACCGAGGAGCGCCTGAAGCAGTTCGTCCAGATGCAGATGAACGGTCGACTCCTGGTCGTGGTGTCCAACCGCGAGCCGGTGAGCCACGTGTGGCGGGGCGGCCAGATCCACGCCCAGGCTCCGGCCAGCGGTCTGGTGACGGCGATGGATCCGGTGATGCGCGCCTGCGGAGGTGTCTGGGTCGCTCACGGCAGCGGCGATGCCGATCGGGAGACGGTGGACGGCCGCGGCCGAATCGGCGTGCCGGTCGACGACCCGCGCTACACGCTGCGGCGGGTCTGGCTCACCAAGGAAGAGGAGCAGGGATACTATTCCGGCTTCTCCAACGAGGGGTTGTGGCCGCT
>QHSQ01000166.1 GCA_003221615.1 Candidatus Rokuibacteriota bacterium | reverse complement strand
ACGATCGCTCGCTCGAGGACGTTCTCGAGCTCTCTGACGTTGCCCTTCCACGGCCGGCCGATGAGGGACCAGAGCGCGTCCCGCTCGACGCCGAGGCAGTGCGTGCCGAGCTTGGTGTTGAGCCGGTGAACGAGATGATCGACCAGCACCGGGATGTCGCCGCGGCGCTCGCGCAGAGGCGGCACGCTGAGGTGCACGACGTTGAGCCGATAGAACAGATCCTCGCGGAAGCGCCCGGCCTCGACCTCGTGCTCGAGATCTCGATTCGTGCTGGCAATGATCCGGGTGTCGACCGGCGTCGGCTTGGTCCCCCCGACCGGCAGCACGCACTTGTCCTCGATGACCCGAAGCAGCTTGACCTGGAGCGGCAACGGCATCTCGCCGATCTCGTCGAGGAACAGCGTGCCCTGGCTGGCCGCGACGAACAG
>QHSQ01000165.1 GCA_003221615.1 Candidatus Rokuibacteriota bacterium | reverse complement strand
ACGAGCTCCTTGCCGACCCCGCTCTCCCCGGTGATCAACACGTTGCTCGGCGTGCGGGCGGCGAGCATGATCTGCTCGCGGAGGGCCCGGATCGCGTCGCTCTCTCCGACGAGTGAGTGCCCGGCCACCCGTGGCTGGAGCGCGCGCTGCACGAGCCGGTCCTTCCAGATCGTCTCCCGATACCGGAGCAGGCCCTGGACACGCTCCTTGAGGAGATCGACGGAGAACGGCTTCTCGAGATAGTCGCTGGCGCCCCGGCGGAGGGCCGCGATGGCGGTTTCGAGGGCCGCGTACGCGGTCATCACGATCACCGCGGCGCGCGGGTTGAGCACGCGTGAGCGCTCGAGCACCTCGAGACCGTCCAGCCCCGGCATGACGATGTCGGTGACGATGACGTCGAAGTCCTCTTGCTCGACGCGGCTCAGCGCCTCCTCGCCGCTCCCGGCCGTCGCCACACGGTAGCCCTCGGCGGAGAGAGCCCAGGTCAGGATGTCCTGAATCGCGGGCTCGTCGTCAACTACCAGGATCGACGCGGTCATACTGGGATCACTTTCTGATCTACGCTGACGCAGCCCTGGTGCTGCGAGAACATCCGGTCGTTGGCGGACACGCTCCGCTCGGCGAGGAGCCGCAGCGGCTTGCGCCACGTGCGCGGCTCCGCTTGGGCGCGACTCTACCACAATAGCCCGCTTTCTCATCCGGGAACAAGAATCGCGCGGACTTTCTCGCACGCGAGAATTCAACGCGGGATCCGTCGCCTCGGTGAGAATTCGGCGACATCGGTTGGTGACCGCTGTCCCGGATATCGCCGCGTTTTCCGTATCTTAAAATCCCAGGGTCGTCCTGGCACCCCCCTTGCGCCCCTTGCTCGCCGCTCGTCAACCCTGCGAGCCGTGCATTTCGCGTAAGGAGCTGAGAACACATGAGCAAAGCGAGGATCCGGATACTGTTCATTACGACGGTCATTGCCTTGCTCGGAGTTTCGCAAACCCTGACGGCGCAGTTCCGTGGGGCGCGAGACCCGGGCGTTCGGGGTGGCCCCCCTGGGGCAGGAGGGGCCATCGCCGGCTTGAGCGGCGAGGAAAATACGATGTTCGAGGAAGGATTGGCGGACTTCTCCGAGGAAGAGTCCGTCGCCGACGGCGTGGGCCCGCGCTTCAACTTCGTGAGCTGTGCGGGCTGCCACGCGCAACCGGCCACCGGGGGAACGAGCCCCGCGGTAAACCCCCTTGTTGCGAGAATCACCTCGGACCTGGGGTTCGTGGGTAACGGCATTCCGTCGTTCATCACGGCTAACGGTCCCATCCGGGAGGCTCGCTTCCAGTTCAATCCCGATGGCTCCCGAGACGGCGGTGTCCATGCCCTGTTCGTGATCGCGGGGCATAAAAATGCTCCGGGCTGCAACATACGGCAGGAGGACTTCGAGAGCCAGGTCCGCAACCGGAACATCATCTTCAGGATTCCGACCCCGGTCTTCGGCGCCGGGCTCATCGAGAACTTCACCGACACCACGATTCTGAACAATCTGAACTCCAACTCCTTACTCAAGAGGGCCGTCGGGATCAGCGGGCGCGTCAACCGGAACGGCAACGACGGACGCATCAGCCGATTCGGCTGGAAGGCACAGAACCCGTCCTTGCTCGTCTTCTCCGGCGAGGCCTACAACGTCGAGATGGGAATCACCAGCGAGGCGTTCCCGATCGAGCGTGACGAGACGCTGAGCTGCCAGTTCGCGAAGGTGCCCAACGACGGCACGCCCAGCGTCGGTCAGATCCCGGCGATCGTCAATTTCGCCAACTTCCAGCGTTTCCTCGCGCCGCCGACGCCGGTCACGATCTTCACCGGCGCCACGTCGGACTCGATCGCGCATGGCAGGAAGCTGTTCACCAACATCGGCTGCGCGCTGTGCCACACGCCCTCGCTCCCGGTCAACCAGAACGCCACCGTCGTGGCGCTGCGCAATCAGGGCCAGGCTGCCTATCTCTTCTCCGACCTGGCCCTGCACGCGATGGGCCCAGGCCTCGCCGACGACATCCTCCAGGGGGCGGCACGCGGTGACGAGTTCAGGACCGCGCCGCTGTGGGGTCTCGGCAAGCGGGTCTTCTTCCTCCACGATGGTCGGACGAACGACCTCGATGACGCGATCCAGGCTCACGCCAGCGGCGGCAACACGAAGTTCGGGCCGTCGGAGGCGAATGCGGTCATCAGCATCTACAACCGCCTGAGCAGCGGTGATCAGCAGGATCTGCTGAACTTCCTCCGGTCGCTATAGCCGCTCGATGATGTGGCCGGGGCGCCCTTTCGGGCGCCCCGGCTCACGTTCAGGGCAACGCCAGCCCGCGGCGTGCGAGCTCGATCTCGAGATCGAGCTCGGTCGTTCGCGCCGAAACACCGCCTGGCACCGTCCAGAAGATCTCGAACTCGAGCCCGTCTGGATCCTTGGCGTAGAGCGAGAGGCTCACGCCGTGATTCGACGAGCCCACGAGCGATCCGGCCTCGATGAGCCGTCGCTTCGCGCGTGCCAGGTCGGTCAGGTCATCGACCTCCCAGGCGGAGTGATACATGCGCGCGACCCGCTCGTCGGGACGCGGGGCCCCCGTCTGCTCGAACAAGCCGAGGTTGTGATCGTCCGGGGTCCCCGGAATCTTCAGGAACGCCGCGTTGGGATAGCGTCGCTGGACCTCGAAGCCGACGACGTCGCAGTAGAAGCGCACGCTGCGCTCGACGTTCGAGACCCAGAGCACCAGGTGCTGCAGCCGCTTGAGTCCCGTCCCGGTCCTGGTTGCGCTCATCGGGAGTCCTGCGGGTACTCGACGCTGACGGTGATGGCCGCGCAGGCGATGAGCGTGTCCGAGCTCGGTGAGCGCAGGCCGCCGTTGACAGCGTGGACGGTCACCTCACCGTGCGGAAGCTCGCGCCGGACGATATCGAGCTTGACCGAGTCCGGATCGGGGACGCCGACGGTCACGTCGACCAGCATTCGCCCGCCGCGCTCGCGGACCTCCTGGAACAGCGGCAAGCTCGAGTGCCTGATCGCGTCCGACACCGCGCGACAGGCGGCCTTGGTCGAGTCTCGCCCGTGCACGTCGACACCCATCCCGAATTCCAGCACGCACGGTTTTGCGCTCACGGTCCCACCTCCCTGATCCAGAGTCGCGCCTCGGCCGGCGGGGCTCTCGCCCCCGCGGCGGCCGGCAGCACGATCACGCCCGCCCGAACACTCCGTCGATCCGGCCCCGGCCGAGTGCCGGGCCTACCGCACGCATTCGCGCGACGATACCGTCGCCATCATCCTCGAAATAGAGCTCGAGCGGCCAGGATTCCGCTTCGAAGACTCCAGGCGCCTTCGGCAGCAGCCGATTGTGCGGCCACAGCACACCGTGCAGTACGAGCCCTCCGTGCCGAAGCTCGACCGAGCACTCGCGCGTGCCCTCGTTCCCATCGCGATACGTCCCTACGCAGCGCCGCAGGTCTCTCTCGGTCACTGGCTCGTCGGGCACGAGCGACAGCTCGAGTCGCTCGAGGATCACTCGTCAAGGTCGCCTCGTCCGGCTCAGGATGTCGGAGGTAGACGACAAGGGGTACCAGCGAGCGCAGACGAGCCTGAACGCGTTCGAGAAACGCGAGGATGACGCCGGGGTCGACATCCTCGCGGAGCATGGTCATGATCGGCGTCTGCAGCAAAGTGCTCTCGACGATCCGCACCGCGTCGCCCGCCTGCACCTCGGCGGCGAACCGCGTCCAGCGCTCGAGACGATCCTCGCGCCTGGAGCACCGGATGCGGTGTTTCTTCTTCGTAGTGCCAGCGCGCGCGGTGGCCGGCTCGGTTCAATTGAGTCGCCAGGAACTGGGCGGTCGTGGATTTTCCGCAGCCCGGAAGCCCTTCCACGAGGATCAGCCGCGGGATCAAGCGCTATTCGCTCGTTCCCATCCGGGTCGCGTCGACGAACTGCTCGGTCGCGTCGTCGATGGCACGGCCCTTGCGACCTGGCGCGTGCAACACGTAGAGCAGGCGTGGATCGACCTTGGTCTGCACGGGTGGCGGCAGCTTCATCTCGTAGGCGACGGGGCGATGATGATCGGCCAGCAAGAGCTTGGGATCGAACACGCGGTCGAACTTCCAGAGACTCCTGACGAAGTTCGTCTGTCCATGCACCAGGTGACCGAGCACGATCGTCGTCAGGTCCCGGAGCGCGGCCCAACCCATGTGCTTCATCGCCAGGACGCGCTGGGTGCGGACCAGCTCCTCGTAGAAATCGGCCAGCGGCAGGCGCGTCGGTAGCACGGCGTGCTGGATGTCGTAGAGGCGATAGTCGCGCGTGTGGATTCTCCGCGCCTCGGTACGCCAGGTCTCGGTCCCCGGATACGGCGTGTTGACGGAGATATTCACGATCTCCGGGATCTCCATGCACCACTGGCGGACCACCGCGAAGCGCTCGCGATCCCAGTCGGGATCGGCGATCAGGTTGATGGCCACCTGGATGCCGAGCGAGCGCGCGAACTCCAGGGCCTCGAAGGCGTGGCCGAGCGAGATCCGCTTGCGGTACTTGCGCAGGCCTTCCTCGTCGATCGCCTCGAGCCCGAGAAACATGTACTGCAGACCCAGGCGCGTCCACATCCGGAACACGTCTTTGTTGCGCAGGAGCACGTCGCCTCGCGTCTCGAGGTAGTACTGCTTGCGAATCCCGCGGCGCGCGATGGCCTCGCCGATCTCGAAGCCGTGCTTGGCCTGCACGAAGGCCACATCGTCCACGATGAAGACGCCGGGCTCCCGGATCGAGGCGAGGTCTTCCACCGCCCGCTCCGGACTGACCACGCGGTAGCTTCGGCCGTAGAAGGTCCACGCGCTGCAGAAGGAGCAGTCCCACGGGCAACCGCGCGCGAACTCGATCGACGCACAGGGATCGAGCGTGCCGAGAAAGTACCGGCGCCGATGGCGGAGCAAGTCGCGCGCCGGCACGAGCACGTCCAGGCTCTCGACCAGCCGCGGGGGCGGTCCTTCGCCATCTAGGGAGACGACACCGGGGACCTGCGCGACCGACCGCCGATCGTGCTCGACGGCTTCGAGCAGCTCGGACACCGAGGCCTCGCCCTCGCCCTTGAGGATGCAGTCGATGGCCCCGCCGGCGTGCTCGAGCAGCTCCTGAGCGGTGAACGACGCGCTGTGGCCGCCGACGAAGATGAACGTGTCGGGCCGGCGGGCACGCGTCAGCTTCGCGAGATCGACCACCTCGGGGACGTTCGCCAGGTAGTTGCAGGAGAACGCGACCACGTCCGGTTGCCAGTCGTCGACGAGCCGGAAGTAATCCTTGTGGGTGCCCGCCTGTAGATCGATCAGCCGCGCCTCGTGACCGGCCCGACGAACGGCCGCGGCCACCAGCTCGAGCCCCAACGGCTCCAGCCGTAGGAAGATCTTGGTGTACATCAGCGGACCGGGGTGAACGGCCAGGAATCGCATGGCTCGGGCCTTCAGAGTACCCCTATTGTCTCGCCTCGGCCATCCGGACTAGCCGCGGATCGCGCCGGGCCGGCCGTCCTCGACCACGAAGGTGGCCAGCGTGTCCGCCTCGGCATCCGGCTGGGTGACGTTCCGAACCGTGCGGAGGTCGGCGCGGAGCCGCTGTCGCGTGATCTCCATCCGGACATAGCCACGGCGCGTGCCGTTGCCGAGCCGGATGTGGGGGTTGTCGGCCATCAACGCGTCGACCTCGGCTTGAGGGCGGCCGAACTGCGAGGTGATGGAAGTGCCGACGAACTCGGTCGCAACCACCGGCGAGTGTGCATCGTCGAAGTCGGGCTTGAGGTCGGTCACCCAGAACGAGTGCACGTCGCCGCCGAGGACGATTGGGTTGGCCGGCTTGCGCTGGCCGAGGTAGTCGAGCAGACGACGGCGCGCCGCGGGATAGCCGTCCCATCCGTCCGTCCAGAAGCGCTGGCCGGGCCCCGGCTTGCGATCGAGCTGAGCCATCAGCGTCTGCTGGCCGATCACGTTCCAGCGCGCGGACGCGCGCTCGAGCCCTGCCATGAGCCAGCGCTCCTGCGCCTCGCCGAGCATCGTCAGACGCGGGTCCAGTCGCGCTTCGCAGCCTTCGACCACGTTGGCCCCGCCGCGGCCCGGTGCAGGGCACGGCTGGGGCGAGCGGTACTGGCGATCGTCGAGGAGATGGAACTGGGCGAGTCGGCCGAACGCCACGCGCGCGTGGAGCCGCATGTGCGGCCCGAAGGGCACCATGGAGCGGCGCAGCGGCATGTGCTCGTAGTAGGCGCGGTAGGCCGCGGCGCGGCGCTCCAGGAACCACTCGGGAGTGTCCAGATGCTCCGAGCGATCGTTCGCGTAGTCGTTCTGAACCTCGTGGTCGTCCCACGTCATGAGCCACGGGCAGGCCGCGTGCGCGGCGCGGAGATCGGGATCGCTCTTGTAGAGCGCGTGCCGGATCCGATAGTCGTCGAGCGTGTACGGCTCGGGAGCGCCGTGCTTGCGCACGTGATCCTGGCCCCACGACGATTCGTAGATGTAGTCACCGAGGTGCACGATCAGATCGAGATCGTCGCCGAGCATGTGGCGGTACGCGTTGTAGTAGCCCTGCTCGTATTGCTGGCAGGAGGCGAAGGCCAGGCGCATACGCTCGTTGTTGCCGTTTGCGGTGGGCGCCGTTCGTGTGCGACCGGCGGCACTCACCTCACCGCCCGCTCGAAAGCGATACCAGTACCACCGACCCGGCTCGAGGTTCTCGACCTCGACGTGGACCGAGTGCGCGAACGCGGGAGTCGCGCCGACGATCCCCCGCTGGACGATCCATCCCATGCGATCGTCAGTCGCCACTTCCCATTCGACCGGGACGACCTCGGGTGGCATCCCGCCCGCCGGCATGAGCGGAGACGGTGCCAGGCGAGTCCAGAGCACGACGCCCGTCGGCGAGGGATAGCCCGAAGCGACGCCGAGCGTGAACGGCGGCCCCGAAAGCCGCGGCTGGGCCGAAACGCGGCGGATGAACGCGGGGGCGACGAGCGTGGCGCCCAGCGCCAGCGCGCCGGTCACGAGCTCGCGGCGCCCGATGCGTCTGGTTCCGGCCGTGCGGATCTTCGTCATCGCCCCTGCGCAGCATAGACGTCGCGGGGCGTGGAGGACAAGAAGCTCGTTGAGGCGATCACGATGGGACGGGGCGCCCGGATGGGCGCCCCGCCGGTGACGGGGTCAGCTACGCTGATAGACCGTCTTCATCGCGCGCTCGCCGCGCGGGCCGTGCATGGTGGTATCGATCGTGAGGACGCGTCCGTCCGGCGAGAGCGTCCAGACCGACTGCCGCGACATCGTCTGGTCACCCTGATCGGTCTTCTTCGTGCGCGTATGAGTCACGACCAGCCGATCGCCCTCGAAGACCGAGCGGGTCACGACGTTGCCGCGGTAACCCTGCTGGGTCTGATCGCTGCCATCGGCGACGATCGTGTCGGTCATCGAGCGCTGCCGGGAGCCCTGCGCGAAGGTCCGGGTGACCTTCAGCGTGTTGCCCTGTTGGGCGACCACGAGCGTCACCTGGGGCGGCTGCGGCGGCTGTTGAGGCTGAACCTGGGCGTCGGGCGTTCGGTGGCCCCGGCCCTCGTGTTGCGGAAACTGGCTCTGCGAGCGGTCGAGCACCCATGAGCCGGCGAACTGCGGCTCCGCCTGGGCGGCCGCCACGCCGATCCCGAGCAGGAGCAAGGCCATCATTCCAATCGTGCGTTGCAGGCGTCTCATAGCTCCTCCTTGCAAGAACTATCTGGCCGTACGACGGCTGGCCGTCCCACTTTGTTTACGGTGGACCAGTCGGTATCCTGTGGCGCGCGCCGCCCGCGCCATGAACTCATGACGCGGCGCGAGGGATCGCACGGGGAGGTACGAGATCATGGACGAGTGGACGGGTGGGCGAGCGGTCGTCGAGCTGCTGAAGGCCGAAGGTGTCCGGCAAATATTCGGAATCGTCGGCTCGACGTTCCTGGACGTCCTGGACACGCTCTACGACGATTCGAGCGTCGAATACATCAACGTGCGCCACGAGCAGGCCGCCGCGTTCATGGCCGATGGCCTGGCGCGCGTCACCGATCGGCCGGGCGTCTGCCTCGTGACGAGCGGTCCGGGCGCCACCAATCTGCTGACCGGCGTCGCCGCGGCGTACGTCGCCCACTCGCCGGTGGTGGTGCTCGTCGGCGGAATCGCGCTCGACCACTATCAGAAGGACGCGTTTCAAGAATACGACCTGGTGGGCATGTTCCGGCCGGTGACCAAGCAGGCGCTTCAGATCAACAAGGCCGAGCGCATTCCCGAGCTCCTGCGGGGCGCGCTGCGCACGGCGATGAGCGGCCGCCAGGGCCCGGTGTTCGTCGAGATCCCGCGTGATGTGCTCAACGGTACCCTCCCGCCGACGGCGGCGCTGGCGCCCGGCCGCTACCGGGTCACCCATGCGCAACCGCCGCACGCGGACGCGATCCGCGAGGCGGTGCAACACCTGCGGCAGGCCGAGCGTCCGCTGCTGCTCGTCGGCGGCGGGACCAGCCGCGCCGGCGCCAACGAGCTGGTGGTTCAGCTGAGCGATCGCTACGGCATGCCGATGATCACGGCGTATGGACGAAACGACGCCGTCCCCAACGCACATCCGCTCTATCTGGGTCCGCTCGGACGCGCGGGGGCCCCCGAGGCGGCCGCCGCGTGCCGGCGGGCCGACCTGATCCTCGCGGTGGGCTCACGCCTGGCTCAGTTCACGACCCAGTTCGACGACCGCTACATCCGATCGGGCACGGCGATCGTGCAGATCGACCTCGAGGCGCGCGACATCGGTCGCTACTATCCGGTGGCCGTCGGCATTCACGCCGACGCGCGCGAGACGTGTCAGGCGCTGCTCGCCGCGCTGGCCCAGGGCGGCGGCCCGGCGCGGAACGAATCGTGGCTGCGTGAAGCCGAGACCTTGCGGGCTCAGCGCCAAGCGCGACTGGCCGCCGAGGAAGGTCTCACGGCGAAGCCGATGAAGCCCCAGCGGGTCTATGCCGAGCTTCGTCGCGTGCTCCCGCCGGAGACGATCGTGACGCTCGACGCCGGGGCCGCTCCGGCCTACGGATACGATCGGCTGCGTTTCGCGCGGCCGCGCACGTTCCTCACGCCGCTGGATCTCGGGGGCCTCGGCTTCGCCTTCCCCGTGGCGCTGGGCGCCAAGCTCGGTCGCCCGGAGGCGCCGGTCGTCGCGATCCACGGCGACGGCGGCTACCTGATGAACGCCCAGGAGCTCGAGACCGCGGTACGGCACGGCATCGGGGTCGTGACGATCGTGATGAACAACAACTGCTGGGGATCGGAGAAGGCCTATCAGAAGCACTTCTATGGCGGGCGCTACATCGGCTGTGACATCGGCAACCCGCGCTACGACCAGTTCGCGCGGCTCTTCGGCGCCGCCGGCTACTACGTCGAGCACCCCGACCAGGTCGGCGACGCCGTCAAGAAGGCGCTCTCCGAGAGCTCACCGGCGGTCATCGAGATCCCGATCGATCCTGACGAGTTCCCGACGCCCGTCGCCGCGGTCCGCCGCCCCGACTAGTGGCCTCACTCGAATAGAGCAGGCGGCCGAGAAAGGTCCAGATGCGAGGCGGCGCCCGAAGGCGGCACGCGAGCCGTACTCTCTGTACGGTAAGCGTGCCGTCGAGGGCGCCAACGAAGCAGATGGGCCTTTATCGGCCGCCTGCCGCGGCTAGTAGCGGCTGATGTGGAGATTCACGCCGTGGCTCGAAGCCGGCTGCACGGTCACCTCACCGGTGCCTCGCAGGAACGACGTCCCGGCCCGAGTGAAGGCGTCGGTGAGCGTGGGGAAGTCCTCGGCGACCATCGACAGCGCGACCAGTCCCTCGATGCCGCCGACTTCCTCCGCCGGCACCACCAGCACCGCGCCGCGACCGACCGCCAGCATCGTGCGCGGACCACCGTTCATCGCGACCTCTTCGAGGCCGAAGTGTGAGCGGAGCGCGTCGCTCGCCCGCCTGACGTCGGAGGCGCCGATCACGAGCCGCTTGAGCCGGAGCGGCGCCGGCAAGTCGTCCGCCTCGGCGGACGACGGCGTCGCCAGCTCCACGAGCACGCCGCCACACGCCCTCGGATGGACGAACGCGATCTGTCCAGCCAGCCCGGGCCGCGGGGTCTCGTCGAGCAACTCGACGCGCATCTCCTTGAGCGAGGTCAGCGTCTTGACGATGTCGGGGGTGTCGAAGCAGAGATGGTGGAGTCCCTCACCGCGCCGGGCCAGGAAGCGCCCGATCCCCGACGACGGCTCCAGCGGCTCGAGCAGCTCGATCTCGCTCTCGCCCGCCCCAAGCAAGGCCGCACGCACGTGCTGGTCGGGGATCGTCGCCTCCTTGATGAGCGGGAGCCCCAGCGTGTCGCGGTAAAATCGGTAGGCCTCTTCCAGCCGAGTCACGACGATGCCGACGTGGTGAATGCGTCGCATCACGCGTCTTCCCCCCTCAACGAATGAACGGCGCGACCCTCCGTGAGGACGCGTCGCGGATACGAACCCGATGGTGCGCCAGAAGCGTGGGCGGCAGCCGCCGCAGCGGGAAGTACGCCAGGGCCAGCGTCTCGTCGCAGGTCTGCAGTGCCCCGCCGCGCACCGTGCACTCGAACGACAGGCTCACGTAGTGCCAGACGTTCCCGTCGGGATAGCGAACGAGCTGCAGAGCTGGCGCCGAGTACACGCCGATGAGCCGCCGCGCCTTGACGATGAGTCCGGTCTCCTCGTGCACTTCCCGCGCGACGGCGTCCAGGACGGATTCGCCGATTTCCACCGAGCCACCGGGTAGGCCCCACTGCCCACCGTCCGAACGTTGCTGGAGCAGCAAGCGACCACGTCGATCGAAGATGACGGCGGAGACGGCGGGGCGGACTCCGATGGCACGCGTCGGGTCACGCTCGAGCGTGATCACCCGATCACCCTACCCGACGCAGTTGCCCTCCGCAATGTTTTGCGATGCGTCAAAGAGTCCGGTCTCGGCCGGATGGCCTCCGGCACTCAGGCGCCCGCGGCGCTGAACAAGCGCTGGAATTGCTCCCAGCCCATCGGCGGGACCGCGCCGACTCTCGTGTTTTCGTCGACATGCGCCGGCTCTTTCATGCCGACGAGCGCCGTGCCGATGCCGGGCGTCGAGCGCACGAACTGGAGCGCGCGCTGCGCGTCCGTGGCGAGCCGGGGAATGTATTCGGTCATCACCGGCGGCAGCCGTATGAGCTGGCCCTGGTAGAGCGAGGCCGAAGCCATCACGGAAAGACCGAGCTCGCGCGCCGCTTCGAGCACTGGAACCACGCGGTCTTTCACCCGCTGGTTGGCCCGCGTGAAGGCTTCGGTCATCCCGAGGTTGTACGGCAGCTGGATCACCTTGAAGTGGTGATCGGCCCCGCCCACGTCACGAGCCGCGCCGACGAGCTCGGCGAGCGACAGGTAGTCGGGGGCGCTCGGATCCACGCGATAGCCGGTCCACGTCGCGGTGCCGTAGTGCGCGACGCAGCCGGCGGAGACCGCTTCTTCGAGCGCTCCGAAGGCGGCGCGTACCCGGGTCATGAACTCGGCGCGATCGACCTCGCCGAGCTGGGTCTCGGGATTGTGGACGTAGTAGACGTCCAGCGTCTCGAGGCCGAGGTTGGCTCGGCTCCGCTCGATCTGGTCGCGCAGGTAGCGCGGCGTCATGCAGTGGGCGCCCTTCACCACGTCCCCCGGCTTGATGATCCCCGTCTCGACGTACGTGGACGCGAAGTACGCGCGCGGATCGCGCGGCACCGCCCCATCGAAGGGGATGAATCCACCCTTCGTGGCCACCACGATCTCGTCGCGCCGAACGACGTTCCGGCCGATCGCGGTGCCGAGCGCGGTCCGGATCGCCCGCTCGCTGCGCTGGTGACGGTAGTTCACCGCCGTGTCGAGGACGTTGACGCCGAGCTCGAGCGCTCGAACGACCGCGTCCTGGTAGAGGACGTCCGTCGCGCCGTCCTCCGGGCCGAGATAGGTGCCGAGGCCCAGGGTCGAGGCTGCCGCGCCTCCCGCGAGCTCGCGAAAGTGGCCGGCCGCCAGTCGTCCGGCAAGCTTCTCCGCATAACGCTGCGTGCCTTCCGCTGTCGCGCGGCCGGCGACCATCTTGCCCCCGGGGCTCATCGCAAGGCCTGGGGCACGACGCGGAACGAAAAGCCGCCGCTCACGATGTGACCGTCGGTCGACAGCACCTGCCACTCGACGCGCCAGGCGCCGGGTGTCAACGCGGGCACCGCCCCGATCAGCCGGTCGGCGGCGCCGTCACCCACCAGCACGCTGACCGGCCGCTGGCCTCCACGCTCGTCGACCACACGAATCGTCGAGAGCTTCTTCTCGATGCGATTGTTGAAGCGGAGTGAGATCTGCGGCGGTCCTTCGTTGAGGGTCGCGCCCGCGGCAGGCGACGACTCCAGGAGCAGTGAGTGAGCCCCCACGCTCGCCGCCAGCCCGAACCCGAGGGCGACGGCGACGCCGGCGGCGGCGCGCATCAGCGCCAGTCGTCGAGCACGAGGTCCGAGGGGTCCTCGTAGTCCTCCTGTTTGCCCCGCTGCATCCGGACCATGGTGAAGTCGATCTGATATCCGCATTGGATGAGGACGTTGTACGCGGTCCAGTAGCGAGCATACACGGGGAGGATCACCCGTTGCACGCCGAGCTCCTGGCCGAGCCCCTCGACGATCGTGACGAACTGCTCGAGGTTCTCCGGCTTCTTCTGTGGCGGATCGATGGCGAGGAACTTTACGTACAGGGCGCCCGCCGGCGCCTCGCTCACGCCGGGCGAGTGACAGATCGCGAAGCCGATGACGTCTCGGCCGCGCTCGAGCAGGAGTGTATCGCCCAACGCCAGGCCGTCGACGATCTCGATCTCCTTCGCGAGGTCCATGCCGCGGCAGATCGCGTTGGTGATCTTGTGGATCCGCGCGAGCGCCGCCTTCTTCTTCGCCTCCTCGAGCGTCGAGAACCGGCGCGCCGTCAACGTCGCCTTGGCCGTGGCCGCGCCCTTCGCCAGCGCCGACCCGCGCGCGGGCCCGCGATCGATCGTGCGGCTCATGATCGCCGTCAGCTGCTTGGGCCGGTACCCGAACTTGTGATAGAGGTACAGGTGCTTGGGGCTCGTCGGGTACGTCACGCAGCCGTGCATCGTCGCCTTGTTCTCGTCGAAGAAATCTTGCGCCGCCCGGATGAGCTGCTGCCCGATCGTCTGATTGTGATAGTTCGTGAGCACCGCGACCGGCCCGAGGACGCCGACGCTGCCCCAGGTGACCGCGAGCGCCGCGCCCACGATCTTCGAGCTGTCCTCCTCGGCGACGAAGCAGCCCCACGGCTCCATGAGCCAGCGATGATGGACGTACTGCGCGCCGCCGAAGGCCTGGCGCGGTCGCGTGCCCAGCTGCCGCTCGAGGAAATCGCCGAAGGTCTGCTCCATGACGTCGCGGACCTTGGAGAGATCGCCCTTCCGCACCCGTCGGATCTGAACCTTGGGAAGCCGGCCCTGAGGGTCGAGCCCGGCGCGATCGACGGAGGCCCTCACCGGGAGAGGCCCGCGAGGTCTTACAGCAAGGTGATCACTCCGGAGTGATCGAGGCCTCCTCGCCCCTTGACGCGGAGGGCACTGAACAATTCCTGAACCGCCGCCGTCGCCGGAAGCGGCACGCCGAGGGCACGCGCGGATTCCATGATGAGCCCCAGGTCCTTGTAGTGCAGGTCGATCTTGAAGCCCGGGTTGTAGGTGTCGGCGATGTAGTTCGGCTTTTTCTGATCCAGGCACTTCGATCCGGCGAGCCCGCCGGCGAGCGCGGTCAACGTGAGCTCGCGGTCGAGCCCGGCCTTCTTGGCCAGGGTCAGCGCCTCGCCGAGAGCCGTCAGGTTGACCGCGACGATGATCTGGTTCGCGAGCTTGGTGAATCCGCCCGCACCGAGCGGTCCTAGATGCGTGATGGTCTTGCCCATCGCCTGGAAGATCGGCAGGGCCTTGTCGAACACCGCCTTGTCGCCGCCGACCATGATCGAGAGCACGCCGTCGACCGCGCCTTTCTCGCCGCCCGACACGGGCGCGTCGAGCATCTTCACGGATTTCTCCGCGAGCGCCGCCCCGATCTTCTGCGACACGAGCGGTGAGATCGTCGACATGTCCAGGAGCACCAGACCGGGCCGCGCACCCTCGATGACCCCGTCACGCCCGAGCACGACCTGCTCGACGTCGGGCGAGTTGGGCAGCATCGTGATGAGGACGTCGGACTGGGAGGCGACATCGCGCGGCGAGGTCCCGACTTTGGCGCCCGCCTTGGCGGTCTCGTCGACGGGTCCGCGGCTGCGGCTGTGGACCACGACTGGGTAGCCCGCCTTCAATAGGTTCCGGGCCATCGGGCGTCCCATGATGCCAAGACCAATGAAACCAATCACTTGCGCCATAGGACCCCCATGATCCGTGTCGAATGAAGTGACAATAATTAGCACACCGGCGCGGAGGGGGTCAAGAGACGGCCGCAGCGGTGAGTCTCCGAGACGTGGGCTAGTGCCCTACGATTTCTTGCCCCAGAGGTCCTTCGCGAGCCAGTCGAGGTCGAGCTCTTTCAGCGTTTTGGGCCAGGGCTTGCCGGTCTTACGGTCGAAACCGACCTCGGCGTACCAGGTGTCGAGCATCTTTTCCCACTGTGCGCGGATCGCCTGGCCCTTCGCGGGACCGTCGACCGGGGTCGAGCCGTAGCGGGCCGACGGATATTCCAGCGCGCCCGTGTGACCGCAGCGGAGCGCGGTCGCCCGGTTGATGGCCGCCGTGCGCCGCCCGAAGCGCAGCGCCTCGTCGACCGTGAAGGTCCAGCCCGTCGCCGCCGACAGCGCGCGGCAGATGTACTCGAGCCGGGTTCGCGAGGTGAAGATGCAGATCCCGAGCGAGTCCTCGAAGGCGCGCCGTCCGCGCAGCCCGGCGACGTACTTGGCGACCTGCTCGCCGTCGAAGGGATTGATGCGCGCGGGCTGACCGACCTCGGTTGGATGCACGGGGTTGCCCGTCTCCATCGTCGCCGTGGACGAGGTGCACGTGTCGAGCATCTCTTCCCAGCGCGCGCGGTGATCGTGGCCGCGCGGGGTCGCGCCCTTCTCGATGTAGATCGCGCAGTCCTTGGCGGGCCCGCCGAGCTTCTCGGCGGCGCGCTTGACGCCCTCGGCCAGGATGTTGCCGAAGCCTTCGCGGCGGCTGACCATCTGAAGCAGCTTGTGGGCGCCCTTGATGTCGCCCCACTTGAGCTCGAAGCCGAGCTGCTCGCGGGTGATGTAGCCTTTCTCCTGGCATTCCATGACCCAGCCGCAGAGCCAGCCCCATTCGTTGACGTCCACGCACGCCTTGTCGCACTCGGTGTTGAGCCAGGCGACGCCGTCGCGGTCGGCCGCGCCGATCGCCCAGCCGCAGCCGGACCAGCCCTCGTACTCGGGCTCGTCGACGATCTTCCCCGTCTGGTCGCCGTGGCGAATGACCGACATGTGGCAATGGTGCATGCCGCACGCGTTGCACTGGTGGCCGCGATGATCGAAGTTCTCGCGAAGCTTCGGGGCCTCCCACGCGCTCATGTCGGCCCCGGCGACGTTCGAGGTCAGGTTGGTCGTGTAGTTCTTGATGGGCAGCGCGCCCATCTTCGAGAGGTTCACGACGCCCGGCAGGGTGCCGTACTCGTAGAGGGAGCGCGCCGAGGCATCGGTGCGGAGATCGTGCGACATGTCCTCGGCCGCCTGCATCACGCCCCGCGGATCGGCGGCGCGCAGCGCCTTCGTACCCTTCACGATCGCAACCGCCTTGAGCCGCTTCTTGCCCATGACCGCGCCGCAGCCGTTCTTGGACGCGACGTGACCGAAATCGCCCTGGATGGCGGCGAAGCGCACGAGGTTCTCACCGGCGGGGCCGATCGAATAGACCGAGAGCTGATGGCCGGCGAGCCCGGTCTCCCGGTAGAGGGCGTTCTGCGTCTCCCACGTGTCGAGCCCGACGAGCGTCTTGGCGTCGCGAAGCTCGATGACGTCGTCATTGATGTAGAGGTAGACCCAGTCCTTTGACTGGCCCTGGATCGCGATCGCGTCGTAGCCGCAATATTTCAGGTTCGTCCCGAAGAACCCGTTGGCTTGCGTCGAGGTCGGGCCGTTGGTGCCCGGGCCGATCGTGCAGACGGTGAGGCCGCCGGTGCCCCATACCGGGAGACCCGCGAGCGGGCCCGTCCCGAGCACGAGCCGGTTGTCGGGATGGTCCCATGCGACGTTGGCCTTGCCGCCCTTCGCGGCGGTCTCGCGATAGAGGATCATCGCGCCGAGACCGACGCCGCCGAGCTCGGCGCGCATCCGCTCGGGGCCCCACGGCTCGGCCCAGCACTTGCGGCGCGTGAGGTCGACACGCAAGAGGTTGCCGGCGAAGGCGCCGGGGCGCGCGGTCGTGGCGGTCTTCGTCTTGGATTGCTTGGGCGCGGTCGCGGCTGCTGGAGTCATACGGCCACCGGGCTTTCCCCGGGCGCCTTCGACGGGCGTCCCAGGATGGTTTCGGGGAGCAGGCTGCCGGTCGTCTTGGTCGCGATGAACGCCGGCTTGATGTCGAACGGATTCTTCTTCAAATGGGCCTTCCAGGCCCCGAGCGAGACTCCCGACTGCACGAGTCCCTTGAGCATGCCGACGTCGTTGGTCGTCCAGATGTCGCTCGACGGGCCGAGGATGATCGCGCCCGTCAGCCGATCGCCGCGCCAGAGAAGCTTGCGATACGCCGGACGGTCGGCCTTGACGCCGCTCGCCGTCTCGGCTTTCGCGTCGTCCCAGGCGCCGAACGAGGCGACGTCGAGATGGCAGACCTCGACGATGTTGATGATGAGACTGCCCCGATAGCGAACGTCCTTGCCGGCCATGTTGGCGCCGACGATGCGTCCGTGCTCCTGCGCCGTCGGCTCGATGGCGTGCACCGCGTTGGTCTGCGAGATCAGATCGCGGCCCTCGGCGACGTCGCCGGCGGCATAGACGTTCGGGACGCTCGAGCGCAGGTGATCGTCGACCACGACGCCCTGGTTAATCTTCACGTCCGAACCCTTGAGCCAGTCGAGGTTCGTCCGGATGCCGGTCGCCATGATCACGACGTCGGCGACCAGGTCACCGCCCGCGGCCATCTTGAGCCGCCGCCGTCCTTTCGCATCGTCGATCCGGGTGAGCTTGGCACCCGGGCGCACCGCAACACCGTTTTGTTCGAGCCACGCCTGGACGAGCCCGGCGCCGGCGTCGTCGATCATCCGCGGCAAGATGCGCGGAGCGACTTCCACGATCGTCAGCTTGGCGCCGAGCGAGAGGATGGAGTTGAGGATCGTGAATGCGATGAAGCCCGCTCCGACCATCACCACGTGGCTGCCCGGCTGGATCTGCGCGAGCACGCCGCGCGCCTGATCGAGGGTCCAGAACGAGTGCACGCCCGGACCATCCGCACCCGGAACCGGCGCGCGGACCGCCGATGAGCCGGTCGCGATCACGCAATCGTCGTACTCGACGGTCGTGCCATCGTCGAGGGTGCACACGTTGGCCTTCGTGTCGAGCGCGGTCGCTCGCTTGCCCATCTGCGTGGTGACGCCCCAGTCGGCCAGCACCCGCGCGGTCGCGGTGAATACGTGCGACTCGGCGATCGAGCGGTCGAGATAGTACGGCAGGACCATCCGCGAGTAGGGCTTCTCCGCGCTCACCAGGGTGATCGTCGACCGCTCGGTCTCTTCCTCGCGAATCGTCCGGATCGCGTTCATCCCGGCGGTGCCGCCGCCGATGATCAGGTGACGGCGGGCCATTAGCGGACCTCCGCGAGCACCCGCGCGGTCCGCTCGCGGGCGAAGTCGCCGAGCCAGTCTGCCGTCTCGACGTCCTCGTAGGTGATGGCGGCCGTCGGGCACGCCTCCGCGCACGCCGGGGCGCCGCCGCAGAGGTTGCACTTGAACGCCTTGCGCGTCGACGGGTCGTAGAACATCGTCCCGTAGGGGCAGGCAATCGTGCAGAGCTTGCAGCCCACGCAGCGATCGTCGATCACGTCCTTGGCTCCGACGGCGTTGATCGTGATCGCGCCGACCGGACACGCCGTCATGCACCAGGCTTCATCGCACTGCGTGCACGTGTACGGCGCGTACGAGGTATGTCCCTCGAAGGGCGAGACTCGGATCACGGACTTCGCGGGCTGATAGTCGCCGGTCTGCATGTACGAGCACGCGAGCTCACAGCGCAGACAGCCTGTGCACTTCTCCGGATGGATCTTGAGAACCCTCAACGCTTCTTCCTTTCGCCGCGTCGACGAGCCGTGCCGCGCTCGAGCCGACCGATGAATTCGTCGAGCGGGATCGCCGCCATCGTCATGCCGGCGATACCGCCTCGCGCGCCGAGCTCGACGGACACGCGCGAGATCGTCGCGTTGTCCGGCGCCTCGATGATGGTGACGAAATCGTATGGGCCCAGCACCGCGTACTGGGCGACGACGCGAGCACCCATCCCCTGCACGTCGGCGTTGACCTTGCGGATCCAGCCAGGCCGCCCGCGGAGAACCTTGCGCCCCGATTCGGACAGCGTGCTCAGCATGACGTACGTCGCCACGATGGCCTCCTCAGCCGTTCACGCCCGGGCCAGCATATCAGACCGGTGATTCGCGGCTTGATGCTCTCAGAAACATATAGATCGACGAGAAGTCCTTCCGCCCGAACCCGTGCGACGACGCCAGGCGGAGCGCCTGCTGGGCCGCCGGCGCCACTACCACCGGTACGCGCAGCTCGCGCGCGGCGTTGACGACCAGCCCGAGGTCCTTCGCCATCAGGTCCGTCGTGAAGCCCGGCGCGTAGTCGCGGCTCGAGGGCGCCTTGCCGACGAGCCCGGGTACCGGATGCATGTGCTCCATCACCCACGTGTTGCCCGACGACTTGGAGATGACGTCGGTCAGCACTTTCGGATCGACCCCGAATCCCTCGGCGATCCTGAACGCCTCGCTGACCGCGACGGCGGCGACGCCCGCGACCAGATTGTTGCAGAGCTTGGCGACTTCACCCGATCCGACCGGCCCGACGTGAATGATGTTCGAGCCCATCGCCGCCAGCACCGGGCGGGCCTCCTCGAAGTCGCGCGCGTCGCCGCCGACCATGATCGCGAGCGTGCCGTCCGTCGCACGCGGAACGCCGCCGGACACCGGCGCGTCGATGAAGCGCGCGCCGCGTCGGCTCACGGCCTCCGCGACCCGCCGCGACACGCTCGGATCGATGGTGGACATGTCGATGCAGAGCCGCCCGGCGCCGATGCCTTCCAGGACGCCGCCGGAGCCCAGGTACGCGGACTCCACGTGGGACGACGACGGAAGGATCGTGATCACCAGCTCGCTGTCCCTCGCCGCCGCGGCGGACGACGCGGCGCGCGCGGCGCCGAGCTTGATCGCGCCGTCCAGGGCGGCCTCGACCACGTCGTACGCGACCACGTTGTGCCCCTTCTTCAGGACGTTCGCCAGCATGGGCTGGCCCATCGCGCCGATTCCGATGAATCCGATCTTCATGGAGAAACTCCTTCGTGGCTCCTGCGGCGTCGGGATGAATTCGAGGGCCCGCAACGATGCCGCGCCCGGGCTATGATCGCGGGGTGCATCGAGCGCGTCAAGCCCCCCGGACCGTCGGCGGTCTGGTCCTCATCGCGCTCGCCGCGGTCTCCTGGGGAACGAGCGGCTCGGTCATGACCGTGCTCGCCGAGCGCGCCGCGGCCAGCCCTTTGCTGGTTGGCGTGGCGCGGCTGTGGCTCGCCGCCGTCTTGTTGTTGCTCGCGACGTCGGTCACGCCTCGGCCGTTCGCGATCGCGTCGGGCGACCGCTGGCGCTGCCTCGCGATGGGCGCGTGCATGGCAGGCTACCAGGCGGCCTACTTCACGGCGGTCACGCTCGGCGGCATCGCCGTGGTGGCACTCGTCGCGATCTGCTCGGCGCCCCTGATGATCGCGGCGCTCGCCCCCTGGCTCCTCGGCGAGCGCCTGGCGCCGCGCGTGCGAGCGGCGCTCCTGCTCGGCGTGTTCGGCACCGCGCTCCTGGTCGCGTCGCCGTCCGGGGCGCTCGATCCGTCAGCGCGATTTCTCGGCGGCGTGCTCCTGGCATTCGTCGCGGGTCTCGCCTACGCGCTCTATGTGCTCGCGGCGAAGGCCACGCTCAGGCGCTCGGCGCCGCTTCCCACAACCGCGCTCACGTTCACGATCGGCGCCCTGCTCCTGACGCCAGCGCTCTGGTGGACCACAGCCCCGCTGACCCAGCTGGCCCTCGGCTGGCCGTGGCTCGTCTATCTCGGAGGCGTGGCGACGGCGGGAGCTTACGCAATCTACACGGTGGGGCTTCGGCGCGTGCCGGCGTCGGTCGCCGGCGTCACGACCTTGCTCGAGCCGCTGACGGCGACGATCCTGGGCGTAGCACTTTTCGGCGAGCGACTCGGGCCCGCCGGGGGCGTCGGCGCCCTGCTCCTGGTCGTCGCACTCGGCCTCTTGCTGGCCGATCGCGGGCCGTCTTAGTTCATCGGCGCGCCTGGGCCGGCGGGCCCCAGCCCCGCGACGGCCTGCCGCGCGGACAACTTCAGTTTGGAGGCGCGCCTCGGCCGGCGGGGCCCCAGCCCCGCGACGGCCTGTAGCGCGCACTACGGGTGGATCGGTCGGACCGGCCGTGACACCGCGCGACTGAACGTGCAGTTCGGGACGACCGACGAGTGCTTGCCCGGGCCGCCCGCGACGATCACCATCACGTCCTCGGGCGACGGCACCTGCGGCACGAGCGCATCGTCGTCGGTGATGGCGTGCATCCAGCGTGGCCAGTCGTGGATCCCCCACATCCCGCCGAGCTTCAGGGTCCGCAGCGGAAGGCGCGCGTGCTCGAAGACGAACCGCTGCACGTCGGCCCGACTCAACCCGTCGCCCGCGATCGTCTTGGCGTGCTCCGGTCCCAGCACGATCAGGAGCTGACTCTGGGAGAAATACCAGCCGACGTTGGAGCCGAGCGACACCGCCGTGTCGGCCACCGTCGCGAGGATACCGCCGGCCGTCGTCGACACGTGGTCGTTCACGTTGTGCGGCGGCTCGCCGCCAAAGACGGTGACGACGTTGTCCTCGTGCAGGGCGCCCCAGGGCGAAGCCTCCCCGTGCTCCGCGATGCAGTAGGAGAACTTCGCGGGGCTGCCCTGAGTCGCCATGTCGTGACGGCCCGGCCACGCCCCCCCGATGTTCAACAGAGTGAGCCGGATCGCCCGACCGATCGTCGCGTTGCCGCGAAAGCCCGGGCCGAAGCATCCGCTGCCGGAGTGCACGCCGAGCGCGGCCGCGATCGGGCCGTGCACGATCAGGAGCGGGGCGACCGGATGCGTCGTGGCCTGGACACCGTACAGATTGAACGAAGGGTCGAGCATCGCCTCGACCGCGGCGACGATGAGCGGGAACGCCGCGGGCTCACAACCGGCCATCACGGCGTTGATCGCGAGCTTTTCGAGCGTCGCCAATCGCCAGAGCGGCGGCATCACGCCGAGCGATCGGTCGCCCGGAGCTCCCCCGAGCATCGCCCGCACACGGGCTTCGGTCGGCGGCACGATCGGCAAGCCGTCGCACCACTGCCGTTCGCAGAAGGCGGCGAGCACGGCCTCGGGCGTGTCGAGGACTGTGATGCTTGTTGTAGCGGGGAACGTGAGGCCGGCTTGGACCGAGGATGGCCTGAGAGAGGTGCTGCCCGGCTCCGCACGCGCGATCTCGCCCGTCTCGCCCGTGCTACTACTGATTGGCTGAGCGAGCAGGTGTGTCAGCTGGTCGACGGCCTCGCGAGCTCTCCGCGCTCGGTATCTCCGGGCTTCCGCTCGTCACGATCGAGCATCCTCTCGGCGGCGAGCGTCGCGAAGGCATCTCCCGAAGAGCTCGCGAGGCCGTCGACCAGCTGACACACCTGCTCGCTCAGCCAATCAGTAGTAGCACGGGCGAGACGGGCGAGATCGCCTTCGCGACGCTCGCCGCCGAGAGGATGCTCGATCGTGACGAGCGGAAGCCCGGAGATACCGAGCGCGGAGAGCTCGCTCCGCGCGAGCCCCTGGAACACCGTCGTGCCGATGACCGCGCTGGGAGTTCCCGCCTTCGCCAGCTCGATGGCGTCGTGGAGACTCCACGACGTGCAGGATCCTCAGTCGGCTGAGCCGGCGAAGACGACGTCACAGTCTTTCGCCAGACCCGCCAGGATCTCGGGAGCGGCCGGCGTCGCGGCATTGGCCTTGCGGCGTCGGATCACCGCTTTGACACCATGCTCTTCGGCGAGGATCGCGCCGATCTCGTCGGCGAGCAGGTCGAAGTTCGCCTTCCTGTTGTCGATGAAGCCGACGGTGCGGCCAGCGAGCGATCGGGGAAGGTGGGGCACGTTGACCCCACCGCTCCCGGCGACACCGACCGGGCTCAAGAC
>QHSQ01000164.1 GCA_003221615.1 Candidatus Rokuibacteriota bacterium | reverse complement strand
GCCTGCTGGGCGCGCGGTCGGCCGACAAGGTATGACGCCGGCGCTCCGATGGACGGCGCTGGTCGCCGCGCTGCTCGCTTACCCGTTCGTGGACCGAGCGCTCGGGCTCCAGACCGTCCACGCGGTCTCCGACGGAATGATCTACGTACTCCTCGCCCTCGGGCTCAACATCGTGGTCGGCTACGCGGGCCTGCTCGACCTCGGCTACGCCGCGTTCTTCGCGATCGGCGCCTACGCGATGGGGCTCCTCAACTCGCCGGTCCTCGGCTCGCCGCTGTATGGCTACCCCTGGAGCTTCTGGGTCTGCATCTGGATCGCGGCGGCAGTGTCAGCGCTCCTCGGCACGGCGATCGGCGCGCCGACCTTGCGGGTGCGCGGCGACTACCTGGCGATCATCACGCTCGGGTTCGGCGAGATCATCCCGGTCGCGATCCGCAACCTCGGCGACATCACCATCGACATCGGTGGCTGGCGGCCGATCGAGCGGCTCAACCTGACCGGCGGCGAGAACGGCGTCAATCCGATCGGCCGCCCGCATTTGCCCGGCGTGCCGTTCGAGACCGATCCGGTGCCCTGGTACTTCCTGATCCTCGTCATCGGCGCGCTCTCGTTGTGGGCGATGAATCGCCTGGGCGACTCGCGGCTGGGCCGCGCCTGGATGGCGATCCGCGAGGACGAGACCGCCGCCGACTGTACGGGCGTGAACCCGATCTCGACCAAGCTCCTGGCCTTCGCGCTGGGCGCCTCGTTCTCTGGGTTTGCCGGCTCCGTCTATGCCGCGAAGCTCCAGGCGATCACCCCGGGCGCGTTCGAGTTCCAGGTGTCGATCATGCTCCTGTGCATGGTCGTGCTCGGCGGCGCCGGCAGCCTCAAGGGCGTGATCCTCGGCGGCATGCTCATCACGATCTTCGATCGCGTCGCGCTCTCGCAGATGACCTTCTTCGTGCGCTGGGTCGGACGCGCCACGGGCGTGCACGCGCTCGCGGTCGCCGACGTCACGTTGTGGCGCTGGTTCTTCTTCGGCCTCGGGCTGGTCCTCGTGATGCTGCTGAAGCCCGAGGGCCTGGCCGGGCGCCGCGTACGCCCGGTCGCGCCCGTCGACGACGACCTCGACTCGCCGCGCATCGAGGAAGCGCCCCGGCGCGTTCACGCATTGCCGGCGTGGCTCCTCGAGCGCGCCCGGAGCGGCAGCGCGGTCGACCCGATCCTGGACGTGCGCGGCGTGGCCAGGCGCTTCGGCGGCGTCGTCGCCCTGGGCGAGGTCGACCTGATCGTCCCGCGCGGCGCCATCATCGGCCTGATCGGTCCCAACGGCGCCGGCAAGACCACGTTCTTCAACGTCGTGACCGGTCTCATCGCGCCGGACGGGGGCCGCATCGCGTTCGAGGGCGCGAGCATCGTCGGGCTTCGGCCCAACGCGATCGTCGAGCGCGGGATCGCGCGCACGTTCCAGTCGATCCGCCTGTTCCCTCAGATGACCGTGCTCGAAAACGTGCTCGTGGGCGAGCACTGTCGCCTGCGTGCGAGCGTCCCCGGCGCCGTGCTGCGGCCCGCGTCGGTCGTCACCGAAGAGGCTCGCGCCCGGGAGCGGGCTCGCGAGCTGCTCGCTTTCATCGGCCTCGAGGGCAAGGAGCACGACGTGGCGCGCAACTTGCCGTACGGTGACCAGCGCCGCCTGGAGATCGCCCGGGCGCTGGCCACCGAGCCGCGGTTGCTGCTGCTCGACGAGCCGACCGCCGGCATGAACCCGCGCGAGACCGAGAACCTGACCGCGCTGATCGGATCGCTCCGACGCGAGCTCGAGCTGGCGATTCTCCTGATCGAGCACGACATGGAAGTCGTGATGGGGATTTCCGACCGCATCACCGTGCTCGACTACGGTGTGCGCATCGCGGAGGGCACGCCCGCGGAGATCCAGCGCCATCCCAAGGTGATCGAGGCCTACCTGGGCACCGGCTACGAGCGCGAGCCGCATGCTTGAGCTGACCGACGTTCACACCTACTACGGCAACATCCGGGCGCTCCGCGGCGTCTCGCTCACGGTCGCGCAGGGTGAGATCGTCACCTTGATCGGGAGCAACGGCGCCGGCAAGACGACCACGTTGAAGACGATTCTCGGCACGGCGCGTCCGCGCCGCGGCACGGTCACCTTCAGCGGCCAGCGCCTCGACACGCTCACCACCGATCGCATCGTGCGTCTGGGCATCGCGCAGTCGCCTGAGGGCCGGCGGATCTTCCCGCGCATGACTGTGCTGGAAAATCTCGAGCTCGGCGCCTTCGCGCGAAAGGACCGCTCGGCGATCGCGCCCGACCTCGAGCGCGTGTTTGCGCTCTTCCCGCGACTGGCCGAGCGCGGCGCGCAGCACGGTGGGACGCTCTCGGGCGGCGAGCAGCAGATGCTGGCGATCGGCCGGGCGCTGATGGCGCGGCCCACCCTGCTCCTGCTCGACGAGCCGTCGATGGGCCTGGCTCCGATCCTGGTCGAGACGATCTTCCGCATCGTGCAGGACATCAACCGCCAGGGCACGACGATCTTGCTGGTCGAGCAGAACGCGCGGATGGCGCTCGGCGTCGCGCATCGAGGCTACGTCATGCAGACCGGGCGCATCGTGCTCCAGGCCGCCGCCGTCGAGCTTCTGCGCTCGGACCTGGTGCGCAAGACGTATCTCGGCGAGAAGTAGAATTGACTCAGATGGGGGCCCCGAGATGGCCCCCAAGCCCCCAGCGCTCGGAGCGCCCCGGCGTAGCCGTGGCGCCCCTCGATATCTGTCGGCGCCTCACCGGCGAGGAGTCAAGCCTTCGAGATCCAGCGCGGGCATGCGCCCGGTCATCAGGTCGGCGACGATCCGCGCGGTGCCGCACGCCATCGTCCATCCCATGTGGCCGTGCCCGCTGTTGAAGAACAGGTTCCGGTGACGACCGAGCCCGAGGATCGGCGGCCCGTCCGGCGTCATCGGACGCAGGCACGCGCGGTACTCGCCGCGGTCGTAGTCGGCGGCGTCGGGAAAGAGATCGCGGGCGAGCTTGAGGATGTTGTTGAAGTCGCGCGGCGTCCAGCCCCAGTCGTAGCCGGCGAACTCCGCGGTCGACGTGAGACGGAGCCGATCGCCGAGCCGCGACCAGCCGACCAGCCACTTCTCGTCGACGCCGGGCACCGTCGGCGAGCGCCCGCCCGGCTTCAGCGGGAACGTCGAGGAGTAGCCCTTCGCGGGATAGACCGGCAGGCCGACGCCCACCGTACGCGCGATGCTCGGCGCGCCGACGCCCAGCGCCAGGACGTAGTTGTCCGCCTTGAGCTCGCCGGCGCTGGTGAGGACCGCATCGATGCGGTCGGCGTCGCCGCGCAACTCGGTCACACGCGTGCCGAGCTTCACCACGACGCCGAGCTTCTCGCGGCAGACTCGCGCGAGGTTCTCGACGAAGAGTCGGGAGTCGCCGCTCGAGTCGCCGACGTCGCGGATCGCGCCGGCGATCTTCCCCTGCACCGGCTCGAAGACCGGATCGAGCTGGGCGACGCCCCGAGCATCCAGAATCTCCTGCTTCTGCCCATGCTCCGCGAGCAGCGCCATCTTCTTCACGCCGGCGTCGAGCTCGGCCCCGTCTCGATAGAGATAGAGTGCACCCTTCGCGATCGCGTGGTACTCGATCTGCTCGGCGCGGACCAGCTCGTTCATGACCGCCTGGCTGTACTGGCAGAGCCGCAGCTTGATCAGCGTGTTGCGCTTCGCGCGGTCCGCCGTGCACTCGCGCAGGAAGCGAAGCCCCCACGTGTACAGGCGAAGGTCGGTCGTCGGCCGGATTCGGATCGCCGTCTCGGCCCCGCGCAGCGACTCCCACAGCATGCGCGGCGCGCGCGGCGAGGCCCACGCGAACGAGTGGCCGGGCGCGATGATCCCGGCGTTGCCGGCGCTGGCCTCGAGCCCGACCCCGTCCTTCTCGTCGACCAAGGTCACCTCGTGACCCGCCTTCGCCAGGAAGTACGCCGTCGTCACGCCCACCACGCCGCCGCCGAGCACGAGGGTCTTCACGCGATCACCCCTCGAGGAGATACCCGGCGCGCACCGGGTCTTCCGGATCGAAGAGAAACTGGCTGAAGCCGGTGAGGTACGAGGTCCCGGTGATCTCCGGCAGGATCGCGCGCCGGCCTTCGACCGTGGTCTCACCGGCGATCCGGCCGGTGAAGTCGAGCCCCAGGAGCCCGCGGCTGGTGATGCTCGAGCCCACGCGCATGAGACCGCGATGATGGAACAGCGCCATGCGCGCGCAGGTGCCCGACCCGCACGGCGCCGCATCGACCTGGCCCGGACCCCACACGAGCGCGTTGGGCGATACGCCGCCGCCGTCCGGCAGCTCGTGGATGAGGACGTTGTCCACGCTGGCCTTGCCGAGACCGGGCACGTCCACCTGGAGCTGAGCGTTGACGGCCTCGCGGATCGCCATGCCTCGCTGCGCGATGCGCCGGGCGAGATCGCGCCGCACCGACACGCCCACCTTGTCGGCTTCGACGATGGCAAAGACGTTGCCGACGCCGACCGACACGTCCACCGGCACCTCGCCCAAGGACTCGACCTCGACGCTCTGCCCGGTGAGCACGACGAAGGACGGCGCCCAGCGCAAGGTGACCTCGCGGACGCGGTCGCGGTCGGAGCGCGCGATCGTCTCGACGACGCCGGCCTCGGTGTCGATGACGACGGGCGTCTCGGCGCCGAGCCGCTGAACCATCCCGGTCTCGATGGCCACGGTCGCCGCGCCGATCGTGCCCTCACCGCAGGAGACGTAGTACCCGCCCGGGTACATGAAGAAGAGCCCGAAGTGAGCCCCCGGCGTCACCGCCTCCGTCATCACCGCGATCAACAGGCTGCGATGCCCGCGCGGCTCGAGGCAGAGCCCGGTCCGGAGGTCGTCGTGGTGTTCCTGGAAGAAGCGTCGCTTCGCGCCGATCGTGGCTCCCGGGAGCCGCCCGAGGCCGCTCGTGAGCAGACGCATCCCGATTCCGGCGGTGTGAAAGTCGATGGTCGAGATCACGCGATCCGAGCGCATGGCCACCTCAACAATTCGTCTATGGGCCAGTCTATGGGCGCGATCATACCGCAGACGAACGGCTCGATCGCTAGCCACACGCCTGGAAGTACGGGGCGGCGGTCTCGGCGAGCACGAGCTCCGGGCCCGCCGCCGCACGAACCTCGGCCGAGATGGCCGCGACCTGGTCGAGCACGGCGGCCTCGTCGAAGATCAGGATCCGGCCGTCGCGGAGCGCCCACGTGCCGTCGATCATGACGGCGGCCACCGCGGAGGCGCCGGCGTGCTGGACCAGATGCGCCACCGTCACGGGCGCGCCGGCCAGCGCGGCGCCCCGCGGATCGAGCAGCACGAGGTCGGCTCGCTGTCCCGGTTCGATGCGGCCGAGCTTTTGGGCGTGACCGATGGCGCGCGCGCCCCCGGTCGTGGCCATTTCCAGGATTTGACGCGCCTCGGGCCACGCGCGCGGGTCCGTCGTATCGGGTCGCGGCAGCATGAGGGCCAGGCGCATCACCTCGAAGAGATCGTGGCGGCCGCCCGAGTTCGACGAGTCGGTGCCCAGCGCCAGCGGGACGGCGTGCTCGAGCATCGTCGACAGCGCGAGGCGCCCGCTGCCGAGCATCAGGTTGCTCGCCGGATTGTGGACGACCGTGACGCCGTGACGGGCGAGGATCTCGCCTTCGTCCGGTGTGAGCCAGACGCCGTGGGCGACCGAGAGCCGCTCGCTCAGAAGACCCGCACGCGCCATCTCCTCCACGGTTCCGCCCGGCCACGCCGCGCGCCCGCGCACCGCCTGGACCCGCGTTTCCACGAGGTGCGTGTGGGCGTGGAGCCCGAGATCATGGGCCAGACGGCGCCACACGGCGAGCAGCGCCGGCGAGCAGCGCTGGAACGCGTTCGGGCCCAGCAAGATCGTGACGCGCGGGTGTCCGCGCCAGCGGCTCTCCAGGTCGCGGTACATGCGCTCGGCGGATCCGGCGCTGGAACGCGGCGCGGTGTCGAGCATGGCGCGGATCTCCGGCGGCAGCGCGATCTGCAAGAACTCGTGATCGAAGACATCGTGGATGAACGGCGCGAACGCGACACGCATGCCGCTCGCCTCGTGGGCGCTCAGCGCCGCCTCGGCCCATCGCGTGTGCGGGAAGTGATCGAGGCAGGCCGTGATCCCGTTGCGGATCATCTCGGCGGCGCCGAGCATCACGGCCAGGCGGATCGCCTCGGCGCCAAGCGCTCGGCCGTACGCCACGGTGTAGAGGGCCCAGGGCTCGAGCGGCAGCCGGTTCTGCGTCCCCTTCAGTAACGTGCCGTACGAGTGATAGTGCGCGTTGACGAGACCGGGCATCAGGATCATCCCGGCAGCGTCGAAGACCTCGCGCGCCCGCGACCGAGTCTCGCGCTGCTCCCGGTCGGTCAGCGCGACGGCCGTGATCGAGTCGCCCTCGACGAGCACGCCACCTGGACGCGGCTCAGCCCCGGCGCCGAGCCGAACCAGCCGCGCGTTGGCGATGTAGACGCTCGGCGCGCTCGCCGCCACAGCGCTCAGGCCGTCAGGGACGGAAACCAGTGGCGCTTGCCCGCGCGCGTCAGCCGCGCGTCCCACTCGGCGAGGATGCGCACGGCCGTGTTCGCCGCCCTCACGGCGTGCTCGATGCCGCCGTAGACGAAGCGATCGGTGATGCGGTTGGCGATCACCGCGCAGACCGCGCCCGCGCGCAGGTGGTAGAGGCCGGCCATCGTGAAGATCGTGGCGGCCTCCATCTCGAAGTTCAGGACACCGGCGCGCCGCAGATCGTCGACCTTGTCGCGAAAGAACGCCTGCTCGTATCCGTTGAACCCGGGTCGTCCCTGGCCACAGTAGAACGACGCGGTCGAGCAGCTCACGCCGACGTGGTATCGGAGCCCCAGCCGGTCGGCCGCCTCCACGAGCGCCGCCGTCACCGCGTAGTGCGCGACGGCCGGGTACGCCGGGTCGACGTAGTACTGGCTCGTCCCGTCGTGGCGCATCGCGCCCGAGGAGATGACGATGTCCCCGCACTCGATCTCCGGCTGGAGCGCCGCCGTGGTTCCCACGCGGATGTAGGTCTCACCGCCGAGCACCGCCAGCTCCTCCATGGCGCTCGAGGTCGAGCCGCCGCCCGCGCCCGTCGAGCAGCACGTGAGCGCGATCCCTCCGACCCGGCCGGAGAACGTCCGATGCTCGCGGTAGTTGGCGATGCGCCGCGACTCGTCCCACTCGGCGGCGATGAGATCGACCCGCTCCGGATCACCCGGCAGGAGCACGTAGCGCTCCACGTCGCCGCGCTTGCACCGGATGTGATATTGCAGGCCCGCGTCCATCTCGGGCCGAGTCGCCGCCGAAGTCCAGTCTGGTGGCGTCATCCCATGATCTCCTTCTTCACGACGATGGCTGGAATCCCGCTGCTGAAGGTCAGGACCGGCACGAGCTGCGACACGTTTTCCTCGGCGCAGTAGCCCACGTCGTCCGGCGAGCCGATGCGTCGTATCACGGCGGCCGACATCGACTGGTCGAACGCCTCGCGGGTCCCGGCGAACACCGACGCCGCGTTCCGCGCGATCTTCGCCGACTCGCGCAGCGACACGGTGGCCCCGGCGGCTCGGACGAGCGCCTCGCCGTGGCGCAGGAGCGCCGCAGCGCAGTACGCATCGTCGAGCGCCGGAATCAGGCTCCCTTCGCGCCCGGCGCACACGAGGCTGATGCTCCGGTCGAGGCGGCGCGCCAGCGCGACCGCCGACCGCATGACCGCGTCGCCGTTGCGCATGCATCCGATCAGCACGTGCTCGACGCCGCACTCGCGCACGAGCTCGGCCGCGAGCGTGCCGTTGGTCGTGGCGAGGATGACCCGCCGGCCCGCGAGGTCGAGGGCGTGCAGAGCCGCCGGTGAGGGCGTGAGATCCGCGCCGGCGGCCTGGAGCCCCGAGGCGTCCTCGGCGCACACCAGGGCGCCGAGCTTGGCGCGGAGCTCGGCGAGCCGCGGGCGATCCTTCTGGCCGACCAGGACGACCTCCGAGCAGCCGCAGTCCAGCAAGGTCACGATCGTGGTGCTGGCGCGGATGACGTCGATCAGCACCGCGACAGGCGAGGGCGTCCGCGTCGCCTCGCGCGGCAGGAAGCAGACCTCGAAGTCCACCGAGCGGCTTACGCGCTGGCCGGCGCGGCGTTCGCGGAGGGGACGTCGCCGGGATCGGCGCCCTGAGCGCGCATCGTCCGCTGGATCGCCCTCGGGTCGACGTCGCGCACGCGCGTCCCGCTCGACAGGGCCAGCGCCGCGGCGATGCCGGCGGCCTGACCCTGCACCATGCACGGCGGGATCTCGCGCGAGATCTTCTGCGCCTGCAGCTCCGCCGAGTAGTGCCGACCGGCCACGATGAGCTGGTCGACGTTCCGGGGAAGCAGCGCGCGGTACGGCGTGTAGTAGTCGCGCCCTCGACAGACCGTGTCGGGGAAGTGGCGCCGCTCGAGCACGTCCTGCTTGGTGACGACGTACTCGCCCTCGAGCAGCCGCGTCTGCCGGACGCCGAGCTGGGGCGCGACATCGACGAGATAGCAGTGCGCGAAGCCGGGGAGCTCGGCGCGCGCGAAGGCCATCAGGGACGCGATGCGGCGGCGGCCCTCGAGCTCGGCGGCGGTCATGTCTTCCACGCGAAGCGCGTCGTAGCCGGTCATGTGCGGGCAGTTGCACCAGACGATGCCGGGCAGCGGCGTCTTGAGCCACCACATGTCCCACGCGCCACCGAGCAGACGCTTGGCCTGCCGGTCGAGCACGCCGAACTCCTCCGGGTGCTCGTGCTCGAAACGCAGGGCCGTCTCGGTGTCGACGTTGCCGAGCCGGAACACCGTCGTGACCATGTAGGCGCCGACCACGTGCGGCGCGCCGGCGCGGGCGGCGACGTCGAGATCGCCGGTGGCGTCGACGACGATCTCCGACAAGAGCGCCTGGCGTCCAGCTTTGGTCTCGACGACGACCCCCCGGAGACGCCCGTCCTCGACGATCGGCTCGGAGAACCAGCTGTGCAGTCTCAAGCTCACGCCGCTCTCGACCACCAGATCCTCGGAGACGCGCTTCCAGCCGTCGGGATCGAACGCGACCGCGTAGACGATCGGCTGCGGCTTGCCGCGGGCGCGGAAGTCGTTGCACCCCCAGCGCGCCCAGGTGCGCCACACGTCCCAGCCCACGCGACGGTCCTGGGGCGGCGGCGACACGGCCAGGCCGAGCTTCTCGAGCCGCTCGATGGCTTCACCGATGAGTCCCGTCGTGGTGATCTCGCCACCGTTCACCATGTCGTCGAGCACGAGCACCATCTCACCGGACGCGAGCCCGCCGAGATACGGATAGCGCTCGATCAACGTGACCCGTGCGCCGCTGCGCGCCGCGGCCACGGCGGCGCTCACGCCGGCCGGACCGCCGCCCACCACGAGCACGTCGCTCCGGTCGACGACCGGCGTCGCGCGCGTCGCTTCCGCGACCGTCGGCGGCGCCATCAGGACGCCTCGCCCTGCTTCCACGTCACGATGCGCCGCTCGGCGAAGCTGACCACCGCGAAGAAGACCACGGCCCAGCCCGAGGCGACGAACACCGTCGCGTAGAGGAGCGGCGATCGGAAGTTGTGGGTGGCCTCGATGATCAGGGCACCCAGGCCGAGATCGGCGCCGATCCACTCGCCGACGATCGCGCCGAGCACCGAGGTGGTCGAGGCGATCTTCAGCGCCGAGAAGAGGAACGGCAGCGAGCTCGGGACGCGGAGCTTCCAGAACACTTCGGCTTTGCTCGCCGACAGCACGCGCATGAGCTCGAGCGATTGCGGATTGACCGACGTGAGGCCGCGGACCATGTTGGCGAGAGTCGGGAAGAAGCAGATGAACGCGGCGATCACGACCTTGGAGGTCATCCCGAGCCCGAAGATCAGGACGAGGATCGGCGCCTTGGCCAGGATCGGAATCGTGTTGACGAACACCGCGATCGGATAGAGCGCGGCTTCCAGCCGCCGGGAGTGCACGAACACGACGGCGACGACGATCGCGATCGTGTTGCCGACGACGAAGCCGACCAGGCTCTCGAGCGCGGTCGGCACGAAGTTGCGCATGAGCGTGGGCAGCTCGCTCACCAGGGTACGCGCCACCTGCATCGGGGTCGGCGCGATGTAGATCGGCAGCGAGAACACCTGCGCCAGGATCTGCCACGCCGCCAGCAGCACCGCCGCCGCGATGAACGGCAGCAGCGCCTGAGACCGCGCCGTTGGCGGCTTCGACACGATCGGCGCGCGCTCGCGAAGCGGCGCCGCCGGCTCGGCGATCACGGCGGTGGGCTTGTCGGCCATTAGCAGGTCTGCAGGAGCGCGCGCAGGTGCGAGGCGATCTGGATGAACTCCGGCGTCTCGCGGACACTGAGCGGCCGGGGATAGGGCAATTCGCACTCGACGAGCTCGCGGACCCGTCCGGGGTTGGTCGCCAGGACGAGGACGTATTGCGACAGGAAGACGGCCTCCGGGATGCTGTGCGTGACGAAGAGAATGGTCGTGCCCGTCTCCTGCCAGATTCTCAGGAGCTCCTCGTTCAAGGTGTCACGCGTGATCTCGTCCAGCGCGCCGAACGGCTCGTCCATCAACAAAATTCGCGGCTCCGCGACCAGCGCGCGGGCGATCGCGACGCGCTGACGCATACCGCCCGACAGCTCGTGGGGCAGCGCGTCCTCGCGGCCGCCGAGGCCGACCAGCCGCAGGAGCTCTTCGGGCTTGCGCAGACCCGACCGATCGCGTTTCTTCGGGCCGACCTCCAGCGGCAAGCGGACGTTCTCGAGCGCCGAGCGCCAGGGCAGCAAGGTCGCATCCTGGAACACGAAGCCGAGCTCGCGATTGAGCCGCGCCGTCTCCGGCGGTCCACCCAGCACCGTCACGGCGCCCTGCGTCGGCGCGACGAGGTCGGCGACGAGTCTGAGCAGGGTCGACTTGCCACACCCCGACGGGCCCAGGAGGCTGATGAAGCCGCCCGGCGGGACCTGGAGCCCGACGTTCTCGAGCGCGGTGACGGAGCCGCGCTCGCTCGTGAATCGAACCGTCGCGCCGTCGAGCCTGACGGCGGGAGCCGCGCCGAGACTGTTCATGGGCTCGGCGGTCTCGCTGCCCTACGCGCCGATCTTGGGTCGCGCGGCCGCCGTCATTTTCAGAATGGAGTCGGTCATCACGTCGGTGGCCTTCGGGGCCGGTCCCTTGAACTGCGCGAGCCCCTCGTAGATGTGGATCTGCTGCTCCCACACGCTGGGCTCCATCGTGCCCCAGCCCTTGGCCGCGGTGGTCTTGGTGAAGCTGAAGTTGAGCACCGGCTTGATCGCGTCCAGCTCGGCGTCGCGATCGAGGTTCGGGTAGGCCTTCACGAGCAGGTCGACGGCCTTCTCGGGGTTCTGGTACGCGTAGAGCCAACCCTTGGCGGCCGCGCGCGTGAATCCGGCCAGGACCTCGGCGTGCTTCTGCACGGTCTCATCGGTCGCGTAGTAGAGGTTCGCGTAGAGCTGGATGCCCGCGTCCCAGAGCCGCATGTCGACCCGGTCGGGACCGAGCGCCCTCAGCGCGCTCACGTTCGTGAGCCAGCCGGTGACCGCGTCGACCTGACCCGTGACGAGCGGCAGCATGTCGCTGCCCATGATGACGATCTGCACGTCGGACTCTTTGATCTTGTTCTTGGCGAGCAGCGCGCGCAGGAGGATCCGCGCGGTCCCCTGGGTGCCGATCTTCTTGCCGACCATGTCTTGTGGGGTACGGATTGGCTTCTTCGACAGCGAGAAATAGGTGAACGGGTGCTCCTGATAACCGACCGCGAAGCACTTCACCGGAATCCCGCCCGCGCGGGCCAGCATCAGGGACGGGCTCGACGACAGGTTGCCCGCCTGCGCGGAGCCGGCCGCCACGACCGCGACGCCGTCGACGTTGGGACCGCCGGGCGCGACCTTCAGGTTGATCTGCTCGGCCTCGAAATACCCGAGGCTTCGCGCCACGATCTCGCCGATCTGGCCATTGCTGATGATCCAGCCGAGCTGGAACGTCACCTCGCTCGTGGCGCCTGGCGCGCTGCGCGCGACCGAGACGACGCCGCTGCCCGCTGCCAGTCCGGCGAGCAGCGAGGCGGAGCGGCCGAGCATCTGGCGGCGGGTCAGATCGTGATTGGCGGGCGTCCTGCTCATATATCCTCCTCGAGGCTCACACTCGAACCGCTCGGTCGACCGCTCCGGTCGACGCTCGGGTCGACCGCTCCGCAACCTTAGCCGGTTTCCCCAGAGAATCCAAGCGCGCGACGTTCCCTTTGACCTCGGCTCCGGCCTCACCTACGCTGCGACGGTGAGCGCCGGACAGGCGGGCTGCCTCTCTACTCTCGACCCGAGCATCGAATACACGGGCCCGCGCGCCGCGTTCGCGACGCTCGGCGGAAGCCCCACCTGGGGCCTCGGCGATCGCTTCCACGAGTTCGCGGCCGCGCGCGGTCACACGAGACTCGCCGTTCATCGGCCCCGCACGCCGTACGGCCTCGGTCCTCAGGTCGAACACTTCCGCGGGCCGAGCGGGCGAGAGTTCCTGCGCATCCCGACGTACGGTCAGGTGGTCGACGAGGACCCGCTGCTCCACGCCAGCGAGTGGAAAACGTTCTGGATCTTGTGGAAGGCGGGAGTTCGCGTGCTGCTCGTCGGCGGCACCAGCGGAAGCTGCGACTGGCGGCGCACGGTGGCGGACGAGGACGCGGTCCGTCCCGGCGATCTCGTGCTGCCGAAGAGCTATCTGACGCGCGACACGATGCCGACGGGCCTGCCCGGCACCGAGCTCGAGTTCTGCTTGCCGCGGCAGGTCGCGATCATGGACGATCCGTTCTGCCCGCCGCTGGCCGAGGTGCTGCGAGCGGACGCCGAGCGACAGCCCGATTTCAGATTCCGCCGGATCCACGGGCCGGACGCCGGCGTGGTGCTGAACCGCTGGCTCGCGGGAAACGGCTTCGAGTCGCTCGCGACCTGCCGGATGCTCGAAGCCTCGGGCCGCCAGATCGGAATGCCCGTGATCACCGGTGATTGCGTCAGCCCGGTGCTGGCCCGCGTATGCGGGATGCACCTGGCCTACTATCACGTCGTTGCCAACTGGGGCACCGGCCTCGAGCCCGAGGACCCGACGATCACCCTGAATCAGCTCTACATGGAAACCTTGCCGACGGTGGCGGCGAACCTCGAGCTCGCGTTCCTCGACGGGGTCGGCGAGCCGAGCGCGTGCCGGTGTCGGGAGCTCTTGCGCGTCCGGCCCCCGGAGTACGCGCGGGCGCTGAGCCCGCGCGCGGCGAAGTGAACTCGACGTCCAGGAGGCAGTCTTGAAGATGATCACCCCAGCGCTCAAGCAGATCGCGTCGGGCCTGCGCTTTCCCGAGGGCCCGGTGGCGATGAGCGACGGCTCGGTGGTGCTGGTCGAGATCGAGCGCCACACGCTCTCGCGCGTCACGTCCGACGGCAAAGTGCGTGTGATCGCCAATCTCGGCGGCGGGCCCAACGGCGCCGCGATGGGCCCGAAGGGCAAGATCTACGTGACCAACAACGGCGGCCTGAAGTTCATGGAGCGCCCGGGCAAGATGTTTCCGATCGCGCAGGCCGACGACTACACGGGCGGTCTCATCCAGATCGTCGACCCAGAGACCGGAAAGTTCGAGACGCTCTACGACTCGTGCGACGGGATGAAGCTCCGCGGGCCGAACGATCTCGTCTTCGACGACGCCGGCGGCTTCTGGTTCACGGATCTCGGCAAGACACGCGATCGTGACATGGATCGCGGGGCCGTCTACTACGCGAAGGCCGACGGCTCGCTGATCAAGGAGGCGATCTTCCCGCTCGAGCGGCCGAACGGGATCGGGCTCTCGCCGGACGAGCGCACGCTCTACGTCGTCGAGACGCCGACCGCGCGCTGCTGGGCGTTCAAGCTCTCGGCGCCCGGCCAGATCGAGTCGGCGAACGGCCCGTATCGCGGCGAGAAGGGCACCGTCATCACCGGGCTCGGCGGCTACCAGATGTTCGACTCGCTCGCGGTCGACGGCGAGGGCCACATCTGCGTGGCGACCCTGATCACCGGCGCGGTCAGCGACATCTGGCCCGACGGCAGCCGCGTCGATCAGTACAAGCTGCCCGATCTGATGGTCACGAACGTCTGCTTCGGCGGCCGCGATCTCCGCACCGCGTTCGCGACCTTGTCGATGGGCGGCACGCTCGTGTCGTTCGAGTGGCCGCGGCCCGGCCTCGCCCTCAAGCACCTGAACAGGCCATGAGCCTCACCGACCGCTACGATCTGCCGCTCTCGACGGCGTCGCCCGTCGCCGCCCGCCACTACCAGGACGGCATGGACCGGCTGCTTTCCTACGGCTTCGGCGCCGACCAGGCATTCGCCGCGGCCGTGGCGGCGGACGAGGAATTCGCGCTCGGTCATGCCGGCGCCGCGCTCTTCGCGCTGTTCCAGGGCGACGGCGCGACCGCGAAAGCATCGATCGAGCGGGCGCGCACCCTGGTGGCCGGCGCGACGCGGCGCGAGCAGCAGCACGTCGCGGCGCTCGCCGCGATCGCCGGCGGTGAAGCCGCGCGCGGGCTCGGTCTGATCGAGGAGCACGTGAAGGAGTTCCCGCGCGACGCACTGCTCGTGAACCAGGCGGGCAGCACCATCGGCCTCGGCGGTCGCGTCGATCGCGAGGCGTTTCGGGTCGCCTTCGTCGAAGGGCTGGCCCGCGCCTACGGCGACGACTGGTGGTATCAGTCCGCGCTCGGGTTCACGTACCACGAGGTCGGGCGCTACCAAGAGTCGCGCCGTCTGTCGGAGCGCTCGCTCGCCCAGTATCCGGGTAACGCGAACGCGAGCCACAACATCGCCCACGTCTGCTACGAGACCGTCGACAACGACGGCGGCCTCGCGCTGCTCGCGGACTGGCTCGGCGGCTACGATCGGCGCGCGCCGTTTCATTGCCATCTCGCCTGGCACCTCGCACTGTTCGAGCTGCAGCGCGGACGACCGGAGCGGGCGCTCGCGATCTACGAGCAGGACATCGCGCCGTCGTCCAACCCTCGTCTGGCCATGATCGACGGCTCGGCGCTGCTGTGGCGGTTCGACCTCTACGACTACGAGAAGGGGCCGCTACCCTGGCGCCGCCTGGCCGACCTCGCGACCCGTGTCACGCGCCCGGGCTTCATCTTCGGCGACGTCCACGCCGCGCTCGCGTTCGCGTCGGCCCGCGACGACGCCGCGCTGTCAGCCCTGGTCGCCGGGCTGGAGACGCTCCACGCCAAGGGTCACCCCATCGCCGGCACGGTAGCCCTTCCGCTGGTCCGGGGTGTCGCGGCCTACGTGGCCGGAGACTACGCCGGGGCCCTCGCCCTCATGGAATCGGTCGACGGCGACATCCACCGGGTCGGCGGCAGCCACGCCCAGTGGGAGCTCTTCGAGGAGACCATGGTGGTCTGCCACCTTCGGCTCGGTCGCCTCGACGACGCCCAGCGGCTGATCCACCGGCGGCTCGGCTTCCGTCCGTCGCCGCAAGATCTGGCCTGGCTCGACCGCGCGACACGCTGACCAGCAAGACCGGCACAACCTTGACCAGGGTGATGCCGGACTGTCCAGTCAATACGGTCACTCCAGGGGTGCCGACCAGCCGCGATCGCGCATAACCGCGCGCTACGTCGAAGTTTCCAGTAACGGAGCGGCGTGGCATCCGATTTGCCACTCTCCCCGTGCGTTCGATGAGAGCAGAAAGCACCCGGGTCCACATCCGCCACACACGAGGCACCGCGCTATCGCATTTGCCGCTTCGTCGCCTGGCGTTGTGCCTCGATTGCGAGGCATGCTTTGAAATCGGAACCTCGTCATGCCCCGCGTGTGGCGGAGATACCTGGGTCCTCCTCGCCAAGTTCCTCGACCAGGGGCCGCTCAAGGTCCTGCCCCAGTTCCACCCGTTCCCCAAGAGCTGGACGGCTGAGAACAAGGGCCGGGACGAGGCCCATAGCCAGGCGGCGAAGCAGATCTTCGTCGTCGCGCGCGATCGGGAGAGGCTCTTCGAATACGCCAAGCGCGCGTTTTCTGGAAACTCCTCGGTCGAGGTCGTGCTGGATCGCCGTCGGGGAGAGCGGCGCGGCGCCGACAAGACCGGCTCGCCCGATCGCCGTCGCGGCGATCGCCGGCTCATGACCGAGATCGACAACCACCTGCGAGCCCTCGGCTGGGCGGTGGTCCGTCTCGACGTGTTCAGGACTCTCGGCCTGCCACATCGTAGCGCGCCTCGCTAGACCGCAGCGCGCCTCGCCAGACCCTGACCGCCGCACGCGAGGTCCGCACGACCGCGATCCCGCGCTCATGCCTCGACGGGCCTCGGGGGAAATCCTCATCTATGCCACGGCCGGCTTCTGAGCTACCATCCGTGCCAAGCCAGGCTGGCGGCCTGGCTTGAACCCGGGGGTGGATTACGGCGCCTTCCGAAGTGTCCTCGAGAGAAGTGCCCGCGACGGTTGTGCCCGCGAAAGGAGCGACGAGATGACCTACGACCTGCTCATCAAGAACGGACGCGTCATCGACGGATCCGGCCGGCCCGCCTTCCATGGCGACGTCGGCGTCTCGAAGGGAAAGATCGTCGAGCTGGGACGATTGAGCGGATCCGCGCGTCAGACGATCGAAGCGGACGGGCGGGTCGTCTCCCCCGGCTTCGTCGACAACCACTGCCACTACGACGCGCAGGTCGTGTGGGATCCGCTCTGCACCTATTCCTGCCACCACGGGTCCACCACCGTGATCATCGGCAACTGCTCGCTCGCGCTGGCGCCGGTCAAGCCCGAGGCGCGCGAGAAGCTGGCGGGAATGCTCTCGTACGTCGAGGCGATCCCGATGGACGTCCTGCAGGCCGGGGTGCCCTGGAACTGGGAGACGTTCCCCCAGTACATGAGCGCGATCGGCCAGCGGCTCGGTGTCAACGTCGGCACGCTCGTCGGCCACTCGGCCCTGCGCCTGTACGCGATGGGCGAGGAGTGCTCGGACCGCGACGCCACGCCGGAGGAGCTCGAGACGATGCGCCGCCTGGTGCGGGAGTCGCTCGAGGCCGGCGCGCTCGGGCTCTCGATCACGCGGAACATGAACCACTTCGACGTCGCCGGTAAGCGCATTCCCGCGGCCTGCGCGCCGGAGTCGGAGCTGTTCGCGCTGGCCGACGTCCTGCGCGAGGTCGGCACGGGCGTGATGCAGTGCGGCGGCGGCACCAACCCCGAGCTGAAGGACAAGCTCTTGTCGCGGATCTCGGAGGCGTGCGGCCGGCCGATCATGTACAACACCTTGCTCGAGCAGGCGCGGCAGCCCGGGCGGTGGAAGACGCATCTGGCGCACGTCGAGGAGACGGTGCGGCAGGGCATCCGCGCGATCCCGCTCTGCAACCCGGGAAGCGTCGTCAACCGGTTCACGATGAAGAACTGCCAGGTGTTCCGCAGCATGCCGACCTGGCTGCCGATCCTCCAGGGCCCCGACGCCGACAAGCTCACCGCGTACGCCAATTCTGCGATCCGCGCGAAGCTGCGCGAAGAGGTCGACGCGCCGCTCGGTCCGGACTCGACGTTCTCCAGGCGCTGGGACCTCATGTTCGTCGAGGAGCCCAAGCTGGCGAAGAACCGCGGCCTCGGCGGCAAGCACATCGCCGAGATCGCGAAGGCCAAGGGCCAGCATCCGCTCGACGCCTTCCTCGATCTGGCCGTCGAGGAGAATCTCGAGACCGTGTTCAGCCTGGGCGAGATCAACATGGACACCGAGGCCGTCGCGCAGATCCTCGGGAGCCCGTACGCGGTGGTCGGGCTCACCGACGGCGGCGCCCACGTGCAGTTCCACTCCAACGTCAGCAACCCCACACGCCTGCTCGGCTACTGGGTGCGCGAGAAGCAGATCATGTCGCTCGAGCACGCCGTGCGGCGGCTCACGTACGACTCGGCCTCGGCCTTCGGTATCTACGACCGCGGCCTGGTACAGCCCGGGATGGCCGCGGACCTCGTCGTCTTCGATCCGGACACCGTGGCGCCCGTCAAGGAAGACGTCGTCCACGACTTCCCGGCCAACGGCTGGCGGATGCGCGAGCTGGCCGAGGGGATTCATTACACGGTCGTCAACGGCGAGGTGCTGCTCGAGAAGGGCCAGCACACCGGGAGCCATCCCGGCCGCGTGATCCGAAACGCGCGCCATCAGATGGCCGGCGGAGCCTAGCCCTCTTTCGGGCTCCGGTCGTACAAGCTTTCTGGGTCAGAAAACGAGGGGCGGCTCGATGCCGCCCCTCGGCACGTTCGCACATCGACGCGAGTGCAGCTAGGACTCGCGCAGCTCCCAGACGGTGCCGCCGGGCGTGTCGCGGAGCTCGATGCGGGCCGCGATCAAGCGATCGCGGACGCGATCGGCCAGCTCCCACGCCTTCGCGGCGCGCAGCTCCCCCCGAAGCGTGATCAGGCTCTCCACCAGCGGGGCCAGCAGCTCACGAGGATCACGAAGGCCGCCCGCCGCCGCTTCGCCGAGTCGTTGAACGAGCGAGTGGAGCACGGCCCGCGCGCGGTCGGGATCGTCGGTCTGCAGGGTGTCGGCGGCCCACTCGGCGATGGTCCGATCGAGATTCAGGATTGCCTCGGCCGCCTCGGGCGCGCGGCGCCCGGCGATCGCCGCCTCGAACGCCTGCTCGAGGCGGGTCACCTCGGTGAGGAGAGGCGACCGCTGCGTTGCCGGCGCGCCGTCCGGCGCCGATGAGCCGGCCTCGGCCGGGGCGGGCGCGCGCTCCGGCTCGCGCCGGCTGGTCTCGGCTTCGCCGCGGGCGGCCGCGCGCAGCTCATCGATCGTGAGCCGCGTTCCCGACGGAAACACTCGCGACTTGCCGCGACGGCGCACGGTGAGGACACCGCGCCCGGACACGGAGACGGTCTTCGCGTCGAGGTCGGCGACCAGCACGGTGTGCTCGTCGATGCCGAGCACCCAGGCGTCCTCGGGAAGCATCTCCTCCATCACCGCGAGCCGGCGCTCGCCGAGGTAGCAGAAGCGCGTGTCGTGGGTGCCGCCCTCGGCGTTGTCGTAATGCGGGATCACCACGCATGATCCGTCGAAGCCGGCGGCGCGCATGAGACCGAGCCCGTCGAGCCAGTGCACGGCCTGACCGACCTTGTAGATCTCGTACACCGGCACGCTGAAGCTCCCGAGCGTCAGCGCGGCCGCGCTCGAGAACACGACGGCGCCTCCCTCGGCGATCTTGGTGGTGAGCGCTTCGGGCACCGGCGAGCTTCGCCAGACCGAGAGCGCGTACGAGGGGCTCCCCGGACCCGCGAAGACGAAGCCGGCCGTGCGCAGCCGCGAGAGGGCTGCGGCCTCGGCGAGTGGTGTGCGATGGCTCTGGTCGACCGCGAGCGGCCCGAGAAAGCCCGCCGCCTCGATCGTGAGCTGCACGCGATGGGCGAAATACTCGACGGCCCGCTCGGTGATCTCGGACGCGTTCTCCTGAAACCCGTAGGGCGTATCGAGCAGCACCGCGCGCGGGGTCGGCTCGCCCAGCCGGGCGACGATCTCGCGGTGCGGCGTGACCATCGTCGGCGCGGTCTCGCCCGACCCCATGATCGCGAGGATGCGTGGCGGCCGGGCCGTCACTTGAAGAACCCCTCGCGGATCCCCTGCATCAAAAGGTCGGCGACACGCTCGGGAGACTCGAGATGCAGGTCGTGGTGGCCGGGCGAGAACCAGACCGACCGGATCGCCCCGCCGGCGGCGAGCGCGACGGCTTCGGCCTTGCGCTTGTTGGACGTTCTCGTGCTGTCGCCGCTGTCGGCCAGCAGCAGGAGCGTCGGCGTCTTCAAGGTCGCCCAGCGCGTCGAGGGACGATGCTCCCAGAGTGATCGGAGGATCGAGAGATGACGGCCTCGCTGAAGCCGGGCCTCGATCGTGCCGTCGGCGCGCGTCCGGAAGCAGTGGAGGTAGGCCGCGACGGCGCGGTCGGTGAAGTGCGGGACGCTCTTGCGAATCCGCGTCTCGAGCTCGGCGAGCGTAAGGCGATCGAGCGCCGGCGGCGTCAGCGCCGCCAGGCAGTCGTCCCATGACGGGAACGACTGCGAGAGCTCGATGACGCCGCCGTCGACGCAGGCGATCCCGCGCACGGCGTCCGGTCGCCGCCAGCCGAGCTCCAGCACGACGTTGCCACCCCAGGACTGCCCGGCCAGCACGGGGCGATCGAGCTCGAGCGTTTCGATCAGCGTGAGCAGGTCGGCGACCGCCGTGTCGAGGTCGTAGCCCGCGTCCGGCGCGTCGGAGAGCCCGTGGCCGCGCTGGTCGATCACGACCACCGTGTGGCCGGCTGCGTGGAGGTGCTCGGCTACGCCGTCCCAGAGTCGCGCGTTGGACGCCAGACCATGGACGAGCACGAAGGGAACGGCCGACTTGTCGCCGATCCGGACCTCGACGTGCAGCTCGACACCCGGGGCGACCACGATGCGACGCTCGATCGGCTTCACCGCCGCAGATCCCGCTGGCCCCGTCATGGCGCCAATCCTAGCATCGCTGGCCAGATGCCGGGGCTCGGCGCGCGGCACGCGCCGGCACCGTCTCGATCCGGTCCGATAGAATCAGCGCAGGCGACGTCGAGCTGACGGCGGCAAATCCAGGAGGCGTGGATGACGGCGGGATCGATCGAGGGGCTGGCCGGGGTGCTCATCTGGACGGAAGCCGACCGCTTCCCGGCGATGGCGCGCTTCTATCGCGACACGCTCGGGCTCACGCCGCGCTCGGCGAAGTCGGACTTCATCAACTTCGACTGGAGCGGAGTGCGTCTGAGCGTGGGCGTGCACGACCGGGTGCGCGGCGCAAGCCGCGAGGCGTTGCGGATCATGATCAACCTGACCGTTGCCGACATCCGGGCCGTCCACGAGCGTCTGAGCCGCGCCGGCGTCGCCTTCAGCCGGGAGCCCGCTCGGGAGGACTGGGGCGGATGGGTCGCCACCTTCGCCGACCCGGACGGCAACATCCTGCAGCTCATGCAGCTGCCGGGCTGATCTCCGAGCTCCGCGCCGATCGCCGGGGCTCAGCGCTGATCCGAGCTCAGCGCTCCTGATCGAAGCTGGCTTGCGCCGGGAGCTCCAGTCGCCGCGCCCCTACCCAGTGCGAGGCATACCACCCGTCATCGAGGCTCGCGATGTTCACGCCTCGGCCCGTCTGGCGCGCGTGGATGAAGAGGCCGTCGCCGACGTAGATCCCGTTGTGACGCAGACGATCGAAGAAGACGAGGTCGCCCGGCTCGAGTCCGTCGCGCGTGACCGGCGTCCCGAGCCGGTACTGTTGCGCGGCGTTGTGCGGGAGCGAGACCCCGACCTGCGCGTACACGTATCGAACCAGGCCCGAGCAATCGAAGCCCGACGGGCTCGACCCGCCCCATCGGTAGGGCGCGCCGACGTGTCGCTTCGCGAGCTCCACGACCGTCTGGCTCCGCGAGGGTTCGGCCGGCGCGCGCTCACTGATAGGCGGGCGCTCGCTGATCGGCACAGGTTCCTTGGCGAGGATCGCGCATCCGGCCAGCGCGGCCGAGATGCCGAAGACGGTCACCCAGCAAGCAATACGGGCAATCAATCCTGCTTCCACTCAGAACGATCGTCGCCGAGCCACTCTCGGCACGGCCTCGAATCGAGGCCGGAGAACTCGAAGCTAAATGACGGCTAGATCGCCAGCGCGCAGTTCACGCTGACCGTAGGCGGCGCCGGCTGACGCAGATCGGGCACGAGCTCCTCGTAGAGATCGATCAGGGCGCGCGCCACCGAGGGCCAGGAAAAGCTCTGCGCCCAGCGAGCGGCCTGTGCGCCGAGGATGCGCCGGCGCGGGGTATCGGCGAGCAGCGAGCTGATCGCGGAGGCGAGCGCGACCTCGTCCCGCGGCGGCACGAGGACGCCGGTGACGCCGTGCTGGATGGTCGTGGCCAGGCCGCCGACCCGCGAGGCGACCACGGTCGCGCCGCACGCCATGGCCTCGAGCGCCGCCATGCCGAATGACTCGTGATGCGAAGGCACCAGGCAGAGATCGGCAGCGCGGTAATACTCGGGTAGCGCCGACTGTGGCTCCGGGCCCTTGAAATCGACCCACGCGCCGACACCGAGCGCATCGGCCAGCGCCCGAAGACGCGCACGATCCTCGTTGCCCTCGTCGTTCCGGTCGCCACCGACGATCACCAGGCGCACATCGGCCTGTCCAAGCCCGTCGGCCCTCAGGCGCGCGAGCGCCTGCAGGAGCACCTCGAGCCCCTTGATCGGCGCCGGCCGACCGACGAACAGCAGAACCCATTCGGCATTCAACCCCAGTCGCTCGCGGGCGGTGACCGCGCTGCCCGGGCTGAACAGCTCGACGTCCACCCCGCAGGGGATCGTGCGCACGCGGCCCACGTCGGCGCCGCAGTACCACGCGAGCTCGGCGCTCTCGAGCGGCGTCGCCGCCACGATGCGATCGGCCAGCGCGGCCACTCTCGCCTCGGCGTCGACCCGCGCTTGCGGCACCTGCTCCCCGGGCTGATCGGCCAGCGCGTTCTTCACCACGCCGAGCGTGTGGAACATCTGGACCACCGGAACGCCGCGCAGACGGCGAGAGAGCTCGACGGCTACCAGCCCCGAGAGCCAGTAGTGACCGTGCAGCAGCGCATATTCGGCGCCGGTCCTCTGCTGGAAGGCCATCACGCCGTCGGTGAACGCGTCCAGGTCGGCGACGATCTCGGGCGGCGGCACCGGTCGCTGCGGCCCGGCCTCGACGTGAACCACTCGCGCGCCCGGGCCGAGCGGCACGACCGTCGGCACGCCCGGAGTCTGTTTACGCGTGAACACGTCGACCTCGAGCCCCAGGCGCCCGAGGATGACGCCGATGCGCTTCATGCGGCGATCCCGGCCGCCGCCCGCAGACGCTCGAGGACAGCGAGCAAGGTGATGGACACCGCGCATGGTCTCCGCGACACCGTGTTGCGCCGCACGACGGTCTGGAAGTGCTCGATCATCTCCCGATAGGGGTCGGCACCGCCCGCGACGATCTCCTCGAGCCGGCCATCACGATGGCGGAGCATCATCGCGGTGTCAGCGGGCCCAGGGGTATACGCACGGTCGATCGTCACCGCCCCCTCGGTCCCGACGATCTCGAGCAATTGTCGCTCCGGGGCGTCGAACGAGCACTCGATCGTCGCGGTGAACCCATCACCGAAGTCGAGCCATCCCGAGAACGAGACGTCGACGCCGGACTTCGCCATGGTGGCCGACGCCTCGACCCGCGCCGGCGTCCTGCCCGCGGCCGCCAGCAGCGGCGCCACACAATAGATGCCGACGTCGAGCAGTGAGCCGCCGCCCATCTCCGGGCGCCAGCGGTGGTCGTCGCGGCGATCGAGAACGCCGGTGAAGGCCGCCCGGGCGAATCGCAAGGCACCGAGACGACCCGAGGCGACGAGCGCTTCGAGCGCGATCGCCCGCGGATGGAACGGCGTCATGTACGCCTCGAGCAGCGACACGCCCGCCGTCTCACACGCCATCGCCATCGCCTCGGCATCGGTCGCCGTCGGAGCGAGCGGCTTCTCGCAGAGCACGTGCTTGCCGGCGGCGGCGGCGCGCACGACCCACTCGCGGTGCAGGCTGTTCGGCAGCGGAACGTAGACCGCCTCGACCTCACGGTCGTCGAGCACCGCATCGTAGGCGCGATAGGCGCGCACGGGTCGGAAGCGTCCGGCACCGCCGTCGGCGGCGCGCTCACTCGCGACCGCGACGAGGCGCGCTGTCGGGCTCGCGGCGATCGCGGGCAGCACGGCCTTCTGGGCAACCTGAGCGGTCGCGCCGAGCACCCCCCAGCCGACGGGCGACGTCGGCACCGGCACGTCAGCTCCCGTCGTCCTCGATCACGACGGCCGCGCCCCCGCGCGTGCTCGACCGCTGCGCGGCCTCGAGCACGCTGATCACGCGCCGGACCGACGCCGGCGTGATCGCGAGGGGCTCACCGAGGTGCAGGTGATCGGCAAGATTGCGGTGGAAGGCGAAGGGCTGCTCGACGGCCGGTGGCAGTCGGGTCTCGCTGATTCCGTACCCGCTCTCATAACGCGCGAGCAGGAGGTCGGCCGGCGCCTCGGCATGGTGCGCCTGCGTGGCGACGTAGCCGCGGCCCGGCTCGATGTGCTCGAGCGTGATCGTGCGATAGGAGCCGACGAGCGTGCCGGCCGTGCCCTGCACGTAGAACTTCGGACGGCGGACCGCCGCGATATCGCTCTGAAGGAATTCGGCCTCGCGGCCGTCGGGCCACGTCATGCGCACGCGGATCTGATCGTGATTGGTCACGTCGTGCCAGACCCGCTTGTGTCCGTGCGCCTGCACGACCCGCGGCGTGCCGGTCAAGAGCTGGAGCACCCAGTCGACGTGGTGCGAGCCCCAGTCGTAGCCGGCGCCGCCGGAGACCGCAGTGTCCGAGTGCCAGGTGCGGCACGGATGCGCGTAGCCGCCGACGAAGGTCTCCACGTTGAAGATCTCGCCCAGGAGCCCGGCGCCCACCGCCCGCCGGAGCGCGACGAAGTCGGAATCCCACCGTCGGTTCTGATGGACGGTCAGCATGCGCCGGCTCGCGGACGCCGTCGCGATGATCTGGTCGGCCTCCGCGACCGTCAGGCAGAGCGGTTTCTCGCAGGCGACGTGCTTGCCCGCGCGCAGCAGGGTCAAGGTCAGCGCCACGTGATGGGCCGGCGGCGTCGCGACCAGCGCCACCTCGACGTCATCGTCGCTCACGAGCTCGCTCACGGCCGCATACGTCCGCACGCCCGGGAAGTCGGTCTCGGCCGCCTTCCGGCGCTCGACGTTGGGATCGACCACGGCGACCAGCTCGAGCCCCTCGGTCGCCGTCACGCCGAGCCCGTGGTGGTAGCCCATGCCGCCGAGCGGCCCGTAGCCGACGATACCCACGCCGATGTTGCGACCGCAGCAGTGCAGGTCGGGACGCAATGCCCGCGCGAGCAGCTGGGCCAGCTCGGGATTGCGGAGCGCCGCGTCGGTGTTGCCGAGACCGCAGGCGACCACCCGGCCGGCGCCGCGAGTGGTCTCCACGACCGCCGCGAGGTCGCGGAGCGCGACGCTCACGTCGACGATGACCTTGCCGTCCGCGAGCGGGATGAGCGGCAAGAACCCGTCGACCACCGCGAACTCGCGCGTGACCCGCGCCGAGATATGGGAGTGCGCCTCGGTGACTCGAGCGTAGTACTCGCCCGGGGGCGGCTCGGGGCCGGCGACGGCGCCGAGCAGATCAGCCCAGAAGCCGTCGCGCTCGACCGGCGCGCCGCCGATCGCCACCAGCGCCGCGCCGCGCTCGACGGCCGCGCGGATCGCGGCGAGGGACTGCGAGGGTTGGGCAGGCTGCGGACCGTCTACGACGATCGCGTCGCACTCGGAGACGTCCGGGGGCGGCCCCCCGGACGCGACGAATCGCGGCTCCCCGAGCTCTCGGACTAGAGCGCGGAACGCGGCGCGACGACTCTCCGTGAGACGCGGCGACAGGACCAGGATATCCATGGCGATGCCTTAGAAATGCATCACCTCGGCCGCGTGCTCGAAGACGTCCTGGATGCGGCCGTGCGAGATCGCGCTCGCCTGCACCGCGGCCACCAGGTGGCGCCAGCGCAGCGACGGACGGGTCGCGTAGAACTCCTCGTACGTCGCCTGATGATGCTTGAAGGCGTGCATCTCGGTGAAGTTGTCGCGACAGGCGATCTTGCCGATCATGCCGATCAGCGACTCCGGCGCGTAGCCACGATCGGCGTACTGCTGAGCCAGGGCGGCAGCGTGCTTGACCTCGTCGGTCGAGCGCCAGCTGGCGAGACCGGCCGTCGGCAGTCGCTCGCCGACCGGGAGACGGCTGATCAGGCTTTCGATCTCTTCGAGCAGCTCGTCCTGCGTGTGGGACGGTAGCGCCGCCACCCGCTCGGGCTCGGGCTGCACGTCCGACGCCAGCATGCGCTGCGCCATCCGTACCTCCGGCCCCGTGTTCCAGACCAGGAGCGCCTGCAGCTTGATGCGCCGCGAGAGCTCGGGCTGCCGCAGCAGATAGCGCCGCGTATTGGCACCCGTGTTGATGTGCACGTCCATCGGGTTGCCGGTCTTCGAGCGCAGGAAGAGCGTGGACCCGCCGACCGACAGGGCTTCGCCGGCGCCCTCGAGCGACAGGCCGCCGCCGAGCGCCCGCGCCAGCATCTCCGGGATCTCGCCGAACTCGCTGCAGCGCCCGATCTCGTCGGCGAGCGCCGTGACGGCGGGGGTCTCGTCCTCGCCGGTCTTCACGCGCAGATCGCGCTCGAGCAGCTCGTACTTCCGGATCAGCTCGTCCACGTCCAGCATCATCGCCGGGTTCGTCGGGCGCGTGATGTAGCGCACCGGCGCCCGGCCGATGTACTTCGCGTACTCCCAGCCGAAATACTCGAGCGCCCGGAACGTGAACACCGGGAACAGGAAATAGTGGTCGTCGAGCTGGTTCTTCGGCACGCCGACCTCGAGCAGGAGCTCGAGGATCTGCATCGGCGAGAGCCGCTCGAGCAGGTACAGGAAGTAGTGATCACACGCATTGTAGACGCCGCGGCTCACCGCGGTCCGGAACGCCTTGACCGTCGCGTCCACATCGTCGTTCTCGGATACGGGCCGCGCGTCGGCCAGCATGTACGGTCCCATCGCCGGCGAGTGGATGTGCTTGTTCGCGACCGCGACGTTCTGGATGACCGGCAGCATCGCGTACTCACCGGGGAGCCGCGCCGAGATGTGGTGGACGGCGTGCAGGCCGCAGAGCGGATGGAGCGGGCCGCCGTGATGCCCGGGCGGCAGATCCGAGGAGCGCACCACCGCCAGCGCCGAAGCGAGGAGCATGTCCTTCACCGTCGTGCCGGCGGCGAGCTTGTCGTGCGTCGCGGCCACAATGCGTTCCGGCGTGGTCTCCTCCACGAACTCCACCAGCGGCTCGATGTGGTCTGGATAGCGAACGCGTTGGGCCATGACACGATCCTCCGGTTTACCGAGACGTTGCGCCGGCGGGCGAGGCTGCCGAAAGGGCCTCTCGCACGAAGGCGGGTTCGAAGATCCGGTCAGCCATCACCTGACAACGCTTCATCAGCCGGTGCTCGTCCGGCCGGTAATCCGCGACCGCGTTGTGGAGCGTGCCGATGTGATCCCACATCAGCACGTCACCCTCGGTCCAGCGGTGGGTGTACTGATACTTCGGCTGGAGCTGGTGCGCGAACAAGGTCTCGAGCATGCGGTCGCTCTCCGGCTCGTCGAGCTCGTTGATGCGGATCGCGTAGCCCGGATTGCAGTAGAGCACTCTGCGCCCCGTGATCGGATGCGTGAGAAAGAGCGGATGGACGGACGGCGGACGCCGCCGGCGCTGCTCGGCGGAGAGCGGCGCCCGCAGGCTGCCGGGACGGGTGCGCATGTTCTCCCAGAACTTGTTGAAGTCGTGGGTGGCCGTCGCGCCTTCGAGGCGCGCCTTGAGCTCGGGCGCCAGGTCCTCGTACGCGGCCTGCGTGTTGGCGAACATCGTCGCGCCGAGCACCTGACCATCGCGCCGCGGCACCTTGACGGCGTAGAGCACGTTCAGAAAGCCGACGGTCTCGTTGTAGGACATGTCGGTGTGCCAGTCCTGCCCGGCGTCGGTGATGCCGATCGGCTCGCCGTTCTCGATGATGTTCGAGAGATAGCCGACTTCGGGCATCCCCGGCTCGTGGTGACGGCCGGTCAGGGTGGCCTGGATCCGCCCGAAGCGCCGAGAGAAGTCTCTGAGCTCGGTCGCCTCGAGCTGCTGAGCGGGAAAGCGCAGCACGCCGTGCCGGCCGAGGGCTTCCAGAATTGTCGCGAAGTCCACGTCGCTCAAGGGTTTCGCGAGGTCCAGCCCCCTGACGGTCGCCCCCAGGATCTGCCCGCTCGGCTCGACGGCCCTCACCATCCCCTCTCCCCCCATGCTCCCCCTCCTCACCGCTGGTCGGGATTATACTGCGCCGGGTTCGGTTGCGAGGCTCGGTGAGAACACGGGCCTCGGACGGGAGGAAACCCGCATGGAGATGAAGGCCGCCGTCTTTCGCAAAGTCCAGGAGCCGTTGACGATCGAATCCATCGAGATCGACAAGCCCTGGGGGCGCGAGGTCCTGGTTCGCACCGCCGCGACGGGCGTGTGTCATAGCGATCTGCACGTGGTGGATGGCCAGGGCCGGTTTCCGCTCGACCGGCCGATCGTCCTGGGACACGAGGGTTCCGGTGTCGTCGAGGCGGTCGGCGCCGATGTGACGACCGTCAAGCCCGGCGATCACGTGGTGGCCTGCCTCTCGGGCTTCTGCGGAAGCTGCGAGCAGTGCCTGGGCGGTCATCCCAATCTCTGCGTCGCCGGCTTCGTGACCCGGGCGGAGTCGGCTGCGCCGAGGCTCTCGCAGAAGGGCGCTCCGTTCCGCCAGTTCATCGGCATCTCGAGCTACGCCGAGCGCATGCTGCTGCACGAGAACTCGATCGTGAAGATCGACCTGGATCTCCCGCTCGATCGGGCGGCGCTGGTCGGCTGCGGCGTCCTCACCGGCGTGGGGGCCGCGCTTCGGTCGGCCGGGCTCGAGGCCGGCCAGACGGTCGCGGTCTTCGGCTGCGGCGGCGTGGGGCTCTCGATCGTGCAGGGGGCGCGGATCGGCGGCGCCCGGCAGATCATCGGCGTCGACGTGTTCGACAACAAGCTCGAGATGGCCAAGCGCGTGGGTGCCACGCACGTGGTCAACAGCGGGAAGGACGATCCGGTCAAGGCGGTCCGCGCCCTCACGAAGGGCGCCGGCGTCGATCACGCGTTCGAGGCGGTCGGCAACACCACGCTCGTGCGCCAGGCAATCGAGAGCCTCGCCATCCGGGGTACCGCCACGATCGTCGGCGTCATGCCGCCGGACGCGAAGATCGAGTTCCCGTGGATGGCCATTCGCCCGGAGTGCAAGGTGCAGACCTCGCGCATGGGCGGCAACCGGTTCCGCACGGACATTCCGCGCTACCTGGAGTTCTACCGCCAGGGCCGGCTCATGCTCGACGAGATGGTTACGCGCCGCGGCCGGCTCGACGACATCAACGAGGCGTTCCGCGCGATGAAGGCGGGCGAGGTCGCGCGCACGGTGCTGACCTTCAATTGATTAAGATGGGGGAGCGAGCGCCGCTCCCCCCGAATGCGCCCCACCGGTTACCCGGTGCGACGGCCAAGATCCGGTTGCGCCGGCAAAGCCGGCGCCTCGAACGACGTAACTGGGAGCTGACATGATCGTCGACATGCACGCGCACATCATTCCAGAGAACTTCCCGCCGGCCGGGTCGCGGGCCAGCGCGTGGACGTGGCCGTCGATGGATCACTTCGAGCCCGGGCGGGCGCGCGTCATGATCGGCGGCGAGAACTACCGCACCGTGCACGACGGCAACTGGAACGTCGAGCGTCGACTCTCCGACATGAAGGCGCACGGTGCCGACGTCGAAGTCATCTCGCCGATGCCGGAGCTGTGCGCGTATTGGTTCACGCCCGGCGACGCCCTCGACTTCTGCCGCTACGCCAACGACGTCGTCGCGCGGATGCGCGGCCGGGCGCCGGGCCGCTTCATCGGCCTGGGAATCGTGCCGCTGCAGGATCCCGAGCTGGCGGCCAAGGAGCTTTCTCACATTAAGAGCCTCGGGTTTCCCGGCATCGAGCTCGGCTCGAACGTGAACGGCCGCTCGCTCGGGATGCCCGAGTTCCAGGGCTTCTTCCAGGAAGCCGAGCGGCTCGGGATCGCGATCTTCGTACACGCGCTGCGCCCCACGATGATGGAGCGTTTTCCGACCAAGGCCCTCTTCAACCCGATCGGCTATCCCACGGACACCAGCCTGACGATCGCCTCGATGATCGACGGCGGCACCGCGGAGAAGTGCCCGAGCTTGCGGATCGCGTTCAGCCACGGCGGCGGCACGTTTCCGTTCATGCTGCCGCGCTACAACCATCACTGGAGCGGAACGTGGAACGAAGAAGCGCCGGGCCCCGGGCGGGGCACCGCGGCGGCGGGCGCGCTGCCGCGCTCACCCGCCGAATACGCGCGCCGCTTCTATTACGACACCCTGCTCTTCGACCGGCGAGCCCTCCGCTATCTGATCGATATGGTCGGAGCCGGACAGATCCTCGTCGGGACGGACTACCCGTACATGGCGCCCGAGGTACCGGTGGACAAGACCCTGCGTACGCTCGGGCTGCCGCCGGAAGTCCACGCCGACATCACCTGGAACAACTGCTTCCGATTCCTCGGCATCAAGGCGCCGACCCTGTCGTAGTGCGGTGTTCGTGCCGCCGCCTGCCGAGCGTTTGACCCGCTGCGGGCGGACACCTAGAATCCCCGCGTGAAACGTCGCGAGGCGATCGCGCTCGTCGCCGGCGCCGTCGGCACGCTGCCCGGGAGCCTGCGACCTCGCGCCGTGCCGGCGCAGAGCCCCTCCCCGACCCCGACCTCTCCGCCCGTCAACGTCCTCGAGTTCGAGCCGCTGGCGAAGCAGCGCCTGCCGCGCGAGGTCTGGGAGTATATCTCGCAGGGCGCCGCGGACGAGCTGACGCTCCGCCGCAATCGTGAGGCGTTCGACGCGATTCGGCTCAGGCCCCGCGTGCTCGTCGACGTGAGCCGGATCGATACCCGGCTCGAGCTCTTCGGCCAGAAGCTCGAGTTCCCGATCTTGCTCGCGCCGGTCGCCGGGCAGGGCCGGGTGCACACGCGCGCCGAGCCCGAGGCCGCGCGCGGCGCGAGTGCCGCCGGGGCCACGTTCGTGATCAGCACGTTCGCGAGCAGCCGGGTCGACGAGATCGTGCGCGCGGCGCGCGGACGCGCCTGGTTTCAGCTCTATGTCCAGCGCGACCGAGGCGTCACGAAAGATCTGGTCCAGCGAGCCGAGGCCGCGGGCTGCACCGCCCTGTGCATCACCGTCGATGGCCCGGTGGTCCCGATGCGGGATCGCGAAAAGCGTCTCGGCATCCGGCCGCCGTACTCCGGAGCCTCGCGCGGTGGCCGCGTCAGCCCGCTCTACGCCGATGCGATCGACTCGACCGTGACGTGGGAGACGGTCGCCTGGATCCGCTCGTTCGCGAAGACGCCGGTGCTGATCAAAGGAATCCTGGCGCCGGACGATGCGCGCCGGGCGGCCGCCGAAGGACTGGCCGGCGTGATCGTCTCCAACCACGGCGGCCGCAATCTCGACACAACGCCCGCTACGATCGACGCGCTCCCAACCGTCGTCGAGGCGGCGGGCGACCGCATGGCGATCCTTCTCGATGGAGGCGTCCGCCGTGGGACCGACGTCCTCAAAGCGATCGCCCTCGGCGCGCGCGCGGTCTTGATCGGGCGAGGCCGCCGTGCTCACCGTCACGCGCGATATGATTTTGCCCACCACCATCACGGGCTCCTATCCGCGACCGCTTTGGTTCGACCGGAGTCTCGCCGGCCGATCGTTCAAGTCCGCACTCGGCGATTCGCTGTTCCGCGAGCAATATCTCGACGCGGTTGCCAGCATCATCGCGGAACAGGACGCGGCCGGGCTCGATATCGTGACCGACGGCGATAGCCGCTTCGATCTGACGGTGGGCGGAAAGTCCTGGTTTTTCTATCCGATCGAACGTCTCGGCGGCGTGTGCGGCCACCGCGACACCTCGCGGGGCTGGATGGCGCGCCACGGCCTGCGCCCCGGGAAGATATTGTGGGAGGTCCAGGAGGCCTATCAGCCCGGCGTCGTCAGGAACAAGCTCACGCGCGGCCCGCTCGAATACACAGCCCTCTGGAAGGTGGCCCAGCGGCTGAGCGACCGGCCGGTGAAGTTCGGCGCGATCTGCGCGCCCGCGCTCGCGAGCATGCTGTGGGACGAGCACTACAAGGACGACAAGGCGCTGATCAACGATCTCTCGGACATCATGAACGCCGAGTTCCGCGAGCTGGCCGCCTCGGGCTGTCCGCTGATCCAGGTCGAGGAGCCGCCGCACCACGGGCGCACGACGCGTCCGGATTGTACCGACGCCGATCTCGAGTTCCTGACCCAGGCGTTCAACCGCCAGCTCAAGGGCGTCGACGCGGAGATCTGGGTGCACACCTGCTGGGGCAACCCGAATCAGCAGCGCGTGTACTGGGAGCCGCCGAGCTACGAACGGGCGCTGCCCCATCTCCTTCAGCTCGACGGCGACGTGATCACGTTCGAGTGCGCCAGCTCGGACGGCCGCGATCTTCCGCTCTTCGGCAAGTACCGGACCGACAAGAAGATCGGCATCGGTGTGGTGAACCATTGCAACACGGTGGTCGAGCCGCCCGAGCACGTGGCCGGGCTGATCCGCAAGGCGCTGGAGTACATCCCGCCGGAGCGGCTGGTGATCACGACCGACTGCGGATTCGGTCGCGAGGGGCTGAGCCGTCGGATCGCGTATTACAAGTGCGTCGCGCTGGTCGAAGGCACCAACATCGTGCGACGCGAGCTCGGCTTGCCCGAGGCGCGCGTGCGTGCCGCCGACCCGCGGCTCTGGTTCGCGAGCGGGCCGGAGTAGCCCGCCGCCGGTCGCAGATCTCGGCGACCTCACTCGACGTAGAGCCGGCCCGCGACCGCGAGGGTTCCATCCGCCGCACGACGCAGCACGACGAACTCGCCCATTCGGATGTTCAACCCGGTCAGATCGGTCACGACACTGCCGTGGGTGACCAGCACCAGGGGCGCGCCGCTGCGGTGGGCATCGATGGCATTCTTCGTCTCGGCCAGGCGGCGCCGGCGAAGCTCGGAGTCGTTGAGCGCGCCTTGCAAGACATCCCAGGGCTGCGCCTGGCCGAAGGCCAGCCTCGCGGTGTCCAGGCACCGGCAGCGCGGGCTCGAGAGAATCTTCCCGACGGCGATGGCGTTCTGGCGAAAGACCTCGCCGATTCGCGCGGCCTGAGCCCGGCCGCTCTCGTCCAGGTTGCGCTGGGTCGAGCAGTCCTCGAGCTTGGCGTCAGGTGGATCGAAAGCTCCGGGGGCGTGGCTGTGGCGGAGCACGACGACGCTGCCCGGGGCGCGTAGCGCATCCCAGACCGACTCGGCCCGAGCCCCCGATACCGATACGGCGCAAAGGACCACCGCAGCCCACACGGACCGCCGAGTCAGAGCCATCGCATTCACCCGCCTCTACGTGCCTGGATGGCGGCGTTTGGCTGACGTTCTGGCAAGCCAATCTACCTTGGCTGGGGCCCCCGCCGCGGCGGGCGCACCATCCCTGCCGCCAATCACCGGATATTGCACCATATCTCGCCCGTCGCCGCCCCGGGCATCGTATGTGCAATTTCCTTCTGCGCCCGCGGCCCGCGACCGAATCGCGGCCCCATCCAGGGCTCGCGGAAGGGAGGAACTCAAGTGAAGCACTTCTCACAGATCGCTCTCGTCCTGATGCTGGTGGCGGCGCCACTCCTCGCCGGATGCGCGATGACGCCGAGCACCACGGCCGACTCTTCGTCGGCGCCTTCACCCGGTGTATCGATGGATGGAGGTCGTGCGGTCGGGTCCGCGGCCGCCGATCGCTATGGCTCCGGCGGCTCGACGGCCCAAGGCAACGCCGCCAGGCCGAACCCGAAGGAATTCACCGCCAAGACGGACCTCCGGGACATCCGCTTCGAGTTCGATTCGTACGAGATTCGCGTGGAAGACGCTCAGGTCCTCGACCAGAACGCGGATCTGATGAAGGCCAACCCCGGCTGGAAGGTGCTCATCGAAGGCCACGCCGACCAGCGCGGGACGACCGACTACAACCTCGCGCTCAGCGAGCGTCGGGCGCGCGCGTCGATGAACTATCTGGTCTCTCGCGGCGTGCGGTCGAACCGGATCTCGGTGATCAGCTACGGCAAGGAGCGCCCGATGTGCAACGATGCCAGCGAAGACTGCTGGAGCCAGAATCGCCGGGCGCACTTCGCGGTCAAGGCCAAGTAACGTCGCGTCCATTCCAGGAGGAGGCGGCCGCGTGCCGCCTCCTTCTGTTTTCAGCTCGTTCTTCCCGCCAGGATCCTGCTCGACCGAAGGCGCCCGCGACAGACTTCTCCCGCGCCGCTGATCACCGCCTAGAGGCAAACTGGTGGGCTATCGTCCCTGAAGAGAGGCCGTGGTGAACCGGCGGGGCGCGACGTTCGTGTACGTCACCGAGCCATCGCGCCCGACGACCTGCTGGATGCCGCTTCCCTGCAGCTCCCACGTGAGCGGGGCTCCGTAGAGGCGCAGCACGCGCGCCACGTAGTCCCGAGTCTCGGGAAAGGGCGGGATACCGCGAAACGACGCGACGGGCTTTTCGCCGGCGTTGTACGCCGCGATGGCCATGGGCAGGTCGTAGCGGAAGCGCTCCATCATGCCGCGCAAATGACGGCTGCCCGCGTGGATGTTCTCGCGTGGGTTGAAGCTGTCTCGGACACCGAGGATCGCCGCGGTCTCCGGCATCAGCTGCATGAGGCCGCGCGCGCCCTTGGAGGACACGGCCCGAGGATCGAATCCCGATTCGACCCGGATGACCGCCCAGATGAGGCGCTCCGGCACGCCGTACCGCGCTGACGCCTCGGCGATCTCACGGGAATAGATGCCGTAATCGGCCGACGACGGGCGCTGCGGCTCGCGGCTTGCGGCCTGCGTGTATGCCGCGCGCTGATAGGTCGGGTTCGGCTGGATGTTCGTGAAATAGGTGGTCCCGTCCGCGGCAGTCCGCTTGTAGACCTGGGCGGCTGCCGGAGTGGCCGTGGCGGCCACCGCCGCGACCGCCAGGAGCATCAGGGACCCGGTACCGAACCTGCTCATGCCGGGGTAATACGGCAAATTCGATACCGAATGTAATGGCGTTATTTTTCATAACGTTATGTGATTTCGCCCAGAGATCCGCTGGTGTGTTTCTGGCCGGACGGATCATTCCGGACACCCCGTCGGGGACGCCGGAGGGGCCCCTCAATACTCGTCGAAGAAGCGCTGGACCTCGGACGGGTCGTCCGTCCGGGTGAGGGCCAGCATGGCGAGCACTCGCGCCTTCTGCGGCGTCAAGTTGTCGGCGACGACGAGACCCTGCTGGCGCAAGAGTGTGCGGGGCAAGACCCGACCGCTCCCTGCCCGGCTCGACACCACGATCAGAACTCCGCGCGCGCGGGCTTCCAGGAGCGCTTCGGTCTCGGCCGGCGTCGTGACCCCCGGCGGGAGCGATGCCGACACGATCGCACGGGCGCCGGCCGCCACGAACGCTCGAACGGCCGCGCCGTCCGCCCCGGCGTAGGACGCCGCGATGTCGACGCGCGGAAGCTCGGTCCGCCCGCGCACGTCGAACTCCGTGTCCGGAGCATGACGGCGCGACGGTCGGCGGTAGATGGCGACGCGACCGTCCGGATCCGCGTAGCCGAGCATGCCGAGATCGTGGCTACGGAAGGCTTCGAGCCGAAGCGTCGATGTCTTCGTCACGTCGCGCGCGGTCTGGATCTCGTCGTTGAGGAGCACCAGGACGCCGAGACCGCGCGCCTCCGGCGCCCCCGCGACGAGCACCGCGTTCAGGAGGTTGAGCCCGGCGTCGGAGCTCAGGCCGGTGGCCGGCCGCTGCGACCCCACCAGCACGACGGTCGCGTCGACCTTCAAGGTGAGATGCAGGAAATAGGCCGTCTCCTCGAGCGTGGCCGTCCCGTGCGTGATCACGACGCCGTCGAGCGGGGCTTCGCGTCCGACGGCGTCGTGCACCGCCGCGGTGAGCGCCAGCCAATCGCCCGGCCCGATCGCCGTGCTCCCCACCGAGCGGAAGCGAACCGAAACGATCTCGGCGGCCTCGGCGACCTCCGGGAACCGCACGAGGAGCTCGTCGGGCTCCGCCTTGCGGCTCGTGTCCATGTACTCCCAGAGGTCGAGGCTCCCCCGGCCGATCGACGAGATCGTGCCGCCGGTGCCGATGAGCGCGACCCGACGCTTCATCTGGGTCGGGCGAGCACCTCCGCCGCCTGCTTCTCGACCACGGTGCCCTTGAAGAAGTCCGGGTTCACCTCGCCCCAGAAGCGCACGGCGTTGGCGAACATGAAATCGCGGAAGTCGTTGTCGTCGAGCAGACCGTGCTCGACCAGCTCGTACGCCTCGGGCACGACCTCGGTCATGTCCGGGACGTCGAAATGCCCGATGTCCGAGCTGAAGAATGCGTTGAGCCGCGCGTGCATCGGGTTGGCCTTGCGGTTGAACGCCCACGCGTTGATCGGATCGTCGGCCTCGCAGCCGAAGTAGAACCGCTTGACGTAGAGATCGTCGAAGTCTCGTTTGTTGGTGATCTTGCAACGGGCGTAGTCGTCGAGATCCTCCACACCGCCGGTGCCGTCGCCGTTGTCGTCCAGGCCCTCGCCCCGGCGCACCGCGTCGACCACACTGGGCTTGCCGTACTTCTCGGCCAGCGCGAGCAACCCCGCCCGGTCCAGTCGCGCCGGGTTCGTGTTCTCGAGCGCGTCGCGCTTGCGCTTCTCCCAGTGGCCGATGAGATCGGCGTAGAGGGAGCATGCCCAGCCCGCGCCGCCCTCCAGGAACGCAAAGTTCAGCTCGGGGAAGCGGCGGGTGACGCCGCCGAAGAAGATGGCCTTGGCCATGGCCTCGCTGGCGGAGGCGAAGTGGCCGATGTGGTTGTAGCAGAAGTTCGACGGCGAGTTGCGGAGCAGGATCGAGCGCGCGCCGTTGTGGAAGCTCGGCGGAATGCGCAGCTCGCGGAGCTTCTTCCACACCGGCTCGTAGTCGTGCTCGCTGTCGATGGCGATCGGGTCATACCACTCGACGAACTTCGCGGCCTCCGGATGCTCCTCGACCAGCGCGGGGATGGGGCGGCGAATGAGGCTCCCCATCATGACGACCTTGTAGCCGAGCTGCTTTGACGCGAACTCGAGCTCTTCGCACGCCTCCTCGGGCGTGTACATCGGGATGATCGCCGCGGGGATGATGCGATCGCCGTACTGGCGGAACTGGTCCATCGTGAACACGTTGTAGGCGCGGCAGAGCGCGCGCCGCAGCTTGTCCGGCGGCAGGCGGTAGTAGCCGAGCCCGGCCGTCGGATAGATCACGCAGAAGTCGAGCCCGATGTCGTCCAGGCGCTCGTAGAGCAGACGCGGCATCATCGCGGTCGCGCGATCCAGGGTGTTCTTGGTCGGCAGGAACCAGAACGCCTCCTGCCCCATCCGGCGGCGACGCCGCTCGGCCACGGACATGTTGAGCGAGTTGGGAATGCGCGCGCTCGCCATCGCCAGCGCCTCCACCGCCGCCTCGCCCCCGATCCGGCGAAACTCCTCGCGCATGTGCGGCGCGAACTCGGCCCAGTGGCCGTCCGCGTCGATGATCGGGTGCTTCAGGCTCGCGCGGATCTTCCGCGCCTCGTTCTGTCCGTTGGTCGACATGGGGCACCCTCCGGAGCAATCGTTACCTCGGGATGATACTCCGATGTGACGAGGCGCGGAATGGCGGAGGGCGCCGGTCCCCGGGGGACGACCGACTTGATCGCCGCCCCCTTTGCTGGCTAAATCGGGGCGCTCGAGGAGTGGGTCCACATCACGCGACAGGAGAGACCGACATGCTCCCGGCCCCGGGCTTCCACCACCTGCACCTGAACTCCGTCGATCCGGACGCGGCGGTCGCGTTCTACATCGAGCACTTCCCGACCAGCGCGAAGACGAGCTGGGGCGGCTTCCCCGCGCTGGCGGCGCCCAACGACGTGCTGGTCCTCTTCACGAAGGTCCCCGCCGCGCCACCGACCTCGCCGCAGACCGCGATCTGGCATTTCGGCTGGCACGTCACCGACACGCGAAAGAGCCTCGACACCTACGCGGGCCGGAAGCATCTCAAGCTGCTTCCGCTCTACACCACCGATGAAGGCGGCTCGGTCTTCATCAGCAGCGACACGTGGCCTGGTACGGGCGGCGTACCCGGGCGGACCAAGGCGCAGATCGCCGAGGCCAAGGCCAACGGCATCCAGCCGGCGCGCAGCGGAGGGTTCGGCTACATGCAGGGACCCGATGACGCCCTGGTCGAGTACGCCGGCAATCATCCGGCCGAGCGCTTCAACCACGTGCACATGTTCCATGACGATCCGTTCTGCGCTCAGCTCTGGTACCGGAAGCATCTCAACGCGCCCGTGTTCGCGGGACGCACCAGCCCGACGGGCATGACCGAGACCACCTGCCAGGTGCCGCGCGGACCCGAGCGCTCGTGGCCGGCGCTCGAGCGCCAGGGGATGTTCAGGGCCCCGTCGGCCGCGGTGGTGTTCGGCGACGTGGCGCTGCCCTGCTACATGCGTCAGGACGACCGGCCGCTCGCGAGCTCCCGCGGCCACCTCTACGATCACATCGCGCTCAGCGTCGGCGATCTCGACGCGTGGGTCGGCAAGCTGCGCGGCGAGGGCATCCGCTTCCTCGAGGAGCCCTATCGTCTCGGCGACACGCGCGCGGTGATGATCGAGGGCCCGAGCCGCGAGGCGCTGGAGCTGGTCGAGGTCAGGTAGCGCGTGGGGCTTTGCGTGCTGGGCCTAGGGGCCGCCGCGGCGGTCGATGAAGTCGAGCGTCGCGCGCGCGCAGCGCTCCGCGTCGCTCGCCGCGACGTGGAAGGAGTTACCGGGAATCACCAGCAGCTCGGAGTCCCGGATCGTCTGCTGCCACGCGCGGGTCTCGTCCACCGACGCCAGACCGCTCTGATCGGTGGTGATCACGAGCGTCGGGCAGGCGATCCTGGGCAGGTCGGCCCGGATGTCGGAATAGTTGATCGCGGCGTTGAAGCCGACGATCGTCGACACCGGTGTGCGGCCCATGAATCTGATCCACCACTCGACCCCCGCGGCCGGGAACCGCTCTCCGAGACGTCCCGCCATCGTGCGTCGAGCCCAGTGCTCGACGCCCTTGGTCTCGAACTCTGCGGTCAGCGCCGGGATCCCCTCGGCGCCCTTGCGTAGCGGCGGCGGCGAGCCGATCACGGTGAGCGTCGTCACCCGTTCCGGTCGACGCGCGGCGAAGGCCCGAGCGATGATCCCGCCGATCTTCGCGCCCACCAGATGCACGCGCTGAACGCCGAGCGAGTCGATGAGGCGCACGTAGTCGTCGATGACGACATCGAGCGACCACTTGAAGTCGCGCGGCATCGGCGTCGACGCCCCGTAGCCGCGCATGTCCGGCCGCACGACGCGGAAGCGTCGCGCCAGCAACGGCACCCAGGCGTACCAGGCCCGGCTGCTCTCCGCGTTGCCGTGCAGCAAGAGGATCGTCGCGGGCTCCGTCCAGGGCTCGGTGAAGTCGTCGACGAGGTAGTGCAGATGCACGCCGGGAGAGGTCTCGAACGTCGTCATTACGATCCTCCGGTTTCGATCGCTCGTTGCGCGTAGCGATGGCTGATCGAGCAGCCTACGACTACGTCATCGTCGGCGCTGGGTCGGCGGGTTGCGTCCTCGCGTACCGGCTCACCGCAGATCCTGCCATTCGAGTGCTGCTGCTGGAGGCCGGCGGCCGCGATACCCATCCGCTGATCCACGTTCCGATCGGGCTCGGCAAGATCTGGGAGCACCGGATGTTCGACTGGGGCTACGACACCGAGCCCGAGCCGCGGCTGGACGGCCGCCGGATCGAGGCGATGCGCGGGAAAGTGCTCGGCGGAAGCTCCTCGATCAACGTGATGGCCTACGTGCGCGGCCATCGCGGCGACTACGACCGGTGGGCGCAGAACGGTTGTCGCGGCTGGTCGTACGCCGACGTGCTCCCCTACTTCAAGCGGTGCGAGACCTGGGAGAAGGGCGAGAACGCCTGGCGGGGCGGAGGCGGGCCCCTCTCGGTCATCGATTCCCGCAACCGAGATCCTCTCTTCGACGCCTGGCTCGATGCGGCGCGAGAGGCCGACTGGCCCTTCACCGAGGACTACAACGGCAAGGAGCAGGAAGGCTTCGGCCGCAGCCAGTGGACGATCCGGAACGGACGGCGCTGCAGCGCCGCGGTCGCGTTCCTGCGGCCGGCCACGCGAAGGCCCAACCTGACGGTCGAGACGAACGCACTCGCGACGCGCGTGATCCTCGAGGGATCGCGTGCGACGGGCGTCGAGTACGCGAGGACCGGACGGCTCCACCGGGCCTCGGCCACGCGCGAGGTGCTGCTCGCCGGCGGCGTGTTCAACACGCCGCAGCTGCTCATGCTGTCGGGCATCGGCGAGCCGGAGCATCTTCGCGAGGTCGGGATCGAGCCCAAGGTGAGCCTGCCCGGCGTCGGCCGAAATCTCCAGGATCACCTTTCGGTCGACGTGCACCACACTCGCCGCGGCCGGGGGCCGTTTCACGCCGAGATGCGCCTGGATCGCACGGCGCTCAACATGGCGCGCGCCTATTTGCTCGGCACGGGTCCGGGGACGGTGCTTCCGAGTCGTCTGCATGCCTTCCTCAAGACGCGCCGCGATCTGGCGGTGCCCGACATCCAGTTCCTGTTCCGCGGGGCGCCGGCGCGGGCACATCCGTGGTTCCCGGGCATCACGCCGGCCTACGAGGACAGCTTCGGGCTGCGTCCGGTGATGCTCCATCCGGAGAGCCGAGGCGTCGTGCGGCTGCGCTCGTCGGATCCGAGCGCGCCCGTGCGTATCGTGCAGAACTTTCTGGCCACCGAGCACGACGTCCGCACGATCCGCGAGGGCGTCAAGCTCGGGCGCGACATCGCGAGCCGCAACGCGCTCGACGGGCTCCGCGGCCGCGAGACTGCCCCCGGCCCCGATTGCCGCACCGACGCGGAGATCGACGCGTTCGTGCGCCGCACCGCGATCACCGCGCACCACCCCTGCGCCACCTGCGCGATGGGGATCGGTGAGGACGCGGTCCTGGACCCGGCGCTGCGCGTCCGGGGTGTCGAAGGGCTGCGCGCGGTCGATGCCTCCGCCATGCCCGACCTGGTCTCCGGCAACATCAATGCCTGCGTGATGATGATCGCGGAGAAAGCGGCTGACCTGGTGCTCGGCAAGCCGCCGCTGCCTGCCTGATCAGGGCGCGGCCTGTCGCCGCGCTCGGATGTCAGAGGACGAGGAATCGAGGCGGAACCGACTCTCCGGGATCGCCGTGAAGAGGTGAGCGAACCGCGGCGGCACGGC
>QHSQ01000059.1 GCA_003221615.1 Candidatus Rokuibacteriota bacterium | reverse complement strand
CCGGCAAGGGGGAGCCCGGGCGGTACGGTCGCGCCGAGAAACCCGGCGTCGACTCGAGCTACTTCCTCCTGCTCAACTCCAACAAGAAGAGCGTCACGCTCAACCTCAAGCACCCGCAGGGCAAGGCCATGTTCCTCGACATGGTCAAGCGGGCCGACGTGGTGGCCGAGAACCAGGCGCCCGGCGGGATGGAGAAGATGGGCCTCGGCTACGAGACCCTCTCGGCCCTGAATCCGCGCCTGGTCTATCTCTCCGTGAAGGGCTTCGGCAACTACGGTCCCTACAGCGAGTACAAGAGCTTCGACATGATCGCGCAGGCCACGGGCGGCGCGATGGCGCTGACCGGCTTCCCGGGCTCGCCGCCGCTCAAGCCCGGCCCCACCATCGGCGACTCGGGCACGGGCATGCACGCGGCGCTCGGCGTGATGGCGGCTCTCTGGCAGCGGCAAGCGACGGGGCATGGCCAGCGCGTCGAGTGCTCCATGCAGGACGCCGTCGTCAATCTCTCCCGCATCGCCATGCGGCTCGCGTACGCGGCGGGCGACTTCGAGCCGCGACGCGGGAACGAGATCGCGAACACGTCGCCCTCGGGCATCTATCGCTGCAAGCCGGGCGGCCGCGACGACTACGCCTACATCTACTGCCAGCCCGTGCGCCCGCACATGTGGGACGCCTTGCTCAAGACGATCGGACGCACGGACCTGATCGGCCACCCGGAGTGGTCGGATCCGAAGTGGCGCGCCGCCCACAAGGACCAGGTCAACGCCCTCGTCGAGGCCTGGACGATGACGCGCACGAAGCACGAGGTCATGGCCGATCTCGGGAAGGCCGGCGTGCCCACGGGCGCCGTGCTGGTGCCGCAGGAGATCCTGAGCGACCCGCACCTGATCGCGCGCGGCATGGTCACGACCATCGAGCATCCGGGCTGGGGCTCGTTCACGATGCCGGCGAACCCGGTGCAGCTCTCGAAGTCGCCGACCCAGGTACGGCCCGCGCCGCTGCTGGGCCAGCACAACGGCGAGATTTACAAGGAGTGGCTGTCGCTCGGCCCCGCGGACCTCGACCGGCTCAAGACCGACAAGGTCATCTGACATGGCCGGCAGGATTCGGGTTGGGATCGTTGGAGCGACGGTGACGCCGGGCGGCAGCGGCTGGGGCGCCAACGCGCACGTGCCGGCCTTGCATGCGTTGCCGGAGTACGAGCTCAAGGCCGTATGCACGGCGCACGAGGCGACGGCGAGAGCCTCCGCGGAGAAGTACGGCGCCGCGTTGGCGTTCCACAGCATGGACGACATGGTCAAGCACCCGGACATCGACCTCGTCGTCGTCTGCGTGCGGGTGCCCGGGCATCACGACCTGGTCATGAAATCGTTGCGGGCGGGCAAGGCGACCTTCTGCGAATGGCCTCTGGGCGCGACTCTCAGGCAGGCGGAGGAGATGGCCGGCCTCGCGCGAGAGAAGTCGCTGCGGACGATCGTCGGGCTCCAGGCGCGTAGTGACCCCACGGTCATGTATGCGCGCGAGCTGATCAACGACGGCTACGTCGGCGAGGTTCTCGCCGTTCATCTGACCGTGCTGGCCGCCGCTCAGCTCGAGCGCGGGTCGGGCCGCATCTGGCAGGGCCAGCGGAAGGCCGGCGCCAACACGCTGACGATCGCCGGAGGCCATGGCATCGAAGCCATGTGCACCGTTCTCGGGGAGCTCGCGGAGGTCTCGGCGCGTCTCGCCACGCGGATCAAGACGTGGCGTCACAGCGAGACCGGCGAGAACGTCTCGGTCGATTCACCGGATGTCATCAACGTTGCCGGACGGATGCAAAATGGCGCTGAAGTCTCCGTGCAGATCGCGAGCGTACCCTTCGGCGGCGGTCACAGCCGTCTGGACATCTACGGCCGCGCCGGGGCGATGACCCTGGCGGCGGGCGGAGCGCTGAGCGTCGGGCCGAACCGTCTCCTGGCAACGAGAGGCCGGGCGGCCGCGACGGAGCTCGAGGTGCCGGGCCGCTTCAAGCTGGCGCCGGCCGGCACGGCGGCGGGCTCACCGATCAACGTCGCACAGGCCTACAAGCGCTTCGTCGACACGATGGGCAATACCCGCGACTTCGATCCCGACTTCGACCTGGCGGTGACGCGACACCGCCTGATCGACGCGATCGAGCGGTCGTCGGCGGAGGCCAGGACGGTGAGGCTCTAAGAGGTGAGGCTCTAGGAAGTCAGCGCGACTACCAGTCTTTCGTCCTCTCGTCACGCATGAGAGGGTCACGCTCCGACCCGAAGTCGGCAGCGGCAGGTAGCTCCACGATAGAGCCGGGGCCGTTTCCGGCCAGCTGTACCACGAGCCGGCGCGTGTGGAAGGCGTGCAGCGTCGCCCGATGGCCGATGCTGAACACCGTCGTCTCGGCAAGCCGCTCGCGCACCAGCCGATAGAGGCGCGCCTCCGTCGCCTCGTCCACCGCCGAAGTCGCCTCGTCGAGAAAGAGCCACTCGGGCTTCTGGACCAGGGCCCGCGCGAAGGCGATGCGCTGCTGCTCGCCGGGGGAGAGCCGAAGCGCCCAGTGGGAGGTCTCGTCGAGGCGCACCGCGAGCTCGTTGAGTCCCACGGCCTCGAGCGCCTCGCGCAGGGTCCCGTCGTCCACACCGCGAGCAGGCATCGGATAGCTCACCACGTCGCGGAGCACGCCGATCGGCAGGTACGGCCGCTGCGGCAGAAACAGGATCCGGGCGTCTCGCGCCGCGCGGATCTCGCCACGTCCAAACGGCCAGATGCCGGCGATGGCACGGACGATCGTGCTCTTGCCCGAGCCCGACGCGCCGCTCAGGAGGACGGTGTCGCCGCGCCGGAGCGAGAAATTGATGTTCGCCAGAAGGACCTGACCGTCGGGCCGATAGAGGTCGACACCCGCGACGGCCAGGTGCGTGGGACGCCCCTCGACGCGCCGAAAGCCGCTCGCCGCCTGACGGTGCACCCGCTCGAGCGTGCGCTCGAAGCCGGCGAGCCGTTCGACCACCGCGCACCAGGCCGCAATCTCCTTGTATGACTGGACGAAGAAGCTGAGCGCGTCCTGGACCTGCTGAAAAGCCTGGCTCGTCTGCATGAGCCCGCCGAGCCCGAGCTCGCCCCGGAAGTAGCGGGGCGCCGCGACGATGGACGGGACGATCCACGCCCCGAGCCCGTAGCCGGAGGTGAAATAGGTCATGCGCTTCTGCCGGAGCATGATGCCCCACCAGTTGCGCACCACATCCTCGAACCGTTCGCGAAAGCCACGGAACTCGTCCGCCTCGCCGCGGTAGAGGGCCACGCCCTCGGTGTTCTCGCGGAAGCGAACGAGGCTGAATCGGAAGTCGGCTTCGTACCGCTGCCGATCGAAGTTCAGGGTCACCAACGGGCGGCCGAGCCAGTCGGTCACCCACGTGCCGAGGATCGCGTACAGAACGGCCACCCACACCATGTAGCCAGGCAACCGGATGGCGTACTCCCCGACCGTGACGTGGAGGGAACCGGAAAGCCCCCAGAGGATCGCGACGAATGTGACCAGGGTGACGGTTGCCCGCAGGCCTCCGGTGAAGAGGCCGAGTGTGTGGGCCGCGAGCAACTGCACGTCTTCCGCGATGCGCTGGTCGGGGTTATCGGTCTCGGTCGCCTGGAGCTGCATGCGATAGTAAGCGCCATCGGTCAGCCAGGCGCGGAGGTAGCGGTCGGTCAACCAGCGTCGCCAGCGGATCTCGAGCATCTGGTTGAGATAGACCTGGTACACCGCGAGGAAAATGAAGATGGTGATCAGCCACGTAACCCGGAAGAGCTGGCCGCGAAAGGCGGCCATGTTCTTGTCCTGGAGAGCGCTGTAGAAGGCGTTGTTCCATTGATTGAGGAGGACCGTGAGGTAGACCATGGCCAGCGTGAGGAGCACGACACCCAGGAGGAGCCCCCGGGCGGCCCACCGGTCCTCCGAGGACCAGTACGGGCTGATCATGGCCCAGGCGCGGGGAAGCGTTCGCCGCAAGCTGATCCTGGGCGGACCTTCTGAGTGGTTCTTATCCACGAGCCGTCACGGCAGACTCCATCTGTGGCATCACCGACGCGCAGCGATCGCCAGCGACGCGAAAGCGCCACACCAGGGGGACGCTACAGGAGTTTTTCGGCGGTGGCGAGCTATCGATGGCGCTCGCTTGAAACACTTGGCAATAATGATCCATAGTGAGGTCCCACGTCATGATTGTATGGGACCTGGCCGCGGACACCACTTTTCGGGCCGCCCGGGAAGGTGTCATGAAGGCGCTGAAGGTCGCCGGTAGAGGCGACGGAGGAATCACGATGCGCCAGCTACTGCTCATGGCGCTCAGACGTACAGGGAGTCGGGGCCGGTACGTTCTGGGCTCAGGTATTCCCCTGATCCTCTTCTCGCTGGTGGTCGTGGGCTGCGCGAGCCATTCGCTGGTGCCGGCGGCGCAATCAGCGGCGATCAGGACTCGAGAGCGAGCACTGGCGTCCCACGCCGACGCCATCCAGGCTGGGGTGAGACAGTCCGGGAGCCTGGGCGCCCTGGCTTTTCTCGACGCCCAGGATGGCCGTCTTGTGCTCTTGCCGGGCGATAGTCCTGGCGATGCTTGGGGGCGGTACACCACCTCGTCGGAGAGCCAGACCAATCCCGTATCGGTGCCGCCGGTGGTCACGTTCGTATACCGGACGGACGTCCCCAAGGCTCCCGAGACCATCACCCAGAGTGATCTGCAACAGCAACGGACGTCGGCGGCCGCGCTCACGACCGAGCTCCGGCGTATCGAGGAACGATTGGGTCTCGTACAGCGTGAGCTCGCTGGGACCAAGCAGGACACGGACAAGGCGCTGGCCGACATGCGCGCACTCGCCGAGGATCTGGCCTCGGTCCGCAAGTTCATGCTGCAGACGGCCCAGCTCGGGTGGCTCAATCACGAATTGGTGGTCGAGAGCTCGAACGGCATGCGGAAGATGGCCGCGACCAGCCAGGAGCTGACCGCAAGCTCGGCCAGGCTGGAAGACACCCTGCGCCAGCTCTCCGAGAGCCTCGGCGGCCAGCTCAAGGAGCTGGCGGCCCGGCTCGATGCCATCCAGGGTAAAATCCAGAACATCAAGTGAGGCGGCAGATGCACCACGGCGGCCCCGCGAGACGATGTCTTCCCACCCTGACGGCTGGGCTACTGCTCACGCTGAGTGCCGTCTCAGACGCACCGGCGGGCGAGTGGGAGCAGATCCGTGAGAGCTACGATAACGCGCTCAGAACATACGAGAAGCGGATCGGGGAGATCGAGGCGAAGGAGCGCGGTATTCCGGATCAGCAGCAACGAGCGGACAAGATCACGAGAGACAAGATCACGTCCGTCCGGACCTCCCTGAAGGGCGGTGGAAAAGGCAAGAGCCTCGCCGACGCGGCTGAAAAGGCGTCCGGTGACGCGAAGGCGCTGCCCGACCTGTCCCGAGAGCAAGGCGAGTACCTCGACGTCGTCACAAATGAGTGGGGAGGCCAGGGCGCCGAGCGGAAGAAGCACCGAGACGCCATGGCGGCCGTGCAGAAGAACCTCGAGCGCGCCAACGCGAACATGGTGAAGGCGGCCAAGGCGGCGACGTCATCGAGCGCGCAATCCTCGGACGTGCTCGAGAAGGCGACACGGATCGACGCGGCGGTGACCGAGGCCGGCGACCGGTTCAGGGCAAGATGGCAGCTCGAGCAAGCCGCCCGCGAGCGCGAGGCCAAACAGAGAGAGCGCGAGGCGGCCGAGCGGGCGCGCGGCGGGAAGTAAGAGACGGCGGGGCTCGACGACTACAACTCGAGCTGACCGCTGACGACGCGCGCGTAGTAGCCCTGCTGAGCGAGGAGATCGTCGGGGCCGCCCATCTCGGTCAGGCGTCCGTTCTCGACGACCAGGATCTTGTCGACCCGTCGGATGGTGGTGAGCCGATGGGCGACCATCAGCGTCGTGCGGCCGCGCATCAGCGCGAATAGGCTGGCCACGACCTGGGCCTCGCTCTCGACGTCGAGCGCGCTCGTCGGCTCGTCCATCAACAAGATCGGCGCGTCCTTCAGGAACGCGCGGGCCAGGTTGATCCGCTGCTTCTCACCCACGCTCAGGCGCGCGCCGCCGTCGCCGATCGCCGTCTGGTATTGCTGGGGCAGCTTCTCGATGAACGCGCTGGCATTGGCGTAGTGCGCGGCGGCCTCGATCTCCGCCATGGTCGCGTGAGGCTTCCCGTAGGCGATGTTCTCGGCGACGGTGGTGGGCAGGATGATCGGCTTCTGCAAGACGAGGCCGACCTGTGCTCTGAGATCTTCGAGACGGAGGTCACGCAGGTCCACGCCCTCCAGCAGCACCGCGCCGCTCGACGGGTCGAAGAACCGCGGCAACAGATTCAACAAGGTCGTCTTGCCGGCACCGCTCGGCCCGATGATGGCGGCCGACGTCCCCGCCAGGAGCTTGAAGCTGATGTGCCGGAGCGCCGGCCGCGAGGGCTCGTAAGCGAAGGAGACGTCGTCGTAGTCGACGTTGCCGTAAATCTGGAGCGGTCGACCGGGCAGCACCGCGGGAGCGCCGGCGGGCGCGAACATGAACGTCGCGCCCACTTTCGAGAGCTGATGGAGCGGCTCGAAGAGCTGGGCGACATACGCGAGGAAGACCAGCAGCTCCCCCAGGGTCAGCTTCGACGCCAGCACTTCCTGCGCGCCCACCCAGGTCACGCCGAGCGTGCACGCGCCCAGGATGACCGAGATCGAGCCCCAGTAGACGACCTCCAGACCCTGCTGCGCCATCTTGTTCTGCCGCGCCCGCTCGGTGTGGGTGGTGAAGCGCCGCTGCTCGTGGTGCTCGCGCGCGTGGCTCTGGATCAGCGGCAAGGCCGTGATCCCCTGGTGGATGAGCGAGTAGACCTTGCTCTCCGCTTGCTGGGCGGCCATCCCCCGCGACCGCATCGCCCCGCCGAAGACCTTGATCGACACGAGGAGGATCGGCACCGCGATCAGAGCTACCGCGGTGAGATACAGATTCAGGCGGGCCATCATGACCGCCATGAACAGGAGGGTGCCGGTGGCGCTGACAACGATCAGCAGCCCCTCCTGGAACAGGATCTGAAAGGCGCAGGTATCGGTCCCGGCCCGGAAGATGATGTCCCCCGCCTCGGTGCCGTGGTGATAACGCAGCGAGAGGCGCTGGAGCCAGCCGAAGACTTCGTCGCGCACCCTCCGCAAGCCGCGGAGTCCGACGCCGATCGTGAGGTACACGTGCCCGGCGCAGACGGTGGAGTGGGCCAGGTAGATCACCAGCGACGCTGCGATGATCGCAGTGATCTGGCCTGGCTGCGACCAGGCCTGCACGGCCCCCGGCAGCCAGGAGGGGTACGGCTTGTTGCCCAGGACGCTGTCGACGAGGACGGCAAGTGGCCACGGTTTGAGCAGATTGATACCGATGCTGGTCAGGAGCAGACCCACCGCAAGAGCGATCCGCCCGGCGTCAGGCCGGAAGTAGCCGAGCGCTCGCGTCAACAGACGCGCACGCCCGACGGAAGAAACGGTCAAATCACTCGCCCACGCGACCGGGTTCATAGGCCGTCCACAGGAATTCACGGTACCACGCAAATCACGTGCCGCATGGGACCGCGCTAGCCGGACTTGAAAACACGGCTACTTTGCGACGGGTCGGCCCCGCGTGTCAATGGGTCGACGTTTTCGCCGGGTAATTCGTACACGACCGAATCGATACTTCCATGTCTCACTTCCAGGCATGTCTCCAGGGTATCCTCGGACATGGATGCCGGCTCGACCCCCGATCCGCCTTCTTTCGCTCCCCCTCCTCACGCTCTTCGCCTTCTGGGGGTGCACCAGCTTACCGCCGAGCCCACCGCGAGAGTGGGTCATGCTCAAGACGAGCAGCTCGACCCAGTATTACTCCGTCCGTGGGACGACGGGGGGCGCGATCTTCGACGCGATTGACCGGAACGGTCTGTTCGACAATGAGGCCCGGCGCGCGGTCGGGCTGACGTCCGCGGACTGGAGCATCGACTGGAAAGGCGTCGAGACTCAGCGCGGCTCGTGCCGCCCCGAATCGATGACGATCGCCCTCGCCCTCGTGGTCACGCTCCCGAAGCACGACCAGCTGAACGACCTTTCGCAGAGCGTCAGGACGAACTGGCAGCGATTCGCCGCTCGCGTGGCCGCGCATGAGCAGCGTCACGTCGACATCTACCTCAACGGTGCGCAGAAGATGAAGAGCCGCATGGAGGGGACAGCGACGAGGACCTCCCCCTGTTCCGAGCTCGAGAGCACGGTTCGCCGCATCTGGGAGAGCCAGAAAGCGGAGATCGAACGAGCGCAGAACGAGTTTCACCTCGAAGACGAGGCGAGGATCCGGGAAGGTCAGAAGCCGATCCAAGCGCGGCTCGGCGTGAATCAGACGCGACTCACGGCCATCAACTCCGAGATCCGCGGCCTCGATCAAACGCTCGACAACCTCAAGCGGCAACGTGACAGGACGCGCGCCGAGATCGGCGCCGTCAAAGCTGAGCTGGCCAGGTCCGGCTCCTCACTGGCCAGTTGCCCGCAATCTCGCCCGCCGAGTGGAATCCAGACCCTCTGTCAGCAGTATAACGGGCTCGTCGCGGCCTACAACGCGCTCGTCGAGCAGGACAACGGCGCGGTCTCCCGCCGCAACAGCCTCGCGGTCGAGCACAACCGGGTCGTGGCGGTCATCAACGATCTCCTCGAGGACCTCAACTGGGCGAGGTGACGTGAGGTCGCCTGAACTTCCTGCCTACACTTCCTGGTAGTCGGCGGCTCTGACTTCCACGAAATTGCCCCTGGCCACGGCCTCCGGCGTGATCGTGGTCTTCTTGCCGGGAATGGGAATCTTCCGAAGACCGGTCTTCCAGTCCGATTCGAAGATCCCGGCGTAGTACTTCGCGAGCTGGGGATAGTCGATGACGAGACCCGCTTCGCGATTCTTCGACACCGCGCTGCTCGACCAGTTCTGGGAGCTGACCAGCACGGCGGTCTCGTCCACGATGACCAGCTTGTTGTGGCAGTGGACGAATCGGTTCACGTCAATGTACCGGATGTGATCACCGAGCCGCAGCCCGAACTGCGCGCGGAGCGTGTCGAGGTTCTTCCTTTCCTTCGCGACGTCCTTGACGCTGAAGAGCTTGCCGAGAATGATCCGGACGTCGAGCTTCGAGTTCTGCTGCCGCGCGCCCTTGATCGCCTCGAGCAACACGACGATCTCGGTCTGCGTGCTCCGAATGTACTGTTGCTCGATGTAGATGGACTTCTTCGCGGAGCGAAGAAAATCGGGTACCACGTCCATGTAGTTGTCGGGCGATAGCACCGGTCTGACCCTGATCGGCGCGGCCGGGTTGAACTTCTGGCTCGGGAACAGGTCCGCGGGGAGCAGCTTGGGGACCGCTTCCACCAGATCCGGCTCGGGCCGGGCCGGCCGACCCGCCAGCGCCTCGGTGTCGCCGCCGAGCTCGAGCGTGATGTCGGCCCGGAGGATCTTCGTGAAGAACCCGGCGAGGCGCTTGGACTCGATGGCGACGCCCATGTCCCGATTCCCCTTCACGAAGTGCTGGGGGTCACCACCGTCCTTCTCGTTGAAGGGAATGCTGTTGTCCGAGTAGTTTCCGCTCTGGACGAGCGTCCACGTGCCGTCGATGACGATGACCTTTTCGTGCGACGACGGGAAGTAGCGATTCTTCTTGGCGGCGCACGACGGCGCGGGGACCGCCTTGCACCCGAACTTCTTGAGCTCGTCGAACACCTTCTGCTCGGCGTCGCTGTCGATATCGAGCATCAGGGACACGGTGACGCCACGCTTCATCGTGTTCAGCACGAGGTCCTTCATGTAGTCGGCGCTGAAGTCGTAGATCCCGATCAGGATCTCCTTCTTGGCTGAATCGACCATGCGCCGAGTCACGGCATAGGTGGAGTCCGGCGAGGCGTAGGCGACGAAGGCACTCGAGATCTTGAATTCGGGTACGGTCGTGTTCTTGTAGGTCTTCAGCGTGCAATTTCGCGGGACCAGCTCGAGAGAGCCGACGGCCGGCAGCGACTCGGCCTGGGCATTGGTCACAAGGAAGGGGGCCATCGCGTCTTCGCTCCTGTCAGTCGAGTTTGAAACGTTGCGCCTTGCGGGCAACGAGCGGCACGGTCACCGTCCTCCTCGCGTTCTTGATCGCGAGCGTGCGGGGCACGGCGCGCGGCGGCTTGTCGAACAGGGCGATGACACCGTAGGTTCGTCGCCCCTTGCGCCGGACCTCTTCGACGGCGATCGCATGAGCGCCCAGTGAACGGAGGTACGCGGAATGGAGCTGCCGAGCGAGATTCGCGTGTCGCTCCGTTGCCACGAGGAGAGCTCAGTGGCGGCGTTTCGCCGCCCGGCGACGGCGCGCGTGGCGGCGCCGCCGCGCGGACTGCGGCGAGCCGACGGATTTGGTCACGAGCTTCACGCCGAGCGTGGAGAGCACCGTCGCGATCGGACTGAAGACGCTCCCCCCATTGGCGCCCGCGAAGTGAAGCCCGACCGCCTTCCCCGTCGCCTGGTCCAGCACGAGCGAACCCGAGTCGCCTGGCCTCGAGTAACGCGTGCAGAAGACCTGGTCGACGAACCCGACCGACTTGCCGAGGTCCGCGTAGTCGAGGAGAAAGCGGAAGTGAACGTCCCGGACCGTCCCGGTCGTCTTGTTCGTGGTTCGCCCGACCTTGACGACCTTCATGCCGCGGGCCGGACTGGTCGTACCCTTCGGGATGGCCAGGCCCCGGATCAGAGACACCAGGTCCTTGCGGCGCGGGATGAGCGGCTCGGCGATGGCGCAATCGGCGCGATTCACGAAGTCACCGCCGGTGACGAACGCCTTGAACCCGGACAGCTTGGCCACGAGATCCGCCGGAGATTTCCCGCCGTCTTCGGGCCCCGGGTAGAGGATATCGTCGCCTTTTTTCGCCAGGCCGCTCCGGGCCAGGACGTGGCTGTTGCTCAAGAGGTGCACGCGTTGTCCTTTCGTGACGAGCGCGCCCAGGGTCCCCGCGGTGATCTTCACGTGACCGATGCTGTTGCCCGGCTGGACGGGGTTTCGGAGGGCGTTGACCTCCGGCTTGAGACGGCCGATGACGATCACGTCGGTCGGAATTGCCTGCGGGCCGCTCAGGACTTCCGGCATGGTGGGAGGAATCATATCGTCGCCGCGGAGCTTGTTCTTGGCCACCTTCTTCTCGACGTAGAACGTCACGGCAAGCTTCCCGGTCGCTCGCTTCTTGCTGATCTTCTCGCTGATTCCGACCGCGACCACGTTCTTCTTCGCGATGATGCGCCTGAGCGACCTCGTCTGATCTCTCGCCCCGCTTCCCAGCGACTCGACGCGGGACCGTGGCGCGCTGGTGAGCAGATCCAACACGCGGACCATCGTGGCTTCTGAGGCCATGCCATCTCCTCTCCGTGTGCGACGTCAATCTCGTCGCAGCAACCGGGTGATGAGCAATCCGGCTCGAGCGATCGCACCGTCACGGTGTGTGTGTGCCGCAGCCACGCGCGCACGGAGCACTTCTGATGCCAGAACGTCGACGGGTGGCGGGGGGGAACTTTAAGTACCGATCCAAATGAGAGTTTGCCGGACCGGCGGCCCGCGCGCGCGGTCGACCGGGCGCCCAGTCAGTGTGCGGACCGCCCAGCGACTGGGCGCCGGTCGACAGGCGGTCCGCGACGCTCGTGCACGCAACAGGGCCCGACGCCTACGAGAGCTTCGGCCAGACCGCCTTCGAGACCGCGATGCTCTCCGGATGCACGGCGACCGGCCGTCCCTTCTGCCACTGCACGATGCACAGCTCGGCGCCGACGCGGCGGCCGCTTTCGTCGTACTTGATGCGGCCATCGGGGAAGAGCTTCGCCGGTCCGTCCTTGAGATCGATCTTGTGCATCATCTCGCCCAGCTTCTTGCGATCGGTCGACGCCGTCCGCTCCAGGGCTTCCTTGAAGATCATCACGTGCGCGTACGGGAAGATCGAGTCGTGGCCGAACCAGGGCTCGCTCGTCTTGGCCACGAAGCGCTTCTCGAGGTCGCCCAGGTCCTTGCCGGGCCAGTTGGCCAG
>QHSQ01000325.1 GCA_003221615.1 Candidatus Rokuibacteriota bacterium | reverse complement strand
TCTCGGCGTACGACCCCTATCGGCGCGAGATCGCGCGGCGCAGCCTGCAGGTCCTGATCGCCGACGGCCGGATCCATCCGGCGCGTATCGAAGAGGTCGTCGAGAAGACCAAGAAGGAGATGGATCAGCACCTCAAGGAAGAGGGCGACAAGGCCTGCTTCGAGGTGGGCGTGCACAACCTGCATCCCGAGCTGGTGAAGCTGGTCGGGCGGATGAAGTTCCGGACCTCCTACGGTCAGAACTGTCTGCAGCACTCGAAGGAAGTCGCCTGGCTCGCCGGCATGATGGCGGCCGAGGTCAAGGCCGACGTCAAGCTCGCCAAGCGCATGGGCCTCCTGCACGACATCGGCAAGGCGCTCACGCACGAGCAGGAGGGAAGCCACCCCGAGCTCTCGCTGCAGGTGCTGACGAAGTACAACGAGTCGGCGAAGGTGATCAACGCGGCACTCTGCGGCCACGAGAACGTCGAGCCCGAGACGATCGAGGCGGTGCTGGTCGAGGCCGCCGACGGCATCTCGGCGGCGCGCCCGGGCGCCCGCCGCGACGTGCTCGAGTCGTACATCAAGCGGCTGGCGAAGCTCGAGGAGATCGCGCTCTCGTACAAGGGCGTCGAGATGTGCTACGCGATCCAGGCCGGGCGCGAGCTGCGCGTGATGACGAAGGCCGACATCGTCTCCGACCTCGATGCCCACCAGCTCGCGAAGGACATCAGCAAGCGCATCGAAGCCGAGATGCAGTACCCCGGCCACATCAAAGTGATCGTCATCCGCGAGACACGCGCCGTCGAAGTGGCGAAGTAGCCCGCTCATGAACATCCTGATGGTCGGCGACGTCTACGGCGAGCCGGGCCGGCAGGCGGTGACCAAGCTTCTGCCCCGCCTGCGCCAGGAGCACGCGATCGACTTCGCGGTCGTCAACGTCGAGAACGCCGCCGGCGGCTTCGGCGTGACCGCGGCGATCGCCCGGCAGGTGCTCGAGGCCGGCGCCGACGTGATGACGTCGGGCAACCACATCTGGGACAAGCGCGAGATCGTCGAGTACATCACCAAGGAGAACCTCCTGCTGCGCCCCGCGAACTTTCCGGCGGGAACTCCGGGGGTCGGCCACGTCACCGTGAAGGCGGGCCCGCACAAGATCGCGGTGCTGAACCTGATGGGGCGCGTGTTCATGCTGCCGATCGATTGTCCGTTCCGGAAGGCCGACGAGATTCTTCCCGAGGTCCGCAAGGAGACGCCGATCGTCCTGGTCGACATGCATTGCGAGGCGACGTCCGAATCGCTCGCGATGGGCTGGTATCTCGACGGCCGCGCGAGCGCGGTGGTCGGGACGCACCGCCACGTGCAGACGGCCGACGAGCGCGTGTTGCCGGGGGGCACCGCCTACATCACCGACCTTGGGCTCACCGGGCCGACCGACGGCGTGATCGGTGTGGACCGCGATCAGATCATCCAGCGCTTCCTCAATCAGATGCCGATCCGCTTCGAGACCGCCAAGGGTCCGGCGGCCCTGCAGGGAGTGGTGATCGTGGTCGAGCCCGAGACCGGCCGCGCGACGTCGATTCGCCGGCTCCGCGTCGCGGCTTGACCCTCAACGGCAAGGTCGTCGCTCAGAAAGTGCTGGACGAGGTGCGCGCGGGTGTCGCGCGCCTCGAGGACCGCACCGGTACGGCCCCGACGCTCGCGGTCGTCCTCGTCGGTGATTTCGCGCCGTCGAAGGTGTACGTCGCGAACAAGAAGCGCGCGGCCGACACTGTCGGGATCGCCTCCCAGGACCACATCCATCCCGAAGGGCTCGATCGGGCCGCGTTGCTGGCGCTGCTGCGCCGGCTCAACGCCGACCCCAAGGTGCACGGGATCCTGCTCCAGCTGCCGCTGCCGATCGGGCTCGACGAGGACGAAGCGATCGCGGCGATCGCGCCCGAGAAGGACGCCGATGGGCTGCACCCGACGAACCTGGGACGATTGCTCGCGGGCGCGCCGAGCGTCGTGCCATGCACGCCGGCCGGCTGCCTGGAGATCCTCGACCACTACGGCTGCGACCTCAAGGGCGCCGAGGCGGTCGTGATCGGCCGCTCGCGCCTGGTCGGCAAGCCGCTCGCCCAGCTGCTGCTCGCCCGCCACGCCACCGTCACCATGTGCCACACGCGCACCCGTGATCTGGCCGCGCACACGCGCCGCGCCGACGTGCTCTGCGTCGCCGCCGGGCGCCCCCGCACGGTGACCGGCGACATGGTGAAAGAAGGCGCCTGGGTGATCGACGTCGGGATCAATCGCCTGGAGACCGGCAAGCTCGTGGGCGACGTCGAGTTCGAGAGCGTGGCGGCGCGGGCGCGCGCGGTCACGCCGGTGCCCGGCGGCGTCGGTCCGATGACGATCGCGATGCTCCTGCGCAACACCTTGCGCGCGGCCGAGCGCCAGCTGGGCCTGGCATGAGCACGGGCCGCGCGGTCCTCACCGTCTCCGAGCTGACCCGACGCCTGCAAGAGGTGCTCGAGGATCGCTTCCCGGCGGTGTGGGTCGAGGGCGAGATCTCGAACTTTCGCCTGTACGGCTCGGGCCATGCGTACTTCACTCTCAAGGACGCCGACGCGCAGGTTCGCGCCGTGCTCTTCCGCAACCGCGGCCGCCGGATCAAGTTCGAGCCGGCCGACGGCCTGCACGTGATGGCCTTCGGCAGCATCGAGGTTTACCCCCAGCGCGGCGAATACCAGATGGTCATCGAGCTGCTCGAGCCCAAGGGGCTCGGCGCGCTGCAGCTCGCCTTCGAGCAGCTGAAGACGCGCCTGCAGGCGGAAGGGCTCTTCGAGCAGGCGCGCAAGCGCGAGCTGCCGCGGTTCCCGCGCAAGATCGGCATCGTGACCTCGCCCAGCGGCGCCGCGATCCGCGACATGCTCCGCGTGATCGGCCGGCGCTTCGGCGAGCTGCACATCGTGATCGCGCCCTGTCGCGTCCAGGGAGAGGGCGCGGCCGAGGAGATCGCCCAGGGGCTTCGCGACCTCAACGCCCTCGGCGGCGTCGACGTCATCATCGTCGGCCGCGGCGGCGGCTCGCTCGAGGACCTCTGGGCCTTCAACGAGGAGATCGTCGCCCGCGCGATCGCCGGCTCGAAGGTGCCGGTGGTGTCGGCCATCGGGCACGAGGTGGACTTCACGATCGCCGATTTCGTCGCCGACCTGCGCGCGCCGACGCCGTCGGCCGCGGCCGAGCTGGTCGTGCGTGAGAAGCAGGCGGTGGTCGACAGTCTCGGCCAGCTGCGCGCGCGCCTCGAGCGCTTCGCGGCCCGCCCGCTTCGCGACCTCGAGCGGCGGGTGGACGAGCTGACGGCTCGCCTGCGCCGCGAGATTCGGAGCGAGCTCGGTCGAGCCAACCATCGCGTCGTGCTGGTGACTCGAGCGCTTCGCGCGTCGGATCCGGTCGCGCGGGTCGCCAACGACCGGCATCGCCTGGAGAATCTGCAGTCGCGCCTGATCACGTCGTTGACCCGCCGGTGCGACCACGCGCGCTACGGTCTCAGGACCGCCGTCGGCCGCCTCGATTCGCTGTCGCCGCTGGCGGTGCTCGGCCGCGGCTACAGCCTGACGCGCACCCCGACGGGCGAGGTCGTCCATAGCCCGGCGCAGGTGCAGGTGGGCGACGGGATCCGCGTGCTCCTGCACCGCGGCAGCCTCGACGCGCGCGTGACCGACACGAGGGAGCAGGATGACCGACCTCAAGTTTGAGGACTGCCTGGCCCGGCTCGAGCAGATCGTGGGCCGGCTCGAGACCGGTAACCTTCCGTTGGAGGAATCGCTGAAGATCTTCGAGGAAGGCATCGGACTGGCCCGGAGCTGCGCCCGCTACCTCGAGGACGCCGAGAAGCGCATCGAGGTGCTTGCCAAGGACGAGAGCGGCGCGCTCGGCGCGCGCCCCTTCGCCTGGGAGCCCGAGAGGGAGCCGTGAGCGCCTTCGACCTCGACGCCTATCTGAAAGAGCGGCGGCAGCTGGTCGATGCGGCGCTCGATGGATTCCTGCCGCGCGAGGACACGCCGCCGCCATCGGTGCATCGCGCGATGCGCTACAGCGTGCTGGCCGGCGGCAAGCGGCTGCGGCCGATCCTCGTGATCGCCGGCGCCGAGCTGGTCGGGGCCCAGCCGAGCCGGGTCATCCCGACGGCGTGCGCGCTCGAGATGATCCACACGTACTCCTTGATCCACGACGATCTGCCGGCGATGGACGATGACGACTACCGTCGGGGCCGGCTGACCAACCACAAGATGTTCGGCGACGCGATCGCGATCCTCGCCGGCGACGCGCTGCTCACCCTGGCCTTCCAGCTCGTCGCTCAGAACGCCGCGCTGACCGGCGTGGACGCGAGGGTGGTCTGCGACGTGGTCGCCGAGATCGCCGTGGCGGCCGGCACCCTGGGCATGGTGGGTGGCCAGGTGGTGGACATCGAGTCCGAGGGCAAGACGCTCACGCCCGAAGCGCTCGAATACATCCACATTCACAAGACCGCGGCGCTGCTGCGCGCCTCGCTCTCGGTGGGGGCGCGCCTGGGCGGCGCCGATGTCGCCGCGCTCGCCGCCGTCGGGGACGCCGGGCAGAGTCTCGGCCTCGCGTTCCAGATCATCGACGACATCCTCGATGTCGAGGGGAGTCTCGCGACGCTCGGCAAGACGGCCGGCAGCGACGAGCGCAAGCAGAAGGTGACCTATCCCGCGCTCCACGGCATCGAGGCTTCACGCCGTGAAGCACGACGACTGATCGAACGAACGAAGAGCCGACTGGCCGTCTTCGGCGCCCGATCGGCGCCGGTCTGTGCCCTCGCCGACTTCGTCGTGGAGAGGAAAAGCTAGTGTCGTCGATCACAGGACTCTACGCGCGCGAGATCCTCGACTCGCGCGGCAATCCGACGGTCGAGGTGGAAGTGCAGCTCGAATCCGGCGCCTGGGGCCGGGCCGCGGTCCCCTCGGGCGCGTCGACGGGCAAGCGCGAGGCAATGGAGCTGCGCGACGGCGACGGCCAGCGCTATCGCGGCAAGGGTGTGCGCCAGGCGGTCCGCAACGTCGAGGAGACGATCGCCCCCGAGGTCGAGGGGATGGAGGCCTCCGAGCAGGCGGCCCTCGATCAGGCGCTGCTCGAGCTCGACGGCACGCCGAACAAGTCGGCGCTCGGCGCCAACGCGATCCTCGCGGTGTCGCTCGCCGTCGCGCGCGCCGCGGCCGACGACGCCGGGCTGCCGCTCTATGCCTACCTGGGCGGCGTCGGCGCGCGGCTCATGCCGGTGCCGATGCTGAACGTGCTCAATGGCGGCGCCCACGCCGACAACGGGATCGACTTCCAGGAGTTCATGCTGGTGCCCGCCGGCGCCGAGAACTTCTCCGGCGCCTTGCGCATGGGCGCCGAGATCTTCCACACGCTGAAAGAGATCCTGCACGAAAAGGGCCTCGCGACGGGCGTGGGCGACGAGGGCGGCTTCGCGCCGAACCTGGCCAGCAACACTGCGGCCCTCGATCTGTTCCTGCAGGCGGTCGAGAAAGCCGGCTATCGGCCGGGTGGGGACGTCTTCTTCGCGCTGGACGTCGCCGCGAGCGAGTTCGCCGAGTCGGGCGGCCGCTACCGGCTGCGTCGCGAGAATCTCGTGCTCTCGAGCGAGGAGATGATTCACCGGTACGAGCAGCTCCTCGATCGCTACCCGATCGTCTCCATCGAGGACGGCCTGGGCGAGGACGATGTGGCCGGATGGGGCGCGATGACGCGCAAGCTCGGCGGCCGCGTCCAGCTGGTGGGCGACGACCTGCTGGTGACGAATCCGGCGATCATCCAGCAGGCGATCAAGAACGGGCTGGCCAACGCCGTGCTCGTCAAGGTGAACCAGGTCGGCACCCTGACCGAGACGCTCGAGGCGATCGAGCTGTCCAAGCGCGCCGGCTACGGGACGGTCATCTCGCATCGCTCGGGCGAGACCGAGGACACCTTCGTCGCCGATCTCGCCGTCGCGGTCAACGCGGGCCAGATCAAGACCGGCTCGGTCGCCCGCAGCGAGCGGACCGCGAAGTACAACCAGCTGCTGCGCATCGAGGAAGAGCTGGGCCACGCCGCGTCGTGGCCCGGGCGCTCCCTCTACACCCGCGTCGCCCGGTGAGGGCCCGCCGGGTCGAGGACCAGGGGCTGAGCCCGCAGCGCCTGGGCACCATCCTCATGGTGGTGCTCGCGGTGGGCCTGGCGGTATTCGGCGTGAAGGAATCGGTGCGCGCCTGGCAGATGCGCCGCGACATGCAGAGCGTCGAGCGCGAGCTGGGCGCGCTGCGCGCGAAGCAGTCCGAGCTCACGCGCACGGTGGACCGGCTGCGCAACGACCCGCTCTACATCGAGAAGCTCGCCCGCGAGGAGATGGGCATGGTCCGCGAGGGCGAGACCGTGCTGAAGTTCCCGTCGCAGAGCTCGCCGCAAATCCCGCACGCCCCTCGCTGAGTCCACGTGGACGCGTTCTGGGCCTGGTTCTGGGGCGCCGGCTGGTTCTGGTTCACGATGTTCTGGGCGGCCCTGCTCGTCAACGGCCGCGCGGCCTTCAAGCTCTTGCTCGACTGGAAGGGCATGCTCACCACGTGTCGCTTCGTCGAGCGCGCCTACGAGCGCCTCGCCGCCTTGCCCGACGAGGCCGCGCTCGAGCGCGACCCGGCGGCGCCCATCTTCGTGCATCTGGTGCCGGCATGGCAGGAGCCCGAGATCGCGGCGACCTTGCGGGCGCTGCTCGACTCGCGCTATCCGCACGCCAAGCTCCACATCGTCGTCGCCACCCGCGAGGAAGAGGAGCGCACGCCGCACCCGGCGATGGGCGTCTCGACCGCCGAGCTGGTCCGGCGCTTCCGCGAAGGGCTGCCGCCCTGGCAGCAGAAAATGCTCTCGCTGGTCGCGATGCCGGGCGAGGGGCGCAAGGCGCACCAGCTGAACTGGGCGCTCCGGCCCGAGGTGCTCAAGCCGCTGCTCGATCTGCGCTACGATCCGGCACGCGTCTTCATCGGGCTGAGTGACGCCGACTCGAT
>QHSQ01000324.1 GCA_003221615.1 Candidatus Rokuibacteriota bacterium | reverse complement strand
GATGCCGGTAGACCGGGTGAGCAGGCGCCCCAGATTCTCGTGCAGCTCGGCCAGGACCGTACGCTTGATCGCGACCGACACGGACTCGACGGGCTCGGGGTCGCCCTCTCGATGGATGACGAGCGAGCCCACGAACTTCTCCGCGCGCTCGTCGGTGGCCGCCAATCCCCTCAAGGTGAGTATTTCCCACGTCTCCGGCATGGGGCTATCTTAACTCAGTGGTCATCGCGCTCGACGTCGGGACCTCGTCAGCGCGCGCGGCGTTCTATGACGGTCATGGTCGGGCAATCGCCGGGCGCTCCCACCAGGTTCAGTACGCACCCAGGCTGACCCGGGATGGCGGAGTAGAGCACGATGCCGACCACCTCCTGGAGGCGGTCGTCGCGTGTCTGGACGCCATCCATCCGAATCGGCCGCCCGAGGACACGCGCGCGGTCGGTATCGCGACATTCTGGCATGGCCTCCTCGGCTTCGATGCCGGCGGCCATCCGATCACGCCCGTATATACGTGGGCCGACACGCGTAGCTCCGCCGAGGCCCAGGTGCTTCGCTCGGCCCTGGACGACGAGGCCGTCCACGCTCGGACCGGCTGCCATCTGCACTCCTCGTACTGGCCTGCCAAGCTGCGGTGGCTCGCGCGTGAGCGCCCTGTGGAGTGCGGTCGGGTGGCGCGCTGGGGCTCGTTCGGGGAATTCCTCGAGCTCAACTTGTTCGGCGAGGCAACCACGAGCGTCTCGATGGCGTCGGGAACCGGTCTCCTCGATCAGAGCACCGCCGGTTGGGATGTCGAGGCCATGGCCGCGGGTGAGGTCGACGAGGATCGCCTCTTTCCTCTCAGCGACCGCAACGATCCGCGCCGCGGTCTGCGCGCCCGGTGGGCAAGCCGATGGCCGGGCCTCCGAACCGCGACGTGGTTCCCGGCCGTGGGCGATGGCGCGGCCAGTAACGTCGGCTCCGACTGCATCGACCCCACCCGGATTGCCCTCAACGTGGGCACATCGGCGGCGCTCAGGGTCGTAACGAAAGCGCCGCCGATCCCGCCTCGGGGACTCTGGCGCTATCGGGTGGACCACAACCATGCGATCGTGGGAGGAGCGACCTCGGAGGGCGGTAACATTTATGCGTGGTGCCGCCAGGTGCTGCGGCTCGGGAGCCACGAGGAAGTCGAAGCCGCTCTGGCGGCGCTGCCGCCGGACGATCACGGCCTCACGATCCTCCCTCACCTGGCCGGTGAGCGATCGCCGGGATGGCGCGACGGGCGGCATGGAGCGATCAGTGGCTTACGTCTGGACACGAACAGTATCGAGATCGTCCGCGCCGCCCTGGAGTCGGTGGCGCTTCGGCTCGCCGCCGTGTATGGCCTGCTGGCGCCCTGCGCGGCAGGTGGCCACACGATCGTCGCTTCGGGTGCGGCGTTGGGACACTCGCGCGCCTGGACCCAGATCATTGCCGACGTGATCGGACATCCGGTCACGTGGTCGGTGGAGCCCGAGGCGACCAGTCGGGGCGCTGCCCTTCTGGCGCTGGAGGCACTCGGGGTTCTGCCTGACCTGGCAGCGGCCCGTCAGCCCACCGGAGAGACATTCGTGCCCCAGCGGGCACACCACATTCGCTACCATGCAGCGCTCGAACGCCAGCGCCGGCTGGACGAGAGGGTATGATCTGATCATGGCCTCCGACGCAACCCTGACCGTGTGCGCGGATCCCGCGGCGCTCGCCGAGACCGCCGCCAACCTCATCATCGACGTCGCGACTGAAGCCGTTCGAGAGCGCGGTCGCTTCATGCTGTGTCTGGCCGGAGGCGAGACGCCGCGCGCGACGTACGCACGGCTCGCGCTGCCCGCGTTCAGCGAGCGCGTGCGCTGGGATCGAACGTGGGCGTTCTTCGGAGACGAGCGCGTCGTGCCGCCGGATCACTCTGAATCGAACTACCGGATGGCGCACGAGACGCTCCTGTCACGCGTGCCCATTCCTCCCGCGCAGATCCTCCGGATGCGCGGCGAGGACGCCGATGCCGAGGGCGCCGCCGCCGCCTACGCGGCCGCGCTGGCCGAGGTGTTCGGCACGCGCCGTAGCGAGCTACCGCGCTTCGACCTCGTCCTGCTCGGCCTCGGCGTCGACGGACATACGGCGTCTCTGTTCCCGGGCTCGCCCGTGCTTCGCGAGGTCTTCCGCACCGTCGCCGCGGTCCACGTGACAGCGGCTCAGATCCCGCAGCGGCTGACGCTCACGTTCCCCGTGCTCAACGCCGCCGCGCGCGTCATCTTCCTGGTCGCCGGCGCCGAGAAAGCGAAAGTCGTCAAGGCCGTGCTTTCCGATCAGGCGATGCTCCCGGCCGCGCTCGTGCGACCGATCGACGGCGAGCTCATCTGGCTGGCCGATCGGGCGGCGGCGGCGCTTCATCCGATCGGTGGGGCTCGTTAGCGATGCCGACGCTATCCGACGAGCCTTTCACGCTGGTGATCTTCGGGGCCTCCGGCGACCTGACGCGCCGGAAGCTCGTCCCCGCCCTCTGGAGCCTCTATGCGGCGCGCACCCTTCCGGAGCCGTTCGCGATCATCGGCAGCGCGCGGAGCGAGGTGACCGACGACGAGTTTCGGCGGCGCATGCGCGACGCGGTCCGCGAGTTCGCGCGGGTGAAGCCGCCGTCCGCCAACGTGTGGGACCGGTTCGCCGCCTCGCTCTCGTACGTGAACGGCGACCCGGCGGATCTCGCGCTCTACGCCTCGCTCGAGCGGGCGTTGAAAGACATCGAGAAAGCGCGGCCCGGCCGCGCGAACCGTCTCTTCTACCTCGCGACGCCGCCGAGCCTCTACGACGCGATCGTCGAGAACCTCGGCTCCGCGGGCCTGGCGCGCCCCCAGGGAGGTTGGACCCGCGTCATCGTCGAGAAGCCGTTCGGACACGACTACGAGAGCGCGCGTGCGCTCAATAGCCGCCTCGGCCGGGTCTTTCGCGAGGAGCAGATCTACCGCATCGATCACTATCTCGGCAAGGAGACCGTCCAGAATCTCCTGGTGCTCCGCTTCGCCAACGGCATCTTCGAGCCCCTGTGGAACCGGAGCCACGTCGCCGAGGTCCAGATCACCGTCGCGGAGTCGATCGGCGTCGAGACGCGCGGCGCCTACTACGAAGAGGCCGGCGCGCTTCGCGACATGATGCAGAACCACCTGCTCCAGCTCCTCTGCCTCATCGCCCTCGAGCCTCCAGTGACCTTCGACGCCGGTCCGGTCCACGACGAGAAGAACAAAGTGATGCGCGCCATCCGGCCGATCGACGCGCGGAAGGTCGACGAGGTGGCGCTGCGCGGGCAGTACGGCGCCGGGTTCGCGGGCGGCAAGCAGGTGCCGGGCTACCGACAGGAGAAGGGCGTTGCGCCGGACTCGAGGACCGAGACCTACGCGGCTCTCAGGCTCACCGTCGACAACTGGCGCTGGGCGGGCGTGCCGTTCTATCTACGCACCGGCAAGCGCCTGGCCAAGCGCGTGAGCGAGATCGCGATCCGCTTCCAGCGCACTCCGCACATGATCTTCCACCGCGACCCCGCCGGCGGCGTCGATCCCAACGAGCTCGTGATCCGCATCCAACCCGACGAGGGCGTGGCGTTGACGGTGGCGGCAAAGGTGCCCGGGCCAGACCTCAAGCTTCTGCCGGTGGGCCTCGATTTTCGCTACGGCGAGGTCTTCGGCGCCGAGCCCCCGGAGGCGTACGAACGGCTCTTGCTCGACGCGGTCCACGGCGACTCGACCCTCTACGCCCGAGCGGACTGGGTCGAGCAGGCCTGGTCGCTCCTCGGCCCGGTGCTCGACGCGTGGGCGCACGACGGAGCGCCCGCGCCCTATCTCTACGAAGCGAGTACCTGGGGACCGCCGGAAGCCGACGCCTTCATCGCTCGCGACGGAGGAGCTTGGCGAACGCCGTAACGGTAGCTGCCGGGTCGGGGGAGGGTGCCGGTATGCCTCCGCCGACCCGGTAGCCAACACCCTCGAGGTTGAATTTCAGCGATGCGTCGGGCCAACGCTGACTACACGGGTCGGCGGAGGCATACCGGCACCCTCCCCGACCCTGACCTGCCGCTACGTCGTGGCGCTGCCTACTTCGTCGTGGCTTGCTGCTGAGCGCGGCTGGCCGTTAGCTCGACGGACGTGAACCACCAGCCGTCCAGCAGACGAACCTCGAGCGAGCTCCCGGACTTCTCGTAGACCTGCGTGACGCCATGCTCCGCGGCGGAGGTGCTGCTGACATGGCGCCAGCCGTTCGCCTCCAGCGTGGTCCGCATGGCGACGCTCAGGCTCTCGACCTCCAGCCGTCCCCGATAGACGAGCCGCGCGGCCTTCACCGTGGGCGACTCGATGATCGTGGACTTGCTGGGCTGGTACGTGAGCCCCTTCGGCACCGGGATGTCTTCGAACTCGCTGCGAGTGGATCTGGCCGACGTGGTGGCGCACCCGGCCGTGAGCGCGAGGATGAGGAACGCGGCGAGCGTACGTTGAATGCTCATGTTCGGAGCCTATCAGGGGCGCCACGGGGTCGCAAAGAAATTCGGGCTTACGGCAGCCGAACGAGGCGGGCGAAATCCGCGTCGACGGCCCCTGCAACCTCCGTCACCTGCGCGGACGTCAGATTCTCATCGAGGATCAGCACGACGATCGCGCGTCCCCGCTTGATTCTGCGTCCGACGTGCATCGAGGCGATATTGACGTTCTCACGTCCGAGAATCGAGCCGATTCTGCCCACCATGCCCGGACGATCCTCGTAGGACAGGACGAGAATGTAGCCTTCGGGAGCGAATTCGATGTCGAGATCGCGGAGCCGGACGATCCGCGGCTGACCGTCGAAAACCGTACCAGCGGTGATTTTTCGCCCATCGCTCGTCTCGGTGGCGATGCTCACGACGCTTTTGTATCCGATGGTCTCCGGCTGCCGCTCGATCCGCACCTCGACGCCGCGCTCGGCGGCCACCAATCTGGCGTTGACGAGGTTCACCGGGCCGGCCATCACGGGACCGAGGAGCCCGGCCAGGACCGCGCGCGCCAGCAGCTCGGGGTCGCTCTCGGCGATCGCGCCCGCCAGGGTGATGTCGACCCTGGCCAGCCGCGCCGGGTCGAGCTGGACGCTGAAGCGCCCGAGCCGCTCGGCGAGCGCGACGAACGGCCGCAGCTCGGCCACCGCCGCCGGATCCCCGATCGGGATGTTCACGGCGTGCTCGACCAGGGCCCCGTCGCGGAAGGCGACGAGCTGGCGCGCCACGTCGACGGCGACGTTCACCTGCGCCTCGCCGGAGTTCGCGCCGAGGTGCGGCGTGACGACCATCCGCGGGTGCTGGATCAGCCGGCGAACCACCTCGCTGCGCGGCGGCTCCTCGCTCCACACGTCGATCGCCGCGCCGGTCACGTGGCCGGAATCGAGCGCGGCCAGCAGATCGCCCTCGTTCACGATGCCGCCCCGCGCGCAGTTCACGATCCGCACGCCGCGCTTGGTGAGCGCCAGCTCGCGCGCGGCCATCATGTTCTCGGTCTCCGGCGTGAGCGGCACGTGGAAGGTGACGACGTCCGATTGGCGCAAGAGCGTCTCGTAGTCCGTGAGCCGCGCCCCGAGATCCTTCGCGCCGGCCTCGGCGATGTAGGGATCGTAGACGAGCAGCTCGGACTCGAACGCGCGTAGCCGCGTGGCGACGCGGGAGCCGACCTTGCCGAACCCCACCACGCCGATCGTCTTCCGGAGGAGCTCGGCGCCGTAGAAGGATCGATCCCACTCGAGCGCCTTCAACCGGGCGTGCGCGTCGGGAATCCGGCGGACGAGCGCCAGCAGCATGCCGATAGTGTGCTCGGCGGCGGAGACCACGTTGCCGTACGGGGCGTTGCAGACGAGGATGCCCGCCCGCGAGCAGGCTTCGATGTCGACGTTGTCGACGCCGACCCCGGCGCGCCCGACGATACGGAGCCTCGGGGCGTGATCCAGGAGCTCGGCGGTGACCGCGGTCCCGGAGCGGGTGATCAGTCCGTCGTAGTCCCCGATGCGCGCGTACAGCGTCTCGCGCGTGGGCTTGGCGAGCTCGTCGACCTGGATGCTTCGTTCGCGCAGATACGCGAGCCCCTCCGGGGCGATCGCGTCGACGACCAGCACGCGCATAGGGCTCAGCCGAGCACGGAGTACCCGCCGTCGACCGGGATCGCAGTGCCGGTGACGAAGTCGGATGCGGCGCTGGCCAGAAAGACCGCGACGCCCGCCATGTCCTCCATCGTACCCCAGCGTCCAGCGGGTGTCCGTCGGAGCACGTTGTCGTGGAGCTCCGGGACTTGACGACGCGCGCCGCGGGTCAGCTCGGTGTCGATCCAGCCCGGGAGCACGGCGTTCACCTGGATGTTGTCCTTGGCCCAGGCGGTCGCGAGTGATTTGGTCAGCTGGACCAGCCCGCCCTTGCTCGGACCGTACGCCGGCGAAAACGAGACGCCGAAGATCGACATCATCGAGCCGATGTTGATGATCTTGCCGCCGCCGGCCGCCTTCATCGGCGCGTAGGCGGCCCGCGAGCACAGAAACGCGCTGGTGAGGTTGGTATCGAGGACCTTGTGCCATTCTTCGAGGGTGTAGTCCTGAGGCTGCTTGCGGACGTTGGTCCCCGCGTTGTTCACGAGGATGTCGAGACGGCCGCACCGGTCCGCCGTTGCCGCCGGTGACGATCGCGACTTTTCCCTTGAGGTCGAACATGCGGTCCTCCGGCCCCGATCTTACCCGAAGTCGTGAGACGGCACGTGGTGGCCGAGAGCCGGAAGCGCCCGGACGCCGATCGCCCGTACGGAGAGGACGCCGTCTTGCCGCTGCGCGATCCCGTCGACCACCAGGTAGGGCTCGGACACCAGCGCCAGGCGATGGCGCGCGAAGACCGGCGGGGTCACGATCACGTTCGAGATTCCCGTCTCGTCCTCGAGGGAGAGGAAGACGAAGCCCTTCGCGGTGCCCGGGCGCTGGCGGACGATGACGCTCCCTGCCACCTCGATCCTGGCGCCGTCTTCCACGCCGCCGAGCTCGCGCGCGCTCAGGACGCCGCGGCGCCGGAGCGCCGCGCGGCGCAAGGTCATCGGGTGGCGGCCGAGCGTCACGCTGGTGCCGGCGTAATCGGCGGCGAGTCGCTCGATGTCCGTCATCTCGCTCAACGGGCTCTCCTCGGGTGGTGGATCCGCGAACAACGGCCCGGGGTGCGGCTTCGCGGCCGTCCAGAGATTCGTCCGTCGCGTCCCGCCGAGCGGCGCCAGCGCCCCGATGGCCGCCAGGGTCTCCAGCTCGTCGCGATCGAGATGGGCCCGGCGCGCGAGATCGTGAATCGAGCCGAACACCCGTGCCTCTCGCGCCTCGACGATCGCGCGGCCCACCCGCTCGCGCAGTCCCTTGACATAGCGCAAGCCCATCCGCATCACTGCGCGCGTGCCGTCGGTGGGCTCGACCGTGCACAGCCACTGCGAGCACGTGACGTCGATCGGCAGGATACGCAACCCGTGGCGCTGCGCGTCCTTCACGATGGTCGCCGGATGATAGAACCCCATCGGCTGGTTGTTGAGGAGCGCCGCGTAGAACGCCGCGGGATGGTGAACGCGCAGGTACGCGCTCGCATAGGCGAGCAGCGCGAAGCTCGAGGCGTGGCTCTCCGGGAAGCCATACAGCGCGAACGCGGTGATGGCGTGGACGATCTCCTCGGCGGCAGCGCCGTGGATCCCCTGCCGCGCCATGCCGGCGCGCAGCTTCATCTCGACCTCGGCCATGAGGCGCTCGCTCCGTTTGAAGCCGAACGCCCGCCGGAGCTCTTCGGCCTCGGTCGCCGAGAAGCCGGCGGTGACCATCGCCATCTTCAAGAGCTGCTCCTGGAACAGCGGCACGCCGAGCGTGCGCCGCAGGATCGGCTCGAGGCTCGGATGCGGATACGTCACGGGCTCTCGGCCGCGCCGGCGCCGGATGTACGGATGCACCATGTCGCCCACGATCGGGCCGGGACGGATGATCGCGACCTGCACGACGAGGTCGTAGAACCGCTCGGGCCGGACGCGCGGGAGCGTGGCCATCTGGGCGCGGCTCTCGACCTGGAACACGCCGATCGTGTCGGCCTCTTGGAGACTTCGGTACACGGCGGGATCGTCCGGCGGCAGCTGCGCCAGATCGACCGAGCCGCCCGTCTCGCGCACGAGCGTGAGCGAATCCTGGAGCACCGACATCATCCCGAGCCCGAGGAGATCCACCTTGACGATGCCGAGCCCCGCGCAGTCGTCCTTGTCCCACTGGACCACGACCCGGCCCGGCATCGTCGCGGGCTCGAGCGGCACCACGTCGTCGAGCCGGCCCGCGGCGATCACCATCCCGCCCGAGTGCTGGCCGAGATGGCGTGGCAGGTCCTGGATTCGCGTCCAGAGCGTGGCGAAACGCCGGATGCGCGGAGAGGTCGGATCGCAGCCGGCTTCGGGCAGGTGCTTCGTGAGAAGCTCGTCGGGATCCTGGTAGCCCCAGTTGGCGACGAGCTGCGCGAGCCGATCTCGCATATCACGCGGCAGCCCGAGCGCCTGCCCCACCTCGCGCGCCGCGCTCCGGCCTCGATACGTGATCACGTTGGCGGTCATTCCGGCGCCGAGCCGTCCGTAGCGTCGGTAGACGTGCTGAATGACCGCTTCTCGCCGCTCTCCGCTCGGCAGATCGAGATCGATGTCCGGCCATTCGCCGCGCGCTTCGCTGAGAAACCGTTCGAACAAGAGCTCCATCCCGACCGGATCCACCGCGGTGATCCCGAGCGCGTAGCACACCGCGCTGTTGGCCGCCGAGCCGCGGCCCTGCACCAGGATGTCGTGAGTGCGGCAATGCTCGACGATGTCCCAGACGATCAGAAAATAGCCCGCGAGATCGAGCCGGCCGATGAGCTCGAGCTCGTGCGCGATCTGCCGGCGTGCCCGCGTGGCCAGCGGCCCATCGCCGTAACGCGTGCGCGCACCGTGCTCGCTCAGCTCGCGCAGGTGCCCGAGCGGAGTCTGGCCGGGCGGCAACGGGAACTCCGGGAACCGGTAGCCGAGATCTTTCAGGGTGAAGGCCAGCCTCAGCGCCAGCTCCCCGGTGTTGTCGAGCGCCTCGGGGATGTCCCGGAACAGCTCGGTCATCTCGGCCGCGCTCTTCAGCGAGCGCTCGCCGTTGGCCAGGAGACGGCGGCCGGCGTGATCGAGATCGGTCTTCTCGCGGATGCACGTGAAGACGTCGGCGAGCGGGCGACCTTCCGGGCGCGCGAAGAGCGGCTGATTGGAGGCGACCAGCGGCACGCCGGCCGTGCGCGCGAGCGCCACCAGCCGCTGGAGGATCTGCTCCTGCTCGCGGAGGTAGTGGCGCTGGACTTCGACGAAGCAGCCCGAGTGCCCGAAGCTCGCCACGAGCTGATCGAGCATCCGCCGGGCGCCGTCGTCGTCACCGGCCGCGAGCCTCAGCGCGAGCGGGCCGCGCGCGCCGCCGGTGAGACACACGAGCCCCGCGGTGTTCGGCTCGAGATCGTCGAGCGCGAGCGCGGCCGCGCCTTTGGGAGCCCCGAGCTTCATCCGCGTGATCAGACGGCAGAGGTTCTGATATCCCTCGCGGTCCTCCACGAGCAGCGGCAGGCGTGAGCCGTCGGCCAGGGTGAGCTCGCTGCCGACGATCGGCTTGATGCCGGCATTCGTCGCGGCCCGGGCCAGCCGGGCGGCGCCGTAGACGCCGTCGCGATCCAGCAGGGCGATGGCGGGCATGTCGAGACGCGCGGCTTCGGCGGCGAACGCCTCGGGATGCTCGGCGCCTTCGAGGAACGAGAACGCCGACTGCGCGTGGAGCTCGATGAACACGGGTCAGTCGTAGACGCCGTCGAGATACCAGTGGCCGGTGAAGCGATCGCCGCGCGCCGGGCGCTCCCCCGCCGTCTCGACCGCTACGCGCCGCGCCGGCCGCATCCGCCGCAGTGCGAGCCGCTGCCTCCGTTGAGCGGGCGGCGGTTGGAGGACGTCGTCCTGTCGTGGAACAGCCTCTCGACGTCGACGATCAGCCGAGGCGGGCTCAGCCGGCGGCGAGAACGCGAGCATCGTGAAGGCATCGGCACGGTGCGAGTCGACGAGCACCGGCGATCCCAGATTGTCGGCGCCGACGAGGGCGGCGAGGCGCGCGAGCACGGTGACGAGATCGCGGGGAGCGGGCGCGAGCGGTTGCCAGAGCCCTCCCTGCCCCGCCTGCGTCCGGATCGGATGAGCGCTGATCGCGACACGGATCACGGCGGCGGGGGGCGGATGCGCCTCGAGGTCGAGGACCGCCAGGGTGAGCATCGGCTTGACCTCGCTCATCGGGTACGCGAGCGAGACGTCGCGCGCATGATGGCCGCCGGAGGCGAGCCCCAGCCGGATCTCGAGCGCGTCGGCGACGAGCGCGACCGCCGCGAGGCGCCGGCAGAGCCGCTCGAGCACGGTCTCGAGCACACCGGCGAGGACTCCGAGCGAATCGATCTCCCACTCGAGCCCCTGGGCTTCTTCCCAGAACGGCGGCGGCGTCCAGGGACGGAACGGATCGCGATCGAGACCGAGCGCCAGGTCGTGAGCACGAAGCCCGGGAGGCCCCAGGCGCATGGCCAGGCCTTCGCGAGGCAATGCGGCCAGCTCGTCGAGGAGCCGTATTCCCCACCGGCCGAAGGTCGCGGCGAGATCGGGAGCGAGGTCGAGCGCGGCGATAGAGACCTTCGCGAGCGTCGCCCGCTCGCGTCCGGGCGGGATGACCGTGACGGCTCCTGACCCGGTCGCCGCCGCCATCCGCGCCGCGGTGCGGCTCGCCGCGAGCCCGACACGCGGGACGAGCCCGATCGCTCGCACCTGATGCACGAGACGTCGTCCGATGGCAGCGGGGTCGCCGATGAGCCGCTCGAGGCCGACCGTGTCGACGTACACGAGCCCCGCTCCGCCATCCTCGATCCTGGGCGAAACGGCCAGAGCCGCCTCGAGGAGGGCATGACGCGCCGACGCGACGTATTCCTCGACCCATGGTCGCGTCAGCAGCATCGGGCAGCGGGTACGCGCTTCAGTCTCCGTCATGCCCGGACGCACACCCTGCTCGCGGGCCGCGGCGTTCGCTTCGAGGGTCGTCATGATCTTGGCGGCCGGGGCGCTGTTTCGATGGCCAGTCGGCACGCTTTCCGATCCGGCGTTCTGGTCGCCCACCCGAGCCCTGAGGATCGCCAGCGGACGCTCGCGGAGCGCGGGCTCGCATCGCTCGACGGCCGCCGCGTCGAAATGCTCGACCAGCACGCAGGCGAACCGGCTCACGCGATCCACCAGCTCGACGGCGGCCGGTCGGGCTCTGCGCGACGAGCGCGGAGCACTCGCGTGGTCGTCCGCACGCGCGCGAGGCGTGTCGGGGCTGGTCCCGGCCCGGCCCACTCGATCCCTTCGCGGAGCGTCTCGACGGCCAGCACCGCGCTCGATCCGGTGAGCCGGCGACGACCGACGATCAGCAACGCGACGTCGGTCCGTCGGACCGCGAACTTCAGCCGGAACGCCATCGTCGTCGGCAGGCGCGGTACCCGCTCGCCCAGGTCCAGCGCGACCAGCGCGAATCCTGGACAGCGCACGAGCATGTCGGCGGCGCGCAGCGCGATCTCGCGATTGCTTCCACAACGCACCCACAAAAGACGGCGCAGGTCGAGCCCCGCCTGCGCCGCCGAGCCCGGGTCGAAGGTTTCCTCGGTATCGACGAGCGCCGCCGTCTCGCCTCGGCCCACGACGCCGCCGAGACATGCGAGAAGGTGGCTGGTGCGCCCGGACGACAGACCTCCGACGATCTCGGTGATCTCGCCTCGAGCCGGCGCCAGGCACTCGTCCATGCAGAAAGGCTAATCACGTGACGAGTATGAGGCAAGACGAAGATATGGGGGGAGCGAACGAAAAACGCTACCAGATAGGGGGGTCAGCCCCGGAAGTCGCGATCAGCTAGAATGCGAGCCCAGGAGGAGCCAATGGAACTTCGCACCGTGAAAGCCGTCGTCACCGGAGGCGCCTCGGGGCTCGGGCGCGCCACCGCCGAACGCCTCGTCGCGGCGGGGGCCACCGTCGCGTTGCTCGACCGTCCGGCCTCGCCGGGCGCGGAAACTGCCAAAGCCATTGGCCAGAGCGCGGCGATCTTCACTCCCGCCGACGTGACGAACGCCGACGAGGTGGGCGCGGCCCTCCAGACCGCCGGAGACCGTCTCGGCGGCGTCAACGTCCTCGTCAATTGCGCCGGCATCGGCACCGCGATGAAGACCTTCGGCAAGTCGGGTCCGGCGAAGCTCGAAGAATTCACCCGCGTCATCCAGGTGAACCTGATCGGCACCTTCAACTGCATTCGCCTCACCGCCGCGCTCATGGCGAAGAACACTCCGGGAGCCGAGGGCGAGCGAGGGGTCGTGATCAACACGGCCTCGGTCGCCGCGTTCGACGGCCAGATCGGCCAGGCCGCTTACTCGGCCTCGAAGGGCGGCATCGTCGGAATGACGCTCCCGGTCGCGCGCGATCTCGCCGAGCTCGGGATCCGCGTCGTCACGATCGCGCCGGGGATCTTCGATACGCCGCTGCTCGCGACCCTGCCCGACCCGATTCGCGCCTCGCTCGGCAAGCAGGTGCCGTTTCCGCAGCGTCTGGGCCGGCCCGTCGAATTCGCGGCGCTCGCGCTCCATATCATCGAGAACTCGATGCTGAACGGCGAGACGATCCGCCTCGACGGCGCGATTCGAATGCAACCCCGGTAGTGCGAGCCGCAGGGCGTCGCGGGGCTGGGGCCCCGCCGACCGAGGCGAGCGATCCTGACCCAGTCCGAGCCGCAGGGCGTCGCGGGGCTGGGGCCCCGCCGACCGAGGCGAGCGATCTCGACCCAGTCCGAGCCGCAGGGCGTCGCGGGGCTGGGGGCCCGCCGACCGAGGCGAGCGATCTCAGTGCCATGAGCGCCGTCGCGACGCCGGAGTCGCCCGCGGCTCCGGCTGCGAAACGGGCTCCGCTCCGTGTGATCAAGCGACCGCGGATCGTCTACAGAGGGTGGTCGCGCCTCTCAGGACGCATCCGCGTCGTCGACCGCGGCTCCGAGCGCCAGCTGATGGTCCACGGCGAGATTCTCTCGGTCTATCCGCTCGATGGGAACTGGACGCGCGTACGCCGTGAGTACTGGTGGAAGGCGCTCGCGTTCGTCCACCTGCCGCGGCGCCCGTCGGCGCTCCTTATCGGCCTCGGCGGCGGCACGCAGATTCACCTGCTGCACCGGCTGGCCGCGCCGCGGCAGATCACGGTGATCGAGCGCGATCCGGTAATCGTGCGCGTGGCCGGTGATTGGTTCGGGCTGGATCGGGTGGGCAAGCTCGAGATCGTCTGCGCCGACGCGGAGGGCGCCATCACGGGGCTCGCGCGGGCCGGACGACAGTTCGATTTCGTGATGGAGGACGTCACCTACGCCGACGAGCCGGACGTGGCGCTCCCGAGGCTCCTGGCGATGGTTCCGCTGGTGACGCCGCGCGGATCGCTCGTGATCAACCGGCACCGGCGCGGGGATCCGCGGCCGCTGGCGCGCACCTTACGCCTCTACTTCGCCGACGTCAGGCTTCGCCGCGTCAAGCGTACGGGCGAGAACACCCTGATCTGCTGCTCGCGCCCCTTGCTCAATCGCGCCGCAGGCGCTTGAACCGCAGCCGGTGCGGCCGCTCGGCCTCGGCGCCGAGTCGCTTGCGGCGATCGGCTTCGTAGTCGGCGTAGTTGCCCTCGGACCAGACCACCTTGCCTTCGTCCTCGAAGGCCAGGATATGCGTCGCGATCCGGTCCAGAAACCACCGATCGTGGCTGATCACCACGGCGCAGCCGGCGAAGTCGAGGAGCGCGTCTTCGAGCGCGCGCAGCGTGTCGACGTCGAGGTCATTGGTGGGCTCGTCGAGCAAGAGAAGATTCGCGCCGCTCCTGAGCATCGTCGCCAGATGCAGGCGGTTTCGCTCGCCCCCGGAAAGCTCCGAGACGCGCTTCTGCTGGTCGCTACCGCGGAAGTTGAACGAGGCGACGTAGCTGCGCGACTGCACGGTGCGCCCGCCGAGCGTGATCGTGTCGGCGCCCCCGGAGATCTCCTCCCAGACGGTCCGTTTTGCGTCGAGGGCATCTCGGCTCTGGTCGACATAGGCGGGCTTCACAGTGTCGCCCACACGCAAGGTGCCGGCGTCGGGCTTCTCCTGGCCGACGATCATGCGGAAGAGCGTGGTCTTGCCCGCGCCGTTGGGACCGATGACGCCGACGATGCCGCCGCGTGGCAGCGTGAACGACAGGCCTTCGACCAGGACCCGGTCACCATATGCTTTCCAGACATCATCGGCCTCGACGACGACGTCGCCGAGCCTCGGGCCGGGCGGAATCGCGATCTCCAGCGCCGAGGCGCGCTTCTCGAACGACTCGTTGAGCATGGCGTCGTAGGCTTGAAGACGCGCCTTGCTCTTGGCCTGGCGGGCGCGCGGCGCCATCTGCACCCACTCGAGCTCGCGGGCCAGCGTGCGCTGGCGCGAGAGATCGGCCTTTTCCTCCTGCCCCAGGCGCTC
>QHSQ01000323.1 GCA_003221615.1 Candidatus Rokuibacteriota bacterium | reverse complement strand
CTGCCCGTAGGAAGCGCACGTGCGCCTTCTGTAGAGAGATCACGGGGTGGGGGTGCAGGATTCTCTCCCGGTGGTCGGTCATCGGTCCTCGGTCTCGATGCGTCGAGGCGAGGTAGAACCCGCTGCGCTTCTCAAGGCGCGGCCGATAGCGGACGACGTCCTGGAGCGCACAAGTCTCCCCACAGACTAGGTCGCGACAATCGCCCGAGTTGCCTCAAGCTGCGACAAGTGTTCGAGGTCGTGGTCGACAAGGTATCGGGTGTAGGCCTCGATCGTCAGCGTGCCCCGCGTCGGCGTGGTCCCGATGCGCTGCCAGTCGGCCTCGCCGAGGCTCTCCAGGAACGCGACGGTCTGGCGCCGCACCTGACGAAAGGCGGCGAGTTCCTAGCTGACGTCCCGGGCAGCGGGCTCGGCTGCAAACCCTGTCCGATTGGTGGCCGAGGACGGGAACTTGGGGGCTGTCTCGAGCAGCATGCGTTGAAGCCGGGGGAAGATCACCTCCCGCTCGCCCACCAACAGGTGATTCAGGATCTCGGCCATAGACCACTCGCCCTTCTTGGGCCTCCGCGCCAACTGCGCCGTTGACAGGCTGTGGGCTAGGCTCTCTAGTCGGTCGGGTGTGGTGCCGAGAGTCTCCAGCAGTTTGTGGCGAGTTATCACCGGCCCTGCTTACAGGACACCCACCTTGGCCGCATGGGCCGTCAGGCGTCCGTATCGATATCAAATGTATTCGATACGACGTGGACGCCTGAGTCGCCGCTCCGAACTACGCGAACTTGCCAGGCGCCTCGGAGGAGGGGATTTCGGTACAGCCCGCGCGGATCGGGAGTGTGCCAGACGGAGAATAACCGGAAATCGGACACTGCCCGTGGCTCACGGTCATCATGATAGAGCACCAGCACGACGACCCCGGCTCCTTGACCATCCGGGCCCCCACCGCTACTCTCGGCCCACCGTTCCGAGCTTCAACGGCCAACGAATGGGAGCCCGTGATGCAGTGTCTCCGGCGCCAGCACGAAACCCGCTGAAGACCCCTGTAAGAACAGGGCACGACGTCATGGCTGGAGAGGGCTGAAGCGAACATGAGGGAGCTCGCGTGAGGTCAAACAGCCCGCGATCGGCACGAAGCCTGACGAAGGCCCAGCTAGTCGAAGAAGTCGAACGGCTTCGCGAGCGTCTTGCCCGCACTGAGGGTGCTGGTCGAGAGGCGAGCGGTACTGAGGAAGCCGAACGATTCCGGCGCGAACTTGCGGAGGCGCTGGAGCAGCAGACGGCGACGGCGGAGATCCTGCGTGTGATCAGTCAGTCACCGGCCGACATCCAGCCGGTGTTCGACGCTGTCGCAGAGAGCGCCGCCCGCTTGTGCGAGGCAGAGGATGCTAGCATCTTCCGCCGCGAGGGCGACCGGCTGGCCTTCGTCGCGCATCACGGTCCGATCGCCCAGCGCCACGGAGACTTCTCACTCCCGCTGGTCCGCGGGACGGTCGGGGGCCGATCGGTGCTCGAGTCGCGCACGGTACAGGTCGCCGACCTCCAGAACGAAGACCGCGAGTTTCCCGACGCGGTCGAGAACGCGCGGCGGTTCGGCTTCCGCACGATCCTCAGCGTTCCGCTGCTGCGAGAGGGTATCGCCATCGGCGGCATCCAGCTCCGCCGAACGGAGGTTCAGCTCTTCAGCGAGCGGCAGATCGAACTCCTCAAGACCTTCGCCGACCAGGCGGTGATTGCCGTTGAGAACGTGCGGCTGTTCACCGAGCTGCAGGCGAAGAACCGAGCTCTCACTCAGGCACACGCGCAAGTCACTGAGACTCTTGAGCGTCAGACCGCGACGAGCGAGATACTTCGCGTCATCAGCAGCGCCCACACTGACGCCCAGCCGGTCTTCGACACGATCGTGCAGAGCGCGGCACGCCTCTGCAACGCCGCCAACGCTGCGGTGTTTCGAGTCGAGGGTGGGATGCTGTACCACCCTGCCAACTACGGCGGCTCGCCCGAGGCGCTGGCCGCCGCGCGGGCGCGGTATCCCCGTCCGGTCGGTACGGACACCGGGCCGGGACTCGCGATCCTCGCGCGGTCGCCCATTCAGTTCCCGGACGTCGAGGATCCGTCGTTGCCTGCCCCCGTGCGGGAGGCCGGGCACGTGCTCGGATTCCGCAGCTGCGTCGCCGTCCCGATGCTGTCCGCAGGCGACGCGATCGGCGCCATCGTGGTCACCCGGCTGATGCCTGGCCTGTTCTCTGATCCGGAAGTGGAGCTGCTCAAGACGTTCAGTGACCAGGCGGTCATCGCGATCGAGAACGCGCGGCTCTTTACTGAGTTGGAGGGGAAGAATCGCGCGCTGACGCAAGCCCACGCGCAGGTGACCGAGTCGCTCGAGCAGCAGACAGCGACCAGCGAGATCCTACGGGTGATCAGTCAGTCGCCGACGGACGTCGGGCCGGTGTTCGCGGCGGTGGCGACGAGCGCGGCCCGTCTGTGCGACGCGTTCGACGCGGCGATCCACCGGATCGACGGCGACGTGCTGCGTCTCGTGGCCCACGAGGGACCGATTCAGCCCGATGCCGTCCTCCCCCTGACGCAGGGTACGTTCGCGGGGCACGTGGTCCGCGAACGACGGGCGATGCATGTTGCCGACCTGCAGGCCGAGGCAGACGTGTATCCGGTGAGCAGTGAGTTCGCGCGGAACCGAGGGTTCCGGACGATTCTCGGCGTCCCTTTGCTTCGTGGGACCGAGGTTCTCGGGACGATCACGATCCGGCGCAGCGAGGTGCGGCTGTTCACCGATCGGCAAGCCGAGCTCCTGAAGACCTTCGCTGACCAGGCCGTCATTGCGATCGAGAACGTCCGCCTCTTCCAGGAGCTCGAGGCGCGCACGCACGAGCTGACTCGCTCGGTCGGCGAACTCAGGGCGCTCGGCGAGGTCGGCCAGGCGATCAGTTCGACACTGGATCTGCAGACCGTGCTCCGAACGATCGTCGCGCGGGCGACCCAGCTCGCTGGGGTAGATGCCGGCGTGATCTACGAGTACGACGAGCAGGGCGAGGTCTTCGTGCCGCGCGCCACCGAGCGTCTTGAGGCGGAGATTGTGGGGACGCTGATCGCCGCGCCGGTCCGGAAAGGGGAAGGAGTGACGGGACGTCTGGCGGAGGCGCAGGAACCGATCCAGTTGTCGGACATCCTGGAGGCGCCCGCGGAGAGCCGGGTTCGGGATACTCTGGGACGCGCCGGGTATCGAGCGCTGCTCGCGGTTCCACTTGTCAGTGAGGATCACCTGCTCGGCGGGCTCACAGTCTTCAGGAAGACGCCCGGCGAGTTCGCGCCTGAGGTGATCGACCTGCTCCGAACGTTCGCGACACAATCGGCACTGGCTATCCAGAACGCCCGGCTGTTCAGAGAGATCGCCGACAAGAGTCGTCAGCTCGAGGTCGCCAGCCAGCACAAATCAGAGTTCCTGGCCAACATGTCCCACGAGCTGCGGACACCCCTGAACGCGATAATCGGTTTCTCCGAAGTCCTGACCGATCGCATGTTCGGCGAGCTCAACGAGAAGCAGGAGGAGTATCTCAAGGACATCTATGCGTCGGGAACGCATCTGCTGTCCCTGATCAACGACATCCTCGATCTGTCGAAGATCGAAGCGGGGCGGATGGAACTCGAGTTGACGGACTTCGACTTCCCCACGGCGCTCGACAGCGCGTTGACCCTCGTCCGCGAGCGTGCTGGGCGGCGGGGAATCAGGCTGGAGTCGACCATCGATGAGCGGCTCGGCGAGGTTCGAGCGGACGAGCGGAAGATTCGGCAGGTCGTCCTGAACTTGTTGTCGAATGCGATCAAGTTCACGCCGGAGGGCGGCCGGATCGAAGTCGGGGCAGTGCCAAAGGACGGGTCCGTGGAGGTATCAGTCAGCGATACCGGAGTCGGCATCGCGCCAGAGGATCAAGAGGCAGTTTTCGAGGAGTTTCGACAGGTCGGGCCAGCGGACAAGAAGGCGGAGGGCACAGGGCTGGGTCTAACACTCTGCCGGAAGTTCATCGAACTCCACGGCGGCAGGATTCATGTCAAGAGCCAAGTGGGCGTGGGCTCGACCTTCACGTTCATGATCCCGGTGCGCCGTGGCGAATGAGCTGATCCTCGTCGTTGAGGACCACGACAAGAATCGCAAGCTCGTCCGGGATGTATTGACGTTCAAGGGCTACGAGATCATCGAGGCCGAGACGGGGGAAGAGGGCGTCCGCCTCGCCCAAGAGCGACACCCGAGCCTAGTCCTGATGGACATTCGGCTCCCCGGGATCGACGGGATCGAGGCGCTCGGACGGCTACGAGCCGAGCCGGCCACTCGAGGGATTCCCATCATGGCTATGACCGCGTCCGTGATGACCGAGGATCGGCGGAGGATCACGGACGCAGGATTTGACGCGTACCAGAGCAAGCCAATCAAGGTCAAAGACTTTGTCGCGGCCGTGGAGCGGCTCCTCGAGCGTCCTGGAAAATGAGGAGTGGAGCGACGCCGTCGTCTCGAGTCGTCCTTGAATAAGTTCGGTTGGTCTGTGGTCGATACGGACGAACTCGTCTCGTAGAACTCAGTGAACCTACGCGCGCCGACTTGAGGAGTTCGTCCGAGGGGTTGGGTGACGCTCGCGGATGCGATGACCGGCCCATCTCCTGGTCCGGTCAGGGAGTCACTAGGAACTAGACCAATGTGCGCGGGACTGGATGTAGATCTTGGCGGCGACGGTGATACCGCTGAGGGAGACGAGACGGCCGGGCGTCATCGAACGATCGTCGCATGGCGAGAGCCGATTTCAGGCCTCGTTGACAGGCGGCGACGCCAGGGTTATCTGTTCGTCGGACACTGATCGAACCGACGACGCCGAGGAGACCCACCATGCTCGACCTGCTCATCCGCGGAGGGCTCATCATCGACGGCTCGGGCAACCCGGGCTTCTACGGCGCCGTCGCCGTCGAGGACGAGCGCGTCCGCATCCTGCGTGGCGACACGGCGGGCATCGAGGCCCGGCGCGTCATCGACGCCACCAGCCGCGTGGTCTGTCCCGGGTTCATCGACATGCACGCGCACTCCGGGCTGGTGATCCTCGACGAGCCGCAGCACGAGCCGAAGGTCCGGCAAGGCATCACTACGGAGCTGATCGGCATCGATGGCAACTCCTACGCCCCGTTCCATTCCCACGATGACTTTCTAAAGTTCGTGCAGATCAACTCCGGGCTCGACGGCAACCCGCGGCTCCCCGGCCGGTGGTCCACCGTCGAGCAGTACCTCGACATGTTCACGCAGCGCGTGGCGGTGAACATCGCCTACGTCGTCGGCAACTCGCCGCTGCGCATCGGCACCGTCGGCTGGGGCGACCGGCCCGCCACGCGAGACGAGATGGCGAACCAGAAGGCGTTGCTGCGGACCGCCATGGAAGAGGGTGCGTGGGGGATGTCGACCGGCCTCGATTACCCGCCCGGCAGCTACGCCGACACGGCGGAGCTCACGGAGCTCTCCCGTGAGGCGGCCCGGCTCGGCGGCATCTACCATACCCACGTACGCTACAGCCTCGGCGACAAGTTCCTCGATCCCTTCCGCGAGGCCCTGGACATCGGCCGAGGCAGCGACATCCCCGTCCATATCACGCACTTCTACCACCGCACGACCTCGCCGGGCGGCGCCGGCCGCATGCTCGGTCTGGTGGAGGACGCGCGCGACGCCGGCCTGGACGTGACGTTCGACAGCTACCCGTACAACCTGTCGTCGACCCGGCTGACGATCCTGCTGCCGCAGTGGACCCACGACGGCGGCTACGCGCGGCTGATGGAGGTGCTCCGCGATCGGAAGCTGCGCCCCCGGCTCCGCTCGGAGATGGGTCCGCGCGCCAGCTCGTGGGGCGACATGTGGCTCACCAACTTCCGGAAGCCGGCCAACCACCGCTTCGAGGGCCGGTCGATCCTCCAGGTCGCCGACTTGCTCGACAAGGATCCGATCGACGTCGTCTGCGACCTGCTCGCCGAGGAAGATCTGGAGACCTGCTACGTGTCAGCAGGCGGCAACCTCGCAACGTTGCCGAAGTTCGTGAGCCACCCGCTCTCGATGGTGGGCAGCGACGCGGTGCTGATCGGCGACTACCCGAGCCCCCGCACGTACGGCTGCTTCCCGGTCATCCTCGCCGAGTTCGTGCGCGAGGAGCGGTTCCTGGCGCTGCCCGACGCCATCCGGAAGATGACGTCGTTCCCGGCCCAGCGCCTCGGGTTACCCGACCGCGGCCTGCTGCGGGACGGCTTCAAGGCCGACGTCGTCGTGTTCGACGCCAAGACGGTCAAGGCGCCGGCGACGCGGACGCAGCCAAAGCAGTTCCCGATCGGGATCGACTACGTGATCGTCAATAGCCAGGTCGTCGTCGACGGCGGCAAGCACACGGGGATGCTGGCCGGCCGGGCGCTGCGGAGGGGACGCGCCTCGACGTAGGAGTGGTCTGTGGACCTCGACCAAGTGGCGCCGGGGCTCTGCTCCCATCACCAGCCGCCCAGATCCTTGATCATGAGCAGATCCTCAGATGTGCCCTCGCTAGATGTACTGTCCGGTGTTGACGACCCTCTCGACGCTCCGGAGCTTCTCTTTCGTCTCGCCCATGAGCGGCTTCACGTAGACGATCCGCTCACCCTTCTTGCCGGCGATCTTGGCCCAGTCGTCAGGGTTGGTAGTGTTGGGGAGGTCTTCGTTCTCCTTGAACTCCTCGCGGACGGCGGTGAGCAGGTCGTCGGCCATGATGCCCTTCTCGCCGCGGCCGATGTAGCGCTTGAGGGCGAGCTTCTTCGCACGGCGCACGACCGACTCGATCATGGCGCCGGAGGAGAAGTCCTTGAAGTAGAGAACCTCTTTGTCGCCGTTGGCGTAGGTGACCTCGAGGAACCGGTTTTCTTCGCTCAGCGCGTACATGGCCTCCACGGTCGAGGCGATCATGGAGGTGATGGCGCTGGGGATGTCGGTGCCCCGCGTCTCCGATTCCGCGAAGGGAATGTCGGCCGTCAGGTACT
>QHSQ01000579.1 GCA_003221615.1 Candidatus Rokuibacteriota bacterium | reverse complement strand
CGAGATCATGATCACCGGGATGTGACGTAGGCGCGCATCGCTCTTCATGGCCGCCAGCACTTCGTACCCGTTCAGCTCCGGCATCATGATGTCCAGCAAGACCAGGTCGAACGGCTGCGCCTGCAGCCGCTCCAGGGCCTCGCGGCCGTTTCCGGCCGTCACGATGTGGCTGTAGCCCTCCCTCTTCAGCCGCAGGCTCAGGGTGTAGAGGTTGTCCTCGTTATCGTCGACGAGCAGCAGCGTCTGGTCCTGACTCATAGGGCGGCCACAGGCCGGGTCTCGAGGATCGGCTCGAGATCGTCCTCACGCGCCACGGTGGCGGCGAGCACCTGTCCGACTTCGAACAGCAGCTGGTCGCGGTCGTACGCGCCCTTCTGGATGATCTGCTGCACCCCGCCGTACAGACGCCGCCGGTCCTCATCGCTCAGGTCGCGCGCGGTCACGACGAGCACCGGGATGTGCCGCCACTCCGGCGTGCGGCGCAGCTCGGCGACGAACTCGAACCCGTCCATCTCCGGCATCATCAGGTCCAGCAGGATGACGTTGGGGATTTTCTCGGCCAGCCGCGTCAGTCCGACGCGACCGTTCTCGGCCTGGGCGACGGACCATCCGTCACGGGCGAGCGCGCCCCGCAGCACCTCACGCGTCGTGTCATCGTCCTCGACGATAAGGACGTCGCGCGAGGGGCGATCGCCGCACAGCTTGCGGAGGACTCGCGCCAGCCGGTCGCGGTCGATCGGCTTGACCAGGTAGTCGGCGGCGCCGAGCGCATAGCCCTTGTTCTTCTCGTCGACGATGGTCACGAGGATGACCGGGATGTCGGCGAGCTCCGGGTCCCCTTTGAGCGCGGCCAGCACCGTCCACCCGTCGAGGTCGGACATCATCACGTCCAGGGTGATGGCGGCGGGACGTACCTGCCGAGCCCGGCACAGCCCTTCGACAGCGCCCTCGGCAAGCACGACCGAGAACCCTTCCTTGGTCAGGAAGCGCTCCATCAAGTCGCGTACCGTCGGGTCATCGTCGATGACCAGCACCGTGCGCGCCGTCGATGACCGCAGAACGGGCCGCCGTTCCTCGAGCGACGCCGCCCCGGGGACCGTCGCGGTGTCGGCTCCCCCGACCTTCGCGGGCAACCGCATCGTGAACGTCGAGCCCGTGCCCAGCGTGCTCTCCACCGTGATGTCGCCCCCCATGATGCGACAGAAGCGCCGGCTAATGGCCAGCCCCAGACCCGTCCCGCCGTACTTCCGTGTCGTCGAGGCGTCCGCCTGGGTAAAATCCTCGAACAACCGTGCCGTCTGATCCGGTGTCATCCCGATGCCTGTATCCGACACGGCGACAATCAACCACTCCCGACCGTCTTCGTGCCGGCGCTCGCCCATGATCGTGACGAGCGAGAGATCCAGGATGTCGTTGATCAGGTCTAGGAGGTGCTTCCCCGCCCGGAGAATCCGCTCCAGCGGCTCGACGTCATCCGGTCGCAGGGCCCGGGCGTCGTCCAGGAGCATCTCCGTCACACCAATGATTGCGTTCAACGGCGTCCGTAGTTCATGGCTCATGTTCGCCAGGAACTGCGACTTGTGATGGCTGGCGACTCCGAGCTGGCGACCCTTGTCCTGGATTTCCTGAAAGAGCCGCGCGTGCTGAATGGCGAGCACCGACTGGGTCGCGAAGGTCTGGAGCAGGCCCACCACCGGCTGCTGGAACTCGCCGGGTGCATGCCGCTGGACCACGAGCATCCCGACGATCCACTCGTCGCGGATGAGCGGCACGGCGAGCAGCGCGCGGAACCCCGCCTTTGCGAGGAAGGCGAGCGGATAGCGTGGCGTGTCCAGCAGGTCCGGAATCTGCACCGGCGTCCGCCTCCCGGCCGCCTGGCCGACCACCGACTCGTCCCCAATCCGCAGCCGCGACTGGCGCAGCGACTCGACGAGCTCGTCCGTGATACCGTAGTTCGCGCGCGGCACGAACACCTGCTCACCCGGATCGAACTCGTAGATCGTCCCGCCGTCGGTCTTGGAGAGCTGCGCGGCGTGGGTGACGATCGTGGTGAGTACCTCTTGCAGGTCGAGCGTAGAGCTGACGGCCTGGCCGATCTCGCCGAGAGCGGTCAGCTCCTCCACCGAGCGGGTGAGCTCCCGAGTCCGCTCCTGGAGGTCCTGGAACAGGCGGGCGTGCTCGACGGCGACGGCGGCGTGGGAGGCGAAGGTCGGAAGCAGCTCCACCGTGTGGGGGAGGATCGGCTCGCGGCTGTACTTGTTGTCGGCCAAGAGAACCCCCACGGCCCGGCCGCTGGAAACCATGGGAACCGCCATGAAGTTCTTCGTGCGGAGGACCTTCATGTCCGAGTAGGGCGGCTTGAGGTACAGCTCGAGAGGAAGGGGGTTCTGCTCGTTGAAAACCAGCGGGAGCCGCTCGCGATAGGCCTTGTATAGTGCCCCCGCCTCCCCGAGGGGGATCTCGGCCCCCGCGGAGGCCTTCCGATCCTCCTCCGAGAAGCCCGCTGTGGCCAGCACCACCAGCTTGTGCCCCTCTGGGGTGATGGCCCAGATGAAGAAGCGGTCGACAGCCACCACCTGGCGTGCCGCCTCAAGCACGCGCGTGAGCTGGTCCTTGAGCGAGAGTGATTCCTCCATGGCGGTGGAGAGCCGGTAGAGCTGCTCCATGTACTTGGAGAGCTTCTCGAACTCGTCGCGCTCGGCCTCGGTCTGCACGAGCGCCCGCAGCCGCACGATGCTGTCGTTGAAGGTGGCGGCCATCTGGCCGATTTCGTCGCGCGACGTAACCGGCACCAGCTGCGACAGGTCGCCTTGGCCGACCCGCTGGGCGACTGTCACGAGCGCCGTGACCGGCCGGGTGAGCCGCCCGGCGAACACGACGGCAGCCACGATTCCCAACGCAGCGATGGTCCCGAAGATCCCCAGCAACTTCAGTCCGGCGTTGCGCGCTCCGGTGAGAATGATCTCTTTGTCCATTCCCACTCGGACCGTGCCGAGTTGGCCGGCCAGCATGGGGACGCCGACGTCGATGATGTGCCGCTCGGTGCCCTTCGCAGGGTCGGCGTACTCAATCTCTCTCACCTGCGCCTTTGCGGTGCCGGACACCGGGTTCTTCTCGATGATGCCTCTGGGCACCGTGGGCACGAAGGTGTGGGCGATCATGGTCTGCTGCGGGTCGTACACCATGACGTACGCGACGCCGGTGATGTCGGCGAACTGGTCGAAGAGGGCCTGGACCGTGGAGGCGTCGCGGTTGACGATGAGGTCCACGCTGGAAGAGGCCAGGCTCTTCGCAATGGCCGTGCCTTTGTTTGTGAACTCCTCGGTCAGGTTGGTCCGGAGCGACTGGTAGGCAAAGTAGGAGGAGACAGCCGCCAGCGGCACCAGCACGAGCAGGAGGAATACGACGATCTTGGTGAGGAGCCTGAACCGCACTTTCGGACTCG
>QHSQ01000578.1 GCA_003221615.1 Candidatus Rokuibacteriota bacterium | reverse complement strand
CAACATCGAGCACATCCAGGTCAACACGACCGATCCGTGGACCGAGGTCGAGGGCGAGCGGTCGTCGGCCAAGACGAAGCATCCGACCTTGAGCGATCCAGCGGTGCGGCAGGCGCTGAATCTCCTGGTCGATCGCGGCTCGGTCCAGGAGGAGATCTACGGACGCACCGGAATCGCGACCGCGAATTTCGTCAACGCGCCCTCGCGGTTCGTCTCGAAGAACATGAAGTGGGAGTTCAGCGTCGACAAGGCCAACCAGATCCTCGACGCGGCGGGCTGGAAGCGCGGCGGCGACGGGGTGCGCGCCAAGGACGGCAAGAAGCTCAAGTTCGTCTACCAGACCTCGATCAACAACCCGCGACAGAAGACCCAGCAGATCGTCAAGCAGTCCTGCGCCAAGGCGGGGATCGAGCTCGAGCTGAAGGCCGTCACCGCGAACGTCTTCTTCTCGTCGGATCCGGCCAACCCGGACACCTATTCGCACTTCTACACCGATCTGCAGATGTACACGACGACCATGACGCAGCCCGATCCCCAGCGGTTCATGGATCAGTTCGCGTCCTGGGAGGTCGCCGCCAAGGACAACAAGTTCGCGCTGACGAACAAGACGCGCTGGCGCAACGAGGAATACGACAAGACGTGGAAGGCCGCGGAGACCGAGATGGACCCGGTCAAGCGCGCGGCGCTGTTCATCAAGATGAACGACCTGGTGATCCAGAACGTCGTCGTCATCCCGGTGGTGTTCCGCCCGCGCGTCGCGGCGATCTCCAACCGGATGCGCGACGTGGTCCAGAGCGGCTGGGACAGCGACTTCTGGGCGCTCGCCTACTGGTCCAAGGCGTAGACGTGTCGGACGGGGCCGGGCGGCTCGAGCCGCTCGGCCTCGCCTGATGCCCGCGGTATATGTCCAAGTACCTCGTGCGACGGATCCTGATCCTGCTCCCGGTTCTGGCCGGGATCAGCGTCGTGCTGTTCACGATCCTCGCGATGGCGCCCGGTGACCCGTTCGAGGAGCTGGCGACCAATCCCAACGTGCCCCCCGAGGTGCGCATGAACCTCCGGGCGAAGTTCGGCCTCGACGATCCCCTCCCGGTGCGCTACGTCCGCTGGATGGTGTCGATGGTGCGCGGCGACTGGGGGTTCTCGTTCGTCAGCCGCGTCGACGTGGACACGCTGATCTTGCAGAGGCTGCCCGCCACCCTCGCCGTCCTCGGCTCGGCGCTGGTCCTGGCGATCCTCATCGCGGTGCCGATCGGTACGTATTCGGCCTTACGACCCTATTCGATCTTCGACCAGGTCGCGACGACCCTGGCGTTCATCGGCTTCTCGCTGCCGACGTTCTTCACGGGCCTGCTCTTCATCCTCCTGTTCAGCATTCATCTCGACTGGCTCCCCTTCATCTATCGATCCGACATCAGCGCGACGGGCTGGCGCTGGTACTGGGAGCACCTTCGCCAGGCGATCATGCCGGTGGCGGTCCTGGGTCTCTTCCAGGCCGCCTCGATGACGCGCTTCATGCGCGCCGCCGTCCTCGACGTGATCCGCCTCGACTACGTCAACACCGCGCGCGCGAAGGGGCTCTCGGAGAGCACGACCCTCATCAAGCACGTCGTCCGCAACGCGCTGATCCCGGTCGTGACCCTCGTCGCCCTCCAGATTCCCGGCATCTTCGGTGGCGCGATCGCCGGGAAGCTCGCGGTCGCCGCAGGCCAGCCCAGGACCTCCCTGTGGCAGGAGACCGCCCGCCGATTCCGCCGGCACCGCCTCGCGATGGTCGGGAGCGTAATCCTAGTCGCGCTCGTGCTCGCCGTGCTGGTCGGGCCGCTCGTCTGGCGCTTGCCGATCAACGACATCGACTTCAAGGCCAAGCTCAAGGGGCCGTCGTGGAACCACCCGCTCGGCACCGACGATCTCGGGCAGGACGTCCTGGCGCGCATGCTCTACGGCGGGCGCATCTCGCTCGCGGTCGGAATCGCCGCCATGTTGATCGCGATCTCGATCGGGACCGCGATCGGCGCGACGTCGGGTTTCCTGGGCGGCGCGGTCGATCACACGTTGATGCGGATCACCGACATGTTCCTGTCGCTGCCGGGCTTGCCGCTCCTGCTGCTCATCGTCTACCTCTTCCGCGACTCGCTCCGGAAGATGTTCGGGCCGGAGGCGGGCGTGTTCATCCTGATCGTGGCGGTGATCGGAGGTCTGCGCTGGATGCCGGTGGCGCGGCTCGTGCGAGCGCAGTTCCTGTCGCTACGCGAGAAAGAATTCGTGGAGTCGGCGCGGAGCCTGGGCGCCCCGCCGATCCGTCAGGTGGTCCGTCACATCCTGCCGAACTCGATGGGCCCGGTCATCGTCGCCGGCACCATCGACGTCGCGGCGGCGATCATCGCCGAGTCGACCTTGTCCTTCCTCGGCCTGGGATTTCCGCCGGACATCCCGACGTGGGGTCGGATCCTCTACGACGCCAAGGACAACCTGGACTTCGCCCCGCACTGGGCGATCTTCCCGGGCACCGCGATCTTCCTGACGGTCCTCTCGATCAACTACATCGGAGACGGCCTGCGGGACGCGCTCGATCCGCGCAAGGTCCTCGGCAAGTGATACCGGGAGGGGGCTCCTAGGCGTCGGTCTTCCGGTCGCCCAGCACCTGCTTCACGGCCGCTTCGAGGTGATCGATCTGGAGCGGCTTCCTGAGGAGCCTGAATCCGAGCCGCCGGCCGTGACCGTCCAGGTCCGCTCCCGAGGCGGTCAGCATGATGACGCCGACCGCCGCGTCACTGTGCCTCACGTTTTCCACCAGCTCCAGGCCGGAGCCGCCGGGCATCACGTAGTCGGTCAGCACGAGATCGTAGCTCTTCTGCTTGAAGAGCCTGAGGCCTTCGGTTCCGCTCGCGGCGACGTCCGCCTGGCAGCCCCAGACCGCGAGCAGTTCGCTCAGGAGACCCCGGACGTATCGCTCGTCGTCGACGACCAGGACGCGCGGGGGATTCAACACAGCAGAAGCACCGTAGGGCGCCGAGCGCGGAGAGATCAACGACGAACATCGCCGCGAGAAATGCGGG
>QHSQ01000163.1 GCA_003221615.1 Candidatus Rokuibacteriota bacterium | reverse complement strand
CGGACGCCCAGCGGAAGACCGCCGGCATGAACCCGGAGTGCACGGCAATCGGGATGCGGAGATGGCGGGCCCGCTGCGCCTCGTGCACGGTATCGGCGACCCGCATGAGCTGGTCGAGCTTGCGCTTGAGCTTGGTCCGCTTCTTCATGAAGGCCCGCGCGAGGGCCGGGTCACCGGACCGCGCCTCCTCGATCAGCGCCGAGCAGACCGCCGCCGCTTCCGCGCCGGACACGTCGTTGAAGACACCGTGGGCGACGCCCTCGGCAACGAGCAGCTCGTTGTCGTGCCGCAGCCCGGCGATGAGCCGGCCCTTGCCTTCGAGCTGACGCTCGCGCACCGCGCCGAACTGTTCGAGGACCTCGACCACGCGGAGGAATTCCTGCCAGTAGGCGCCGCGCAACGCTTCCAGCTGCCGCCGCCGTACGCCGAGCCGCTCGGTGACGGTCTCGAGCTCCCGCCATTCGCGGTCGCAGCGAGCGGTGGCGCCCCACGGGCAACGGTGACACTCGATCGAAGACAGCGCCGCCTCGGGCCCCTGCGCGCGCTCGTGGTCGATCAGCTCGGCGACCGACATCCGCTCGAGCTCGGCGGCCAGGTGACGCAGCCCGCGACCGTCCGGGCTGCGCCGATCGCGTCCATCGGCACCCTGCCCGCGCCCGTCCTGGCGATCGCGCCAGTCACCGCGGCGATCGCGATGGTCGGGCGCGCCGCGCCCGTCTCGTCCTCGATCGCCCGGCACGTGGAGCGGCGGCGTCGCCCAGAAGACGCGCTTGATCACGCCGCTCTTCACCCGCACCGTGACTCCGTGGGGTAAGAGCGCGTCGATGAGCACGCGGTGGCCGCGGATCGCGTGGATCCCGAGCACCATCGCGAGCGTCGCCGAACCACCGCGCCGCACCAGGACGAGCCGACCCGGCTCAGCCTCGGCGACCGTGCGCTCGCCGCGGCGCGACCCTCCCCGACCAAGCGCGTGGCGCCGCGCCTCGACCTCCTGACGGGCCCGCCGATAGCGGCCGATCCGCTGGAAGTCGCCGCACGGGGCCGGATAGCGGCGCAGCTCGTCGAGCTGGGCCTCGAGCGCCCGCACGTCGGCCTCGACGTCGCGGATGCGCTTGAGGTTCTGGTACTGGCCGAACGATGACTCGATCCGCCGGCGCAGCTGCTCCGGCGAGGCGCCGGTCGAGAGCAGCAGAGCCACCGACCCGTAGCCGAGCTTGAACTGGCTCTCGATCGGCTCGGGCGAGCCGTCGATCACGCGCAGCAGATCCTCGAGCCCGTCGCGGGCGTCGAGCGCGACCACGCACGTGCCCTCGGGATCGATGCCCCGGCGCCCGGCTCGGCCGGCCATCTGGGTCAGCTCGTTGTGAGAGAGCGACCGGAAGCCGCGGTCGGTCCGCTTGGTGAGCCCCTGCAGGACGACCGAGCGCGCCGGCATGTGGATGCCGAGCGACATCGTCTCGGTCGCGAAGACTGCCTTGCAAAGCCCGCGCTCGAAGAGCACCTCGATCAACCGTTTCACGCTCGGCAGGATTCCGGCGTGATGGAGCCCGATGCCCAGGCGCAGCGCCTCGAACACGCTCTGGTTCAGCACGGACTCCGCGACGGTCGGGCTCTCGCGGATCAGCTCGCCGATCGCCGTGTCGACCTCGCGCTGCTGCGGCGGCGCCAGCAAGCTCTTGCCCTCGGTCAGGACGTCCTGCATGGCGCGCTCGCATCCGACCCGGCTGAAGATGAAGTAGATCGTCGGCAGCCAGCCGCGCGCCTCGAGCGCCTCGATCAAGACCGTCGGATGGACGACGCGTCGCGTGTACCAGCGGCCGCGGTCGTCGGGGCCGCGCGGCTCGTCGCCCACGACCCTCGCGCGCCCGCTGCGGACCCGGTCGATCTCGTGGATCTCCCCGGCCAGGTCGGCGATCACGTACGTGAGCGGCACCGGACGGTGCGGATGGTAGATCGGCACGATCGGCCGATGCACGATCGAGATCCAGTCGGCGATCTCCTTGACGTTGGCGACGGTGGCCGAGAGGCCCACCAGCACGACGTCGGGCGGCGCGCTGACGATGATCTCCTCCCACACGGTGCCGCGGCCTTCGTCGCCCATGTAGTGGCATTCGTCGAGCACGATGTAGGAGAGGCCGTCGAGCCCGCTGCCGTAGAGCGCGTTGCGGAGGATCTCGGTGGTCATCACGAGAATCGCCGCGTGCGGGTTCACCTTGACGTCGCCGGTGAGAATGCCGACCTTGTCGGCGCCGAACTCGCGCGTGAAGTCGGCGAATTTCTGGTTCGAGAGCGCCTTGAGCGGAGTCGTGTACGCTAGGCGGCGGCCGGCCGCCAGGGCGGCGTGGATGGCGAACTCCGCGACCAGGGTCTTGCCGGCGCCGGTGGGCGCCGAGACGATGACCGACTGGCCGGCTTCGATGGCGCGGATGGCTTCGACCTGAAAGTCGTCGAGGGGGAACGGGTAGCGCGAGCGGAATCGCTCGAGAAGCTCCATCTCGTGACACAGTAACACGGGGCGTCAGGGAGCCAGGCGCACGTCCACACAGGAGGACAACGAGCGTGATCGTCTTTCACATCGCCCTCACAGCGGCTGACGACTACCTGACCCGGCGCGAGGCGCACCGCCGTGACCACATCGAACGTCTCCAGGGCCTGCGCGCCAACGGCATCCTGATCGGCGGCGGGCCGTCGGCCGACCTGCGCACCGCGGATCTGTTCTATCGCCTGCAGCAGCCGGCTCAGCTCAAGTTCGCGATCGAGGAGGATCCGTACTGGATGGGCGGCGTGTGGACCCGCTACGAGCCGAAGAGCTTCAGCCAGTTCGTCGAGCCCTGGGAGATGGTGCCCGTCGTGCTCGACGGAACGCGTCGGCTCACGATCGTCGAGGGGCCGACCGTCCAGCACGACATGGCTCAGTTCGCGATGATCGAGATGCGCGGCGCCGGCCGGCTGGCGTTCGGCGGCTTCTTCGACGGCGGATCCACCCTGGCGGTCGCGAAGACGGCTGACGGCGACGAGGCGATCCGCTGGTTCGCCGAGACCGGCTTCTGGAAGCCGGACGCGCTGACGTCGCGCCCCTGGCTGCACGTCCTGTGAGTAACCCGATCGTCGGGCTCGTCACCATCGGCCAGTCGCCGCGCATCGACGTCGTGCCTGACATGGCGGCGATCCTCGGATCCGGCGTCACGGTTCGGGAGCGCGGCGCGCTCGACGGCCTCGGTCGCGCCGAGATCGCCGCGCTCGCGCCTCGACCCGGCGACGACATTCTCGTGACGCGCCTGGCCGACGGCACTCCGGCCTTCATCGCCAAGCGTCACATCGTCGGGCGCGTCCAGGCCGCGATCAGCGAGCTCGAGCGGGCGGGCGTGACGATGACAGCGCTTCTGTGCACAGGGGCGTTCCCGCCGCTCGAGGCCCGGCACCTGCTCGTGTTACCGCATCAGGTGCTTCTCGGCATGTTGCGCGCGCTTCGCTGGCCCGGGCGGCTCGGCATCGTCACGCCGTCCGTCGCGCACGTGCCTCAGACCGAATCTCGCTGGCGCGACGACGGGTTCGATCCAGTCGTGGTGCCGCTCTCGCCGTACGAGGAGCAGAGCCCGGCCGCGCTCGAGGGCGCGGCTCAGGCGTTCCGAGCAGCCAACACGGGTCTGGTCGCGATGGATTGCATGGGCTTCCGACGCGAGACGCGGGACGAGCTCCGGCGACTCACCGGGACTCCGGTGCTGCTGGCCAACCTCCTCGTCGCCCGGGTCGTCGCCGAGGCGTGCGGGGCCTAGAGCCGCATCCGTGAATTTCCCTAGGTCCCTTCCGTTTTCCACCTGATTCCCCCGAGCTCGAGCCGCGTCTATCCTGCTGGACAGAGGAGCGCCGGTCTCCCCCGTCTTTCCTATGCGAATGAACCATCGTGCGACACGAGACCGCCAGCGCCGCGAGCGCGCGCTCTCCGATCGAGAACGCGGCCGTCAGGCGGGGTGGCTCGCGAGCCAGGACCTCAGCGGATTTCTCTCCTGGATCGAGATCGACGACCACCTGCGGCGACTCATCCTTGCTCGCGACTCCGCGGATCCAGAACGTCTCGCAGTCCGTCCCCCAGCAGATTGAAGCCGAGCACCGTGAGGTAGATGAAGAGGCCCGGGAAGGCCGAATACCACCACCACGTCGGCAGGTAGTTGCGTCCGTGGCTGATCATCGCGCCCCACTCCGGATATGGCGGCTGGGCGCCGAGGCCGATGAAGCCGAGACCCGCGGCCGCCAGGATGGCCGAGCCCATGTCCATGCTCGCCTTCACCGTGATCGGCGAGACGCAGTTCGGCAGGATGTGGACGAACACGATGCGAAGCCGCCCCGTCCCCACGGCGCGCGCCGCCTCGACGAAGACCTGGCCTTTGAGCGCCAGGGTCTTGCTCTGGACCAGGCGCACGTAGCCCGGCCACCAGACCAGACCGAGCGCGACGATCGCGTTGACGATCCCCGGCCCGAGCGCGCCGACGATCGCCAGCGCCAGCACCAGCGCCGGAACGGACAGGAAAATATCCGTCACGCGCATGATGATCTCGCCCACCGCCCCGCCGACGTAGCCCGCGACGATCCCGAGCGGCACGCCGATGGCGGCCCCGAGCACGGTGATGACGAGCCCGATCCGCAGCGACACCCGGGCGCCAAGGACGACGCGCGTGTAGATGTCGGTCCCGACCTCGTCGGTGCCGAACCAGTGGCGCGCGCCCGGCGGGCGGAGCTTCTGGTCCAGATGGACCGCGCCGCGAGCATCCTCGGGATACGGCACGACGAAGGGTCCGAGCGCGGCCATGAGCAGGAACACGAGCACGAGGCCGAGGCCGAGCAGCGACGCCGCGCTGCGCGCGAAGACCCGCGCGTAGAAGCGAAGCTCGCGCGCCGCCGCCCCGCGCTCCGCGAGCCAGGCGCCGGCCGATCCCGAGGCGACCGCGCCGCTCATCACGCCGTGCCGGCCGGGCGGACCCGCGGATCGAGCCAGCTGTAAGCGAGGTCCACCAGGAAGTTGGCGAGCATGAAGTTCAACCCGATCACGAGCGTGACGCCCATGATCGGCTGGAAGTCGGAGGACACGGCCGAGGCGACGGCGTAGAGGCCGATCCCCGGCCAGTCGAACACCGTCTCCACGAGCACGGTACCGCCGAGCATCCAGCCGTAACGCAGCCCGATCATCGCCAGGGTCGGGATCATCGCGTTCTTCAGCGCGTAGCACGCCACGATCCTGAGCTCCGACACCCCCTGGGCCCGCGCATTGACGATGTAGTCCTGCTTCAGGGTCTCGAGCATCTCGGCGCGATTGACGCGCACGATCGCGGCCAGCGCCGGGAAGCACAGGGTGACGGTCGGCAGGACCGCGTGGGCGAGCGCGTCGCCGAAGACCCGCCACTGCCCGGCCAGCAGCGCGTCCACGAAGAGGAGATGGGTCACCGGCGGGGGCGGCGCCGTCATCAGGCCGAGCCGACCCCCGAGCGGGACGATCCCGAGCTCGAGCGCCAGCAGCAGCTGCAGCATCAGCCCGAGCCAGAACGCCGGGATCGCGATGCCGGAGACCGAGACGACTCGCGTGAGCTGGTCCACCCACGTATCACGGTAGACGGCTGAGAGGATGCCCAGCGGCACGCCGAGCCCGACCGCGAGGAGCATCGCGCCCGTCACCAGCTCGAAGGTGTTCGGGAAATACCGCGCGAGGTCGGCCGCGACCGTCTCGCGTGTCCTCAACGAGCGTCCGAGGTCACCGCGGAGAACACCCCGAAGATATTGGCCGAACTGGACGGGCAGCGGCCGGTCGAGCCCGTACTGTACCCGGATCGTCTCGACCATGGACGGCGTCGCGTCCGGGCCCGCGGCCAGGCGTGCCGGGTCGCCGGGAGCCACGTGGGAGATCGTGAACGTGATGCACAGGAGACCGAACAGCATGAAGCCCAGCAAGACGAGCCGCCGGGCGAGGTAGCCGAGCAACCTACTTGGCGACGATCGCCAGCGGGTAGAGGTCGACCTCACCGGTGAAGCGCACCGGGCTGAAGACGAAGCCCTTCACGTGGTCGCGGAGCGCCCAGCGCCGGTTCATGAGCATCCCGAAGATCTCCGGGGCGTCGGCGGCGATGCGCCGCTGGATATCGGCGTAGAGCGGCGCCCGCTCCTCCCACCGCACGAGCGTACGCGCGCGGTCGATGAGCCCCCACACGCCATCGTTCGTGTAGAAGGACGAGCCGTAGTACTTGCCCCAGGAGCCCTTGTGGTACTGGTACGCGACCGCGTCGGGGTCGGTCGACACGGGCGTGGCGAACACGGCCATCAGATCAGGCGAGGTCTCGACCTTGGCCCCGCGGCCGACCATGTTCGGCCAGATCAGCGGGACCATCTTGACCGTGATGTTGAGCTTCTGGAGGTTGTCGATGAGGACGAGCCCCATCTTCCGCTCCTCCTCGAGCCCCTGGACATAGACGTACTCGAGCTCGACGCCGCCGTTCGGGTAGGCGGACTTCCCCAGAAACTCCTTGGCCTTGGCGAGATCCTGCCGATAGATCCCCGCGACCTCGACGTGGCCGCGCGTCGCGTTCGGGAACGGGCTCGTCTGGAGCACGGCGTTGCCGTTGTAGATTTTGACTAGCGCGTCGTAATCGAAGGCGAAGCAGACCGCCTTGCGGAGATTCGCGTCCTTCGTGGCGCCCTTCTGGGTGTTCATCTTGATGCCGAACGTCGTCATCCCCGGGAAGTTCGGCACGACGATCCCCGGCATCTTTGCGACCTGATCGAAATCGTCGCTCGACAGGCCCTCGACGATATCCGCCTCACCGCGGATGACCGCGGCACGCTGCGCGGCCGACTCGCGGATGATCCGGTAGATGACGCCGCCGATGTGGTCCTTCGACGGCCAGCCCTTCCAGTACCCGTCGACCGCCTCGAGCTCGTAGAGGACGCCCTGCTCCCACCGCTTGATCTTGAACGGACCGCTGCCCGCGGCGTTCGTGGTGAGCCACTTCTGGCCGAGGTCGCCCCCCTGCTCGTTCGCCAGCACCTGCTTGGGATTCATCACGTACCACCACGGCAGGAACGAGAGGAACGGTGCGTAGGGCTGAGTCAGGTTGAACTGGATCGTGGAGTCGTTGACGACCTTGATCCCGTCTTCCTTCAGGAAGTCGGAGAGCATCCACGCCGGCCCCTGGTTGAGCTTGAGCGTGCGCGCGAACGAGAAGCGCACGGCCTCGGCCGTCACGGGGTCGCCGTTGTGGAAGCGCGCGTTCTTCGCGAGGTGGAAGGTCCAGGTCCTGGCGTCCGGCGAGCTCTCCCACTTTTCGGCGAGCCACGGAACGATCTCGGGCGGGTTGCCGACGTACTTCACGAGCGCGTCGTAGAGCGACTGCTGCGCCATGCGGATCGACCAGTCGTACTTGACGCTCGGGTCGATCGTGGGCACTTCCTGGCGGCCGGCGAACACCAGGATCTTCCGATCGCCGACTCGCTCGAAGGCGGCCGCCGGCGACGTCGCGACCAGCACCGCGAGGACCGCTGTCACGAGCACGCGCATGAATAAGCTCCTGATTTGCATCGCGATGGCGGGAGGATAACATACGCTGGCGATGGCCCTCCGTCCCGTCTCCGCGGCCGAGATCGAGTCGCTGGCGATCGGCGCCTGGATCCTCGGCACCGGCGGCGGCGGCAGCCCCTATCTGGCGCTCCTCAACATGCGCAAGCTCTATCGCGAGGGCGCGGCGGTCTCACTGCTCGATCCGATGGACCTCGCCGACGACGCGCGGGTGGCGGTCGTCTCGAACATGGGCGCGCCGCTCGTCGGCCAGGAGCGGCTGACCGACCCTCACACGATCGCGCGCGCGGTGCAGATGATGGAGGAGTACCGGGGCTGCCGCTTCGACGCCGTCATGTCGCTCGAGATCGGCGGCGGCAACGCGCTGCAGCCCTTCATGGCCGCCGCGGTGCTCGGGCTTCCCGTCGTCGATGCCGACTGTATGGGCCGCGCCTTCCCCGAGGCGCAGATGACGAGCTTCGCGATCCACGACCTGACGATGTATCCGCTCACGCTCGCCGACGTGCGGGACAACGCCGTGATCATCGCCCGCGCCGCCTCCTGGAAGTGGATGGAGCGCCTCTCGCGCAAGGCGTGCGTCGAGGTGGGCTCGATCGCGTCCACGTGCAAGGCGCCCCGCACCGGCAAGGAAGTGAAGGAGTGCGGCATCCTCTACTCGACGACGAAGGCGATTCGCCTGGGCGAGACCGTGCAGTCGGCGCGGCGCCGCCACCACGATCCCGTCCAGGCGGTGATCGAGGCCGAGCGAGGCCAGCTGGTCTTCCGGGGCAAGATCCGCGACGTCGCCCGCCGCACGACCGAGGGCTTCCTGCGCGGCACCGCCAAGCTCGACGGCCTCGACGACTTCCGCGGCGCCGGCTTCGAGCTCGCGTTCCAGAACGAGTTCGCGGTCGGCTGGCTGGACGGCGAGCCCCGCGTGATGACGCCCGACCTGATCTGCGTGCTCGATAGCGTCTCGGGTGACGCGATCGGCACCGAGACCCTGCGCTACGGTCAGCGCGTCAGCGTGATCGCGCTGCCGGCTCCACCGGTGCTCCTGACCCCCAAGGGCCTCGAGCACGTCGGCCCGCGCGCCTTCGGCTACGACCTCGAGTTCAAGAGCCTCTTCGCGTGAAGCGGCGAATCGGCATCGACGTCGGCGGCACGAACACCGACGCCGTCCTCCTGGAGGACGCCCGCGTCGTCCACGCCGTCAAGACGCCGACGACGGCCGACGTGACCTCGGGTGTCGCCGAGGCGCTGCGCCGGCTGCTTCAGTCGGCGCCGCAACCGGGCGGCGCTTCTCCTGCGCCGTCGACGCGCGCCATCGACGCCGTGATGATCGGGACGACGCACTTCACCAACGCCGTCGTCCAGCGACGCGACCTGACCCGTGTGGCCGCGATCAGGATCGGCCTGCCCTCGGGCGCCTCGCTCGAGCCGTTCATCGACTGGCCGGAGGATCTGGCGGCGCTCGTGCGCGGCGAGGTCGTGATGCTCGAGGGCGGCCATGAGTTCGACGGCCGGCCGCTCGTGCCGCTCGATTCCGCCGGCCTGCGCGCGGCCGCCCGGCGAATCCGCGCCGCCGGGCTCACGTCGGTGGGCGTGGCCTCGGTGTTCTCGCCGCTGAACTCGGCCTGCGAGCTCGAGGCCGCGGCGATTCTCCGCGAGGAATGCCCTGACGTGGCGGTGACGATGTCCCACCACCTCGGGCGCATCGGGTTGCTGGAGCGGGAGAACGCCACCCTGCTCAATGCCGCGCTGGTCGGCCTGGCCCGCAAGACGACGCGCGCCTTCACCGACGCGCTGATCGCGAGCGGGATCACCGCACCGCTCTATCTCACCCAGAACGACGGCACCGTCATGCTGGCCTCGGTCGCCGAGGCGTTTCCGGTGTACGGCTTCGCGTCGGGCCCGACCAACAGCATGCGCGGCGCCGCGTTCCTCTCCAAGCTCACGGACGCGCTCGTCATCGACGTCGGCGGCACCACCACCGACATCGGAAGCCTCCGCCACGGCTTTCCGCGCGAGGCCAACAACGTGGTCGAGATCGGCGGGGTGCGAACGCTCTTTCGCATGCCGGACCTGCTCTCGATCGGCCTCGGCGGCGGCTCGCTCGTGACGGGCGCGCCGCTTGCGGTCGGCCCCCGGAGCGTCGGATACCGGCTCGTCGAGCAGGGGCTCGTCTTCGGCGGAGGCGAGCTGACGGCCACGGACGTCGCGGTCGCCGCCGGGCTCATCGACCTCGGCGATCGGCAGCGCGTCGCGTCTCTTCCGGCGGATCTGGTCAGGAGCGCCGTCGCACGGATGCACGCGATGATCGCGGAAGCCGTGGACCGGATGAAGACCGACGCGGGTGACGAGCCGCTGATCGCCGTGGGCGGCGGCTGCTTCCTCGTCCCCGAGCAGATCGCGGGGATCTCCGAGGTGGTTCACGTCGAGCATCAGGCCGTCGCGAATGCCGTCGGGGCCGCGATCGCCCAGGTCAGCGGCGAGGTCGATCGGATCTTTCAAGATCTGTCGCGCGACGAGGCGATCGCCCGCGCCCGGCATCTCGCCGAGGCGCAGGCCGCGAGCGCCGGCGCCGATCCCCGCACTCTCACGACGGTCGAGGTCGAGGATCTGCCGCTGGCCTATCTGCCCGGCAATTCGTTGCGCGTCCGCGTCCGCGTCGTCGGCGAGATTGCCTGACTGATCGCGAGGTCGCTGGTGCGCATGGCGGCCTTCGATTAGACTTTGGGAGCATGCGGTTGATCGGGCTCGCTCTTGCGCTCACTCTCACACTTGCGCCGCTTGCCGCCGAGGGGCAGCCGCCGTTGAAGATCCCGCGAATCGGGCTCTTCCACGTTGGCCTCGACCACGATCCGCCCGGACTCGCACCACTGCGCGAGAGCCTCAGACGTATGGGTTACGAGGAGGGCCGGAACATCCGTCTGGACTATCGGAACCAGGCCGACGAGGATGCCGCGCGCGCAACCGCACGGGCCTTCGTGCGGGAGCGGGTCGATCTCATGGTTGCCTTCGAGAACCAGGCGGTCCGCGCGGCCCAGACGGCGACGTCAGAGATTCCGGTGGTATTCGCCCATGTGAGCGATCCCGTCGCCGCCGGCTTCGTGAAGAGCATGGCCCGGCCCGGCGGCAACCTGACAGGCGTCGCGGATTTCGTGGGGGAGCTTCAGGACAAGCGCGTCCAGATCTTCGGTGAAATGGTTCGGCTTCGGCGGCTGCTCATCCTCACTGATCCCACCGACCCCGCCACACAACGGCTGACGGCGCACATCGAGCGCGTGGCCCCGCAGCTCAATGTCCAGCTCGTGGAGCGACGCGCGACCACCGAAGCTGACGTCACGAAGATCTTCGCGTCGCTGAAAAAGGGCGCGGTGGACGGGATGGTGGTCATCTCGCCCAAGCTGATCACGAACTTTCCCGCGCTCATCTTGCGGCTGAGCCTGGAGCGCCAGATCCCGCTCACGTCTCACCGCAAGGCGCTGGTGGAGCAGGGTGCACTGTTCTCCTACGGTCCGGACTTTGTGGCGGTCGGCCAGGACATCGCCGGATACGTCGACCGCATCCTCAAGGGCGCCAAGCCCGCGGACCTCCCCGTCCAGCAGACGGCGCGCCTCGAGCTGGTCATCAATCTCAAGACGGCGAAGGTGCTCGGGCTGACGATTCCGCGGTCAGTGCTGGTGCGGGCGGATCAGGTGATCGAGTAGCGCGTGCGGGCGAGGCCCCCCATCCCGCAGAGCAATCCCGAGGAGCGCCCCGGCTTTGCCGGGGTGCTTCCGAGCGCGGGGGGCTTGGGGGGCCCTTCGAGGCCCCCCATGTCATTCAACGCCGGCGACCGCGAGGACGCGGCGCATGCGGCCGGCGGCGAGATCGGGATCGCGCAAGAGCCCTGCCCGATCCATCAGCACGAATTGCTCGGCGAGGTGCACCATCGAGCGCGCGCTCTCCTGCCCACCCACCATCCGGAAGTGCGACTGGTGGCCGTTCAGGTAGGCGGCGAAGACCACGCCGGTCTTGTAGAAGCGCGTGGGCGCGCCGAAGATCAGCCGCGAGAGCGTGAGCGTCGGCGCGAGGATGTCCGCGTACCGGGCGAGGTCGCCGCCGTCGAGAGCCTTGAGCGCCGCGGAAGCGGCCGGCGCGATCACGTCGAAGATGCCGAGCAGCGCGTCGGAATGTCGATCGCCGTCGCCGCGAATCGTCGTCGGATAGTCGAAGTCGTCGCCGGTGTACATGCGGACGTTCGCCGGGAACCGCTTGCGCATCGCGACCTCGCGCGCCTGATCCAGGAGCGAGATCTTCACGCCGTCGATCCGTGCCGCGTGCTCCTGCACGATTGCCAGCAGGGTCTCGGTGGCCTGGTCGAGATCGCGGGAGCCCCAGTAACCCTCGAGCGCCGGGTCGAACATGTCGCCGAGCCAGTGAATGATCACGGGCTCGCGGACCTGGGCGAGGATGCGCCCGTACACCTTGAAGTAGTCGCCCGGCCCCTTCGCGCACGCGGCCAGCGCGCGGCTCGCCATCAGGATGATCCGGCCGCCGCAGCCCTCGATCCACGCGCACTGCTCCTCGTAGGCGGCCTCGACGTCGGCGATCGTCACGCGCGGCCCGGGCTCGAGATGATCGGTCCCCGCGCCGGAGGCGAGCACGGCGCCCGGCACCGTCTTCGCCTCGGCCACCGTGCGCCGGATCAGCTCCTTCGCAGTGCGCCAGTCGAAGCCCATCCCGCGCTGCGAGGTATCCATGGCCTCGGCGACCGCCAGACCGAGCGACCAGATATGGTGCCGGTAGCGCAGGGTCGCGTCCCAGTCGAGCGCGACCTCGAGCGTCGGGTTGATCGTGGCCAGCGGATCGGCGACGACGTGCACGGCCGCCATGCCGACCCGGCTCTTGATAGGCCCGGGCGGCACCGTGATCGGCGCGCGACCCGTAAGCGTGTACGGTGCGAGTAGCCCGTCGCGGCGCGGAAGCTTGAGAACGGCTGGCATGGCCTCACCAGTTTACTCCACGGCGGTCGCATTGACAGGCTCGCACCCGGTTCTGTATGGTTAGCGCACTCTTCACGCGGGTTCCCTCCGAAGGAGGTCGGCATGGCATCCAAGGCGACCGATCGTAATCGCACCAAGTTCCTGCTCGACGAGAAGGACATCCCCACGAAGTGGTACAACATCCAGGCCGACCTGAAGACGCCCGCGCCGCCGGTGCTGCACCCCGCCACGAAGAACCCGATCGGGCCCCAGGATCTGGCGCCCCTTTTCCCGATGGAGCTGATCAAGCAGGAGGTCAGCCAGCAGCGCTGGATCGAGATCCCGGACGAGATCCGTGACGTCTATCGCCTGTGGCGGCCGTCTCCACTCTATCGCGCGCGGCGCCTCGAGAAGGCGCTCGGCACGCCGGCGCACATTTACTACAAGTACGAGGGCGTGAGCCCGGCCGGTAGCCACAAGCCGAACACGGCGGTGGCGCAGGCGTACTACAACAAGAAGGAGAAGGTCACCCGGCTCAGCACCGAAACGGGTGCTGGACAATGGGGCTCGGCGCTCTCGCTCGCCTGCCAGATGTTCGGCCTGCAGTGCAAGGTGTACATGGTGAAGGTGTCCTACCAGCAGAAGCCGTACCGGCGCATCATGATGGAGACCTGGGGCGCGCAGGTGGTCGCGAGCCCGAGCACGGACACCCAGTCCGGCAAGAAGGTGCTCGAGCAGGATCCGAATTCACCCGGCTCGCTCGGCATCGCGATCAGCGAGGCCGTCGAGGACGCCGCGACCCGCGACGACACGAAGTACTCGCTGGGCAGCGTGCTGAACCACGTCCTCATGCACCAGACGATCATCGGGCAAGAGGCGAAGAAGCAGCTGGAGAAGGCCGACGATGCGGCCGACATCGTCATCGGCTGCGCCGGTGGCGGCTCGAACTTCGCGGGTCTCTCGTTTCCGTTCGCAGCCGACAAGCTCACCGGCAAGAACAAGAAGGTGCGGATCATCGCCGTCGAGCCGGCCGCCTGCCCGAGCCTGACGAAGGGCAAGTACGTCTACGACTTCGGCGACACGGTGGGCCTCACGCCGCTGGTGAAGATGCACACGCTCGGCCATACGTTCATCCCGGCGCCGCTGCACGCCGGCGGTCTGCGCTACCACGGCATGGCGCCGCTGGTCTGCAAGCTCTACGACGAGGGCGTGATCGAGGCGACGGCGGTGCCGCAGCTGGCGACGTTCGAGGCGGCCCTGCTGTTCGCGCGCACCGAGGGCATCATCCCGGCGCCGGAGTCGGCGCACGCGATCCGCGTGGCGATCGACGAAGCTCAGCGCGCCAAGCGTGACGGCAAGCGCCGGACCATTCTCTTCAACCTGTCGGGCCACGGCCATTTCGATCTGGGCGCGTACGAGGCGCATCTGGCCGGCAAGCTCCAGGACTACGAGTACCCGGCCGCGAAGGTCGAGGAAGCGCTCAAGAGCGTGCCGAAGGTGTAGGCGGACGGCGCGGCCGGGCGCCGCGCCGACCATCGGATGAGCCGGGTCTTCGTCCGTCGCCTTCGGCTCGGGGCGGCGTTCGTCCTGCTCGCCTATCTGATCCTCCACTTCGCGAACCACGCCCTCGGGCTCGTCTCGCTGGAGGCGATGGGGGCGGGACGCTGGTGGTTCCTTGCCTTGTGGCGGAGTGCCCCCGGCACGCTCGCGCTGTACGGGGCAATCACCGCGCACGGGCTGCTCGCGCTGTGGCTCCTGTACGACCGGCGGACCCTCCGGATGCCGCCGTGGGAAGCCACCCAGTACGCGATCGGGCTGCTGCTGCCCGCCCTCCTCGTGGTCCACGTGGTGAGCACGCGGATCGCCTGGTGGCGCTTCGGTGTCGATGATCCGTATCAGCGCATCGTGCTCGGCCTGTCGCTGCAGTCTCCGGAGTTCGGGGCCCGGCAGACACTCACCCTCGTGCTCGCATGGCTCCACGCCTGCATCGGTGTGCACTACTGGCTCCGCTTCCGGTCCTGGTACCCGCGCGCACTACCGTGGCTCTTCACCGTTGCGCTGCTCTTGCCGACGCTCGCCCTGCTCGGCTTCGTCGTGGCCGGCCGCGAGGTCGCCGCTCTGGCCCGAACACCAGGTTGGACCGAGGCGATGCTGCGATCGGTCCATGCCGCCGGCCCGGCCGAGGCGGCGCGGCTCGTGGCGATCCGACGCGGCTTCCTCGACACCTACCTGATTGCGCTTGTCGTCGTCTTCACCGCGCGCGGTGGCCGCCGTCTGCTGGAGCGCCGGCGCTCGATCCGGATCGCCTATCCGAACGGCCGCGTGGTGATCGCGCCCGGCGGCTTCACGATTCTCGAAGCGAGCCGTCTAGCGGGCATTCCCCACGCGTCGGTGTGCGGCGGACGAGGCCGCTGCTCGACCTGCAGGGTGCGCATCGTGGGCGGGCTCGAAGGCCTGCCACCGCCGAGGGAGGCCGAGCGGCGCGTGCTGGCGCGGGTCGGCGCGGCCCCCGACGTAAGGCTCGCTTGCCAGACGCGGCCCGCCGGCGACGTGGCGGTCGAGCCCCTTCTGGCGCCGTCCGTGGTGCCGGCCGAAGCGTTCGGCACCGACGTGCGCCAGGGCCGCGAGCAGGAGCTGGCGGTCCTGTTCGCCGATCTGCGCGGCTTCACCCGGATGGCCGAGAACAAGCTGCCGTACGACGTCGTCTTCCTCCTGAACCGATACTTCGAAGCGGTCGGCACGGCGATCACCGGGGCCGGGGGCGTCACGAATCAGTTCACCGGTGACGGCGTGATGGCGCTGTTCGGGATCGAGTCGGGACCAGCCGCCGGCTCGCGCCAGGCGCTCGTCGCGGCGCGCGCCATGGTCGAGCGCGTCAACGCGCTTAGCGCCGAGCTGGCCGGCGACCTGCCGACACCGCTCCGGATCGGCATCGGCATCCATGCCGGCCCCGCGGTCGTCGGCCGGATGGGATGGGGCGAGAGCTTCTATCTCACGGCGGTGGGCGACACGGTCCATGTCGCGGCGCGCCTCGAGCAGGCCACCAAAGACTACGCCGCCGAGCTGGTCGTCTCCGAGGACGTCGCACGCCACGCCACCCTCGACCTCTCCCACTTCCCTGCCCACGACCTCTCCGTCCGCAACCGCGCCGGCAAAGTCGCCATCCGCGTCATCGACCACGTCACCAACCTCCCCACCATCTAAGACGCAGCCTCCGCGGCGCGGAGCCACAGGTGTGCGACGGCGCCGACGAGATCCATTTCCCGCAGGGGGACCGCGACTTCATAGGCTCGCGCGCGGGAAGGCCGCTAGATCGGATTCGCGTGCCGGATCGCCAACCGAGTCGAGCGCGAGGCGGCCGGGGTGGGGTCGAACCGGACCCGTTCCCGCCAAGCATAAGCGGGAGTCAAGCGCCTAGATGGAGCCCAGCCGCAGAGCAGCAGCGGACGCGTGCCGCGTGGTCCGGTCGACCCCACCCCGGCCGCCTCGCGCTCGACGGAAGATTGGACGTCAGGAAGCGAGAATCCGGTCGTAGCGACCGTACTCCCGCGCCGCGTCCATCATCCACTTCACGCACTCCGGATCCGCCCGGGGCGGCAGCTCGCAGGAGGTCGAGAGCACGAAGCGCGAGCGCGTGCCCGCGGTGTCGATGCAGCGCTTCACCTCGGCCTCGATCTGAGCCTTGGTCGCCCGCTCGAAGATCGTCACGTCGACGTTGCCGATCGCGACCACGCCCCGCTGGTTGCCGAGCGTGATCAGCCGGTCGAGCTGATCGACCTTGAGCGCGGGATCGCCCTGCTGATCGAGGTCGATCGTGATCGCGACGAAGCCGACGTCGACCAGATCCTGATGGATCTGGTGCGTGGTCCCGCAGATGTGAACGGTCGTCCCGACCTTCTTCGCCCGGAAGTAATCGACCAGGTCCTGGTGATAGGGCTTGATGAACTCCCGGTAGGTGTCAGGCCCGACCAGCGAGCACGAGGCGGTCGGATCGGAATAGCTGAGGCCGATCTTCGTGCCGAGCACGGCGTCGCCGACCTGCTTGGCGTACTCGGTGCTGAAGCGCATCAGGTCGTGGACGAACGCCGGGTCGTCGATCGTGTCCAGGCACATGATCTCGGGATTGCGCAGGAGCATCGCGATCGTCCACGGCCCGACCAGCACCGCGCCGAGCCCGCTCGGGAGCCGCGCCGCCGAGAGTGCCTCGCACTGCTCGAGGAACGCCGGCAGGCGCCCGGCCTTCTTGGGATCGGGGATCTCCAGGCGCGCGAGCCGTCCCTTGTCGTCCTGCAGCACGTGCTGATCGATCGACGGGACGACGTAGTCCGAGTACTTCACGCGGCAGCCGACGGCCTCCGCCTCCTTGGCGAGATCGTTGAAGGCGACCATGATGTCCGGCTGGTAGCGCTCGTAGTAGTTGAGCATCGCCCGGACGGCCTTCGTGGGGTTCGTGCAGTATTCCTCGATCGAGAGCCCGTCGAGGCAGCCGGCGAACGATCCCGCGATCGGATACGCCGGCACGCGATCCGCGTAGCCACCCTTGTAGGCGGCGACGACCCGTTCGCGCCCCGTCACGGCCTTCTCGCCCAGCCCCACGCCGTCCTCCGTTTACCCCCGCGCCTCACGAGCTCTCTCGGATTCTAGCATCGGCGCGAAGGCGGTCAGGGTGCGCTCGATCTCGTCCGGCGCGAGATTCGGCCCGATGAACACCAGCGGCATGTCGGCGCCGGCGGCGTGCCATTGCGCGAGACGCTCGCGCGCCTGGGCTGGCGTGCCGAACACGGTCAGCTCCTCCAGCAGCACCTCGGCTTCCGGCGGGACCGCGGCGGCGAAGCGCGGCGTGTTGGCACCGAGCACCAGATCGATCTCGCGGCCGAATCCCTGACGAGCGAGCGAGCGCCGATAGAGCGGCCCCATCGTCGTGAGATAGAACGACACGAACCACGCCGCGCCGGCCCGCGCTTCGGTCGGGTCATTGGCCACCACCGTCGGGATCGACGGATAGACCGACACGCGCCGGTCGGCGTCGCCCGAGCGCGCGGCACCTTCGCGGAGGAGCGCCAGGCCGTGGGGCAAGGAGCGGCGCGGATAGAGAAACGGAAGCCAGCCGTCCGCCAGCTCGCCGGCGAGTCGCACGGACTCGTCGGTGAGCGCCGCCAGAAAGATGGGAACCTCCGTCCTCAGAGCCAGGTTGAGCTTGAGCGGTCGGGCACCGGTCGCCACGCCGAGCGGAACGCGCTCGCCGCGCAGGAGCGCCCGCACCTGCACGACGGTCCGCCGCATCCGCGCGAGCGGCGCGACGAACGGCACGTCGTGGAGCCCCTCGGTCAGCTGCGCTGTGCTGGCGCCGAGGCCGAGCACGAACCGGCCGGACGAGGCTTCCGCAAGGCTGGCGGCACCCATCGCGAGCGTCCCGGCGCTGCGCCCCCAGACGCCGAGGATGCCGGTGCCCAGCATGAGGCGCTGGGTTCGGAACGCCGCCTCGGCCATGAGAACCGTGACGTCATAGGCCCAGGTTTCGGGGAGAAAGTACGAGTCGTAGCCCAGGCGCTCGGCCGTCGTGGCGACGTCGATGAGCGTGTCGTGGCGGTTCTCGAGGGGCATCATGCTGACGCCGATGGGCATGGCACTCATGATGTCTCCGGGGGCCCCTTGTACGCGGCGGAAAAAAGTGTGCTAACTGTCACTGTCTCGAACTGGCCGGGCGGCGCAGCCGGACCTTAGCAGAGGAGCGCCAGATGATCAAATCGTGCGTGGCCTTAGCCGCCGCCGTGTGCGCGGCGCTGGTCGCGCCGGCGCCCGGCCACGGCCAGGTCTTCCTCGCCTCTCGGCCGCACCCCGATTTCATGATCGGCCCCCTGTTCGTGGTCGCCGGCGTGAGCCAGGGCATCCCGGACATCACGGTGAATCTCTCGTGGAGCCTCACGGCCGGCCCGGTCACACGAAAAGTCGACATGGAGCAAGACCTCTACCTTCTCTGGCCCTCTGAGATCGTGGAGGGCACGGCGCCTGGCCGGGCCGAGCCCCAGCTGATCCGCGAAGTGGAAGGCCGTGGGCTCAGCGTCGTGAGCAGCGGCCGCCTGGTTCTCAGGAGGCGCGACCGCATGCAGCTCGGCACCACCGCGCTCGGCGAGCCGACCGCGGTCAGCCCTTCATTCGTCAACTTCACCCGGCCGGGTGGCCAGACGGGCGTGGTGACGTACGTCAAGATCCCGTGGACACCGAACATGGCCGACCCGCTCTCGATCGTCACGCTCGTCTTGCCGCTCAAGGGTCTCATCGTGCCCAAGTCCGGCACGTGGCTGGAAGATCTCTTCTGGGGCGGCCGCCAGGTTCTCACGATCGGCTTCGGCGATCTGGGCCCGCCCGTGCTCGGTCTCTTCGCGCTCTACTACGAGCGCCGCGACCGGATCGTGCACCTGGCGCGCGACTACTCGCTGCTCATCGCCAATTTCGGCGACTCCGATCACCTGAAGATCGAGGAGATCTCGCCGGCCTCGGCCGTGCGCCGCCCGAGCCGCGTGCGCGCCGGCAGCGAGGTCGTGGCGCTGACGCTCCTGCCCTCGCAGGACGCCACCACGCAGAGCCTGCGCGTGCAGTATCATTACTTCACCGGTCGCATCAACTGGCGCCCGATCGTGATCTCGGCCGCGATCTTGCTGGTCACGAACTTTGCGGGCGTGCTCATGTTCAGCACCGACATGAGCCGCCGGATCCGGCGGCGCCGGCGGGCCCGCCGCCGGTTCGCGGCGGCCGCGGCCTCGCCGAACGGTGGCGTGCCCTCGCGCGAGTCCGTCGTCACCCTGATCCCGGTCGGCACACGCTACGACGAGGTCGTCTCGCGGTTCGGCCGCCCCGACGAGGAGCACGAGCGCGTGACGCCTCCAGGCCGGCGCACGCTGCTCTATCGCGCCAACCACGGCCCCGTCCATCACGAAGTCGCGATCGAGCTCTACGACGACCGCGTCCGCGAGGTCACGTGCATCACCAGTCGCTGAGCCCGCGGGCGCCTGCCCGTGGTCGTGCGTTTTCTAAAGGAGCGAGCGAATGATCAAACCCTACACCGCCGTCGGCCTGATCCCCACCGTGCGCGGCATCCGCAAGCGCGGGGACATCAAGATCAACCTCGAGCACCTCACGCACATGGTGAAGGCGGCGTCCTGGCTCTCGAGCCTCGACCTTCCGGTCCGATTGATCGCCTTTCCCGAGGGAGCTCTTCAGGCATTCAACGACGAGGTGCTCGACCTCGATCACGCGACCTTCGCGCGCGAGTGCGCGATCGATATCCCGGGCGAGGAGACCGAGACCCTCGGCAAGATCGCCAAGGAGTACAACGCCTTCATCATGGCGCAGGCCAAGGCGAAGCACCCGGACCTCAAGGATCGGTACTTCAACGTGGGCTTCATCATCAACCCGCGCGGCCGAGTGATCCTCAAGCACTACAAGGTCTCCCCGCTCTTCCCGGTCGAGCACTCGGTGTGCCCGCACGACGTCTACGACTGGTGGGTCGAGAAATACGGCAAGACCCTCGACGCGTTCTGGCCGGTCGCGGACACCGAGATCGGCCGCCTCGGCATCATGATGGCCAACGAAGGCTCCTATCCCGAGAACGCGCGCGCCCTCGCGCTCAACGGCGCCGAGGTCGTCTATCGCGCCTCGTATCCGCACCCGGCGACCGGCAACGAGATCTTCGAGATCCAGAGCCGCGCTCGCGCGCTCGACAACAACATGTACATCGTGGCGCCGAACATGGGGACCTACTACCTGTTTCCTGAGGAGACGACGCCGATCGATACGTTCGGCGGCCGGTCCTTTATCATCGACTACAAGGGACGGATCGTCGGCCGGCAGGACTACGGCGCCGGCTCGACATACGTCGGCGGCGTGATCGATATCGAAGCGCTCCGCGACCATCGGGCGCGGGCGCAGTGGGACAACTGGATGAAGGACCTGAGGACCGAGCTCTACCAGATCCTCTACGAGAAGCCGATCTACCCGAAGAACCTCTACCTCAAGCGCGCCCCGATGAAGCACGCGGAGTACCGCGAGAAGGTCATCCGGCGGCAGATCCGACTGATGCACGATCGCGACATCTGGAAGCGGCCCTCGCGATGATCACCCGACTCCTCGTCCTGACGCTGTGGCTGATCCCGCTGACGGCGGCGGCCGAGATGCGGCTGCCGCCGGGGTTCACCGCGCAGGTCTACGTGACCGGAGAGGGCTTCGACACCGATACCTCGCGCGGCATCCGCGGCATCCCGGCCACCTCGACGCTCGCGTTCGATCGGTCCGGGCTTCTCTACCTCGCACGGACTGGACGGCGCTACGTCGGCGGCGAGGTCTACGACCTGTGGCCCGTCTTTCGGATTCCCATCGGCGGCGCGCGGCTGAGCCCCGATGTCGAATCGCGCTATTTCTATGGGCCGCCGTTGCCCAACCCGCAGGTGGGCGCCACGCGCCGCGGATACGATCTCTTCGTGACCACCTTCGACCGCGACCGGAAGGTGGGCGCGGTCTATCGCATGATCGACGGTCGGGCGGAGCTCTTCGCCGGCGGAACACCCGAGCGCGGCGTACGTCCCGTCCTCAGACAGCCGGAGGCCTCCGCGGTCGACTCGGCCGGGAACGTCTACGTCACCGATCGCGCCCAGGGAGTCATCGTTCGGCTCAGCCCGGAAGGTCGCGTCCTCGACCCCGCGTACGTCACGATCGCTCGGCCGCGACTCCTCGCGATCGACGAACAGGATCATCTGTGGATCGGCAGCGACGGCAGCGCGGAGGCGCCGTATCAGCCAGGCCCCGGTGAGATCGTGCGCGTCTCCCCGCAGGGCGTTTCCCAGGTCGTCTATCGAGGGCCGGTGGTCGCCGCGCTCGGCGTCGGGCCGGCCAACAGCCTGTTCGTGGCCGATCGCCACGAAAAGCAGATCTTCATCCTCACTCAGGACGGCAAGCGCGCCGAGTTCGCGAGCTTCACCGACGGCGATGTGCCGCGAAGCCTCGGGTTCGCGCCGGTCACGCCTGAGGCGCGACGCGCGGGCGTCGCGGGCGACCTCTTCGTCGTGACGATCAAGAACGGCACGTGGCTCGTGAACGAGGTGCTGCGTATCTCCGGGCCGTTCGACGATCTCACGCGTCCGCGCTGAGGTCCTCGCCGAGGACCCGATCGGGCATATTTCCGGATAGCTTCCGGAATTGTGCCCTGCCCGCCGCCCCTGTCACTTTGTAACTGCTTGATTCCATGCTGCTCCGACATGGGCACGACTCCTGCTACCAGCCTGCAGCAGATGTAACGGACCGAGATGGGTGCGAGGCGCCCGGAGGTAATTGAAATGCAGCACATGGACCTCTGGTTCGACCTGGCCATCAGGGGAGAGCCCAACCTGGAGGAGGAAACACTCGCGCGCTTCCAGCTCACGGACGGCGCGGATCCAGATCCGAGCCGGGATGATCGAGGCGGCGAGGAACAGGTTCCACGAGCAGATTTCTTCTAATAGTCGGCGTGGAGCTCTCAGCGCGTCGCGGCGCGGATGACCGCCAGCGCCCCCACCGCGACCGCCACGACGATCCAGATCGTTCCCTTCGGGAGGCGCAGGAGCTCGACGATGGCCACGGTGAATCCGGCGGCGATGAGCACGGCCGCCGCGAGGATCGTACCGGTTCGGGACCGCTTCCCGATCACCGACGTGGCCTCACGCGAGCAAGCTCGTGAGCTCGGCCGTGACTCGCGCGACGTCGGACGCGTCCGGCGTCGTCAGCGAGACGACCAGCGGCGTGACGTGCTCCGCCCACGACCGCCAGGCCACCTGCTCGGCGCCGAAGAGCGCGACGCCGCGGACGCCCAGCGCCGCGGCGAGGTGGCTGATACCCGAGTCGTTGCCGACGTAGGCGGCCGCGTGGCTCAGAACACCCGCAAGCAGCGGGAGCGATGGCTCCCGGAGCACGATCGCGTGCGTGATCAGTGGCTCCGGGAGCCCCGCGACGGCCTCCGCGTCCGCGGGCCCTTGATGGATGACGACGGCCAGGCGGGGTAGCGCCGCGAGGCTCTCGAGCACGTTGGCAAATCCCATCGCCGGCCAGCGCTTCCCTCGTCCCCCTGCTCCGGGATGCACGAAGAGCAGTCGATCGTTCGCGCGCCAGCCGAGATGAACGAGCTCGCGACGCGCCTCGTCGCCGAGTGAGGTCGGCACGCCGAGCACCGTTCGAAACGCGCGCGCACCGGCTGCGCCCCCCACAGTATTCAAGAGATGCTCCCACACCGGACGGCCCGCGCCCACCGAGGGCGCGACGATCGAGCCGGGCACGAGCGCGGTCAGCCTTCGCACGAAGCCCGGCTCTCGCGAGCCGACCCACGCGATCACGTGCGTGGCGCGTCGCAGATCTTCCGCGCATCGAGCCGGCCACTCACGCTCCGAGCCGTCGGCCTGGGTGCTGAACAGCGAGTCGAGCCCCAGCAGCTCGAAGTCGAGCGATCGATCGACGACACCGAGGATCTGGAGCAGTCGGCCGATCCGCGGCTGAGCCGCGATGACGAGCTCGTCGCGCGGTCGCTGCTGACGGAGGGCGCGGAGCGCCGGAATCGCCAGGAGCACGTCGCCCAGCGCCCCGGGATGGATCGCGAGTGTCAGGGGCGGAGCAGCGCCAGCGCGGCATCGTGGAGACGGCCGTTCGTCGCCAGCGCGGAGCTCGCGTAGATCGTCGGACGGCCTTCGAGATCCGTGAACCGGCCGCCGGCCTCTTCGACGAGGATCTTGCAGGGCGCCAGATCCCACGGCTTCAGCCCGGATCCCTCGGGATAGATCTCGGCGTAGACGTCGGCCTTGCCCTCGGCGATCAGACCGTAGCCGATGTAGTCGCCGAACCCGCGCTGCCGGTCCGTCGCGTCCACGAGGCGCATGAACCCGTCCCAGTACCTAGTGGTCCGCGCGCCGCGCAGCCCGGCGTGCAGCAGATAGGCCTGGCTCAGATCGCCTTCCTCGGAGATCCGAATGCGCTCGCCGTTGCGGAAGGCGCCGCCGCCCCGCCGTGCCGTGTAGAGCTCGCCGGTGACGGGATTGTGGATGACGCCCACGGTGATCTCGCCGTGCTCCTCGAGCGCGATCAACGTGGCCCAGATCGGGATGCGGCGCACGAAGTTCTTCGTGCCGTCGATCGGATCGATGATCCAGCGCGTGGCGACACTCCCCGAGCCGCCGAACTCCTCGCCGAGCACGCCGTAGTCCGGGAAGGCGCGGCCGAGACTCGTGACGATCGTCCGTTCGGCTTCGCGGTCCGCCTGGGTCACCGGCGTGGCGTCAGGCTTCAGCGTGATCTCGAACCCGGCGTTGTAATACTTCATCGCGATCCGCCCGGCCGCCCGCGCTGCGTCGACCGCGGCGGCGAGCGCCGCTTCGCTCACCGCGTGGGCTCTTCCGCCGGAAAGGGCTCGCCGCGCTCGGCGAGCACCTGCCCGTAGATCTCGAGGGCGTCGACGACGACCGGCATGCCCCCGTAGGTGACCATCTGGAAGATGACCTCGGCCACCTCCTGCCGCGTGGCGCCGACGTTGAGGGCCGCGTGGATGTGCGCGCGCACCTCGTTGGGGCGGTGCAGCGCCGTGAGCGCGGCGACCGCGCAGAGCTCGCGCTGCTTCTGCGGGATGACCTCTCGGCTGTAGAGCACCCCCGTGAAGAACAGGGACAGCTCGCGCGCGAGCCCCTTGTCGAACCGTTTCCACATCTCGAATCCCGAGCCGCCCTTCAAGGTGTTGAATAGCTTCTGGCTCGTCTTCTTGGTGAGGGCTTTCAGCTCGGCATCGTCCATGAGCGCCATGGCATCTCCTTCATGGTAACCTGCGTCGTCGGCGGCGCGTCGCGCCGTCACAATAACGTAGCCGAGAGGACCGCACAATGCTGAACCCGCACGTGTTCCGCGCCTATGACGTGCGCGGGCTCGTCGGCAGCGACATCAACCCCGACGTCTTTCGTCAGGTCGGGCGCGCCTACGCGACCATGATCCGACGTAACGGCGGCCGGCGGATCGCGGTCGGCCAGGACAATCGCCTGTCGTCGAACACTCTCAAGCTGGGCTTCGTCGAGGGCGCGCGCGCCGGGGGCGTCGACGTCGTCGACATCGGCTCGGTCACCACGCCGATCCTCTACTTCGCGACCGCCCACTGGAAGCTCGACGGCGGCGCCAACATCACCGGCAGCCACAATCCCATCGAGTACAACGGCGTGAAGATGGTGCACCCGGGTGCGGCGCCGCTGTCCGAGGACGAGATCCAGGGTCTGCGGGCGACGATCGAGCGCGGCGACTACGAAAGCGGGGCCGGCGGGCTGAGCGAGCGGAGCCCCCGCGAGGACTACTTCGACACGATCGCCCGGATGATCCGGCCCGCTCGCCGCCTCAAGGTCGTGGTCGACGCCGGCAACGGCGTCGCCGGACTCTACGGCCCGGAGCTCCTGCGCCGCATCGGCTGCGACGTCATCGAGCTGCACTGCGAGTCGGACGGGAGCTTTCCGAACCACCTGCCCGACCCGGAGGACGAGCGCAACGTCGAAGATCTGAAACTCAAGGTCGTCGAGGTCGACGCCGACATCGGCGTCGCCTACGACGGCGATGCCGATCGCGTCGGGATCATCGACGAGCGCGGCGGGCGCCACGAGGCCGATCTGATCCTGATCCTTCTGGCGCGCGACCTGCTCACGCGCCATCCGGGCGCCAAGGTCGTGTTCGACGTGAAGTCCTCGCAGGCGCTGGTGGACGACATCCGCCAGCACGGCGGCGTGCCCATCATGTGGAAGACGGGCCACTCGCATCTCAAGCGGAAGATGCGCGACGACCAGATCCTGCTCGGAGGCGAGGTCAGCGGCCACATGTTCTTCGCCGAGGACTACTACGGCGTCGACGACGGTATCCTCGCCTCGTGCAAGATCATCGAGATGGCCGCGCGGGCGACCGAGCCGCTCTCCCGGCTCTTCGCGTCGGTCCCTCACCTGCGGGCCACGCCGGAGCTCAAGGCGCCGTGCCCCGACGGTGAGAAGTTCCGGGTCGTCGACGAAGTGACGCGCGAGCTCAAGCGGCGCTACGAGACGATCGACACGGACGGCGCGCGCGTGATCTTTCCGGGCCGCGGCTGGGGGCTCGTGCGCGCCTCGAACACGAATCCGTACCTGACCTTGAGGTTCGAGGCCCACACCGAGCGCGAGATCGACGAGATGAAGCGCGAGATCTACGCGGTGCTGAGCCGCTACCCGTTCGTGACCCTCCCCGCCTAGCGCGCGCCGCTCGCCTATTTCCAGCTGAGCGCCAGACCGACCGCCGACAGAAGGTCGGGCGCCATCGCGCAATCGCGGGCGCCCCAGAAGCCGCCGGGATCGAGCAGTACCGCTCTCAGGCCCGCCGCGGTCGCGCCCTTGACGTCGATCGAGTAGAAATCGCCGATGTAGGCGGCCTCCGCGGGCGCGACGTCGGCTCGCGCCAGAGCCAGCTCGAAGATCCGTGGGTCGGGCTTCTCGATACCGACCTCGCCCGAGTCGACGACGAAGTCGAGATAGGGTCCGAGCCCGACCGCCGCCAGAACCGAGGCGACCGAGCCGTTCGAGTTCGAGATGGCCGCGGCCCGAGCGCCGGATCGGCGCACGAGCGCGAGCGATTCCGGGGCCTGCGGATCGTGGGCGGTCCACACGCCGAGCGGCGGATTGTAGGTGCGCCGCCACTCGGCGACCCGCTCGACGGTGCTCCCGTCGGCGACGCCGAGCCCCTCCAGGACCAAGCGCATGTAGCGGGTCGCGGATTCCTGCGTTTCGGTCGACGCGCCGGCCGCGCGCGCGAAGACCTGGTCGTCCAGGTGAACGCGCGCCTGCCACTCGGCGCGCTGCACCGCGTCCGGCGTGACGCGTACGCCGTGGCGAGCCAGCTCAGCGGCGAAGACGGCGTAGTCCATTCGGAGCAGCGTGTTGCCGGCGTCGAAGAAGACGGCTCGGATGCTCAGCTCCCGGGGCTTGCGAGATTAGGAGACCAGGTCGCCCAGTATACTCGTGCGCCGCGGCGTGGGACATGTGGCCTTCGTGGCTCTTGGGTGTGGACTCGCCCAGCACGGCCGTGCACCCGAACACGACGACCGCGACGAGCGCCTCCCGGCCGAGGAACCGCCAGAGCTTCGCGGTGGCTGCCGCGGGGGTGGGCGCGGCCCCGGACAGTGTCATGTGGCCGAGTCGACGCAACCGCCCGCCCCGTCGCGTGTCGCTCGCGTCGAGATCGAGATCTGGTAGAACCAGATATCGGTTGACGGCCCCGAGGAGCGCGAGGGTCGACGCCAGGCAGATCTTGAGGAGCAGCGACACGCCGTACGTCGTCGTCCACAGCGAGGCGAAGGTCGGCAGCTGGACCCACGTATTGTAGATCCCGCTGGCGACGACGACGAGCAGACAGTAGCCGGCGAGACGAGAAAACCTTCGCGCGATGACGCCGACCAGCTCCGGAGACCACGCGGGCCGCCGCAGCATCAGGGGGAGACCGAAGAGGCCTCCGGTCCACGCGGTCGCGGCCACCGCATGCAGCCAGTCGACGATCACCGCGAGCGAGAGGTCACCCCAGTCCGCGGCGTGCCCGGTGAGGCTGCCGGTCAACACGATGCCCAGCGACAACACCAGCCCCGCGCCGCGAGCCGGCAGCGCGCGTGAAAGCGACACGGCCAGGAGAAGCGCCAGCACCGTTGCGCGAGAGATCCAGATCGCGCCGAAATGCGTCCGCGTCAGAACGAGTGGCAGCGCCGCCATCGCCTGGGAGAGATCTCCCCCGCTCATGACGCGGGCGCGCGCGATCAGGTCGCCGGCCGAGGTCACGATCAGGATCGCGACGGCGACCGTGATCCAGCGCCGAAGCCGGCGGCGCGCCGATTCGAGCGGCGCGAGGTCGCGAGGGAGCACGAAGAGCTCCAGGACCAGCCCACCGACGAGGATCGCCAGCGCGAGAAGCCCGAGCCAGCGGCCGAGCGTGGGCAGGAGGAGCTCGTGGAGTGTCACTTCACCGTGAAGGAAAAGTCACCCTCGGTGCGGTGACCGTCTCTGGCGACGACGCTCCAGTACACGCGATAGCGGCCAGACGGCAGCGACGGCAGGCCAACCTCGAGAAGCGTGCCGTCAGCCGAGCTGACCCGCGCGTCGCCCTTGTCCACCCGGCGCTTGCCAGCGTCCTCGACACGAAGGGTGCTGAACACGGGCTCGATCCGGCCGTCGAACCAGATGCGGACTGCCGGCGGTGAGGCCTCCACCGTGTGCCCCACCCGAGGCTCCGAGTGGTCGGGAAACGCGTGAGCCCACGCCCAGCTCGGCGCGAGCAGGAGCGCCGCCACCGCCAGCAGTCGTTTCACCTATTACGGCTGCGTCGGTCCGAGGACGCCGTGGAACGGCGTCCACGTGAACACCTGGGGCAGGATGTCGTCCAGGTAGAAGTGGATCTGCGCGAGCGCCCCGATGTTCTTGCTGATGTCGTGGTTGATCGGGATCACGGCTTCGAGCCCGAGCTGAAAGTAACGCCCGAACCAGATGATGCCGGGGTTCACCGACCCGGTCGTGCGCCCGGCGTTGCGCCCATCGACCGGCGTCTCGAGCGCCAGCTCGACGATCGGGATCATCCGGTTGAGCGGCGCCGGGATCCCGACATCCTTCACGTAGGACTGTAGGTATTGCAAGTTGTACTGGAAGCTGAACCCCCACTGAAAGACGGTCGGATTCAGCGGTTTCTTCACGTCCACATTGCCGTCTTCGTCCGTCTCGAACGTCTTGGTGTGGATGCGCGAGGGCACCGCCAGCCCCAGCACGCCGGTGATCGCCAGGGGTTTCATCAGCTCGAGCTGGTCCGGAAGATCGCCGAAGCCCTTGCCGAAGAAGAGCTGCGGTGTCCAGGTGTTGAAGCTCTCGGCGTCGACCTTCTTGCTGCCGGTGCCGCCCACGTCCCAGCCGAGGCCGAGCGCCAGCATGAGCTCGTGCGGGGCGTTCTTGAAGAACACGTACTTCGCGGTGACTTCCAGATTGTCGAAGCCGCTGACCGACGCGCCTTCGTCAGGGTCCAGCATCGTGAAGGAGCCGGCGAACGAGATGCCGAGATCCGGGCTGAGCCGCTTCGAGAGCTCGCCGCTCAGGCTGATCTGCTTCGTCGGGGGCGCCTCCTCGGTGCCCCGGAGCTTGAGGTACGAGATCGTCGGCAGCGACAGCTCGTCGGCCACGAAGGGATCGTCGGTGGCCAGGGTCGCGGGAAAGAACCGCTTGCCGATCAGGCCGTGAGCCTGGGCCACGTGCACGGACGTGAGCGAGAGCGCCAGCGCGAGGGCGCACGCGAATAGAGCTTTCCCTCTCATGGGATCCCCCTTGAAGGTTTGTGAATTGCTCGAGCGGGATCTAGACGAGAGGGAGCGGGGGCGCGCGGGGCTGCGACGGATCGATCGAGCGGAGGGAGTCGATGCGCGGTTCGGACGGTGCGGTGATGGCGCCGACCCGATGGATGGGCTCGTCGAGCGCGAGCGCGGCGACCGTCGTGCCGTCCAGGTGCGCCGCGATGGACGCGGTCGGGCACGCGACGGGGTCGTGACCGAGCGCGTGATGGACCGAATGCACCGCCGCCTCGACCGTGAAGATCGCGACGAGGAGAACGAGCGCGGCCACGACCAGTCGGCGCGAGCGCCGCCGCACGAGCCCAGCGGCCGCCAGCAGAGCCACGAGCGCGATCGGCCAGGGCACGTTGGCCTGATCGTCCGCGCCGAGAACAGCAACGGGGCCGATCGGTTCCGCGGGGGTCGGGAGCTCCGGGGCCTCGAAGACCGCGCGCTCGACACCGCCGACATGGGCGTCGGCCGGGGCCGCAGCCAACAGCGAAGCGGCCACGGCGATGATCGCCAGCACGCGCAGCATGAGCCGCACTCTAGCGAAGAAACGTGCCGGACTCAATGCCAGTGGCCCATCCGGTACACTGACCGGGTGTACGCGCTCGGACTCGCCGGACGCTGGCTTCATCTGACCAGCTCGGTCCTCCTCGTCGGCGCCGCGGCGATGATCGTGCTCGCCGGCCGCTCCGACCGCGCGACGGCGCAGCGCTGGGAGCGCACGGTGCTCACCTCCGCGTGCTGGCTCGCGCTCGTGGCGCTCGCCTCGGGCATCGTGGTCCTCGCCACGCAGACCGCGCTGTTCGAGGGCCGAGGGGCCGCGGCCTTCGAGCCTCGCGCGATCGGACGCGTGCTGGTCCAGACCCAGGCCGGCCACGTGTGGCTCGTGCGCGCCGGCTTCCTCGCGCTGCTCGCCGCGTTTCTCTCGATCCGCATGTCGGTCGAGCGCCGAGCCGATTGGCGCGCGGCGCGGGGCGAGGCGGTGCTGCTCGGCGTCGCCGCGCTGGTGCCGCTGGCCGCCGCGGGCCATGCCGCCGCCGTGGAGCCGGACACCGCGCGCGCGATCGTCCTCGACGCTCTGCACGTGCTCGGCGCCGGCATCTGGGTCGGCGGCCTCCTCCCGCTGGCGCTTCTCCTGCGCGCTGCCGCCGGCGAGGCAGGCGCTGACGCGCGGCCCCACGCGGTCCTGGCGGCGCGGCGGTTCTCGCGCGCCGCGCTCGGGCTCGTGCTCGTGCTCGCGGCGACCGGAACCGGGCTCGCGATCACCCACGTCGGCAACGTCGCCGGGCTCGTGGGCACGACCTACGGGCGCCTGCTGCTCGCCAAGCTCGCGCTCCTGATCCTGGCGTTGAGCCTCGCCGCGCTCAATCGCTCCGTGCTCCTGGCCCGGCTCGGCGGCGACGGGCCGACCGTCGGACGCCCGGCGATGCGAAGACTCGCCGGATTCGTCACGGTCGAAGCGGGCCTCGCGCTCGCGATCCTCGTCATCGTCGCGGCGATGAACGTCACGCCGCCGGCGCGTCACGAGGCGCCGGTGTGGCCGTTCACGATCAGGCTGTCGTTCGCCGCGCTCGAGGGCCGGGCGGCCGAGGCGACGCGGGCGCTGATCGGAAGCCAGATCGGCGTGATCGGTCTGGTCGCCCTGATCACGGGACTCGCCGTTCGGGCCTGGCGGCTGCCGCTCGCGGCGCTGGCGCTCATCGCGCTCGGCGCCGGGGCCGGGCTCGCGCTTCCCCCGCTCACCATCGACGCCTATCCTACGACGTATCTACGCCCCTCGGTGCCGTATCAGGCCGGCGCGATCACGGCCGGTGCTGCGCTCTACCAGGCGAGCTGCGCGGGGTGCCACGGGGCGCGGGGTGCCGGCGACGGGCCCGACGGCCGAGCGCTGCCGCGACCGCCCGCCGACCTGCGCGCGCCTCATACCGCTCAGCACACGGCCGGCGACCTCTTCTGGTGGATCAGTCACGGGATCCCCGGATCCGGCATGCCCGGATTCGGCCCGCGCCTCACCGAGGACCAGCGCTGGGAGCTGATCAACTTCCTGCGGGCACTGTCGGCGGGATTCGGCGCGCGCGGCATGGGCTCGACGATCGAGCGCGACCGGCGCTGGCTCGTGGCGCCGGACTTCACGTTCACGGTGGGGCCGACACCTCCGCGCGCGCTCAAGGACTATCGCGGGCGCAACGTGCTGGTGGTGCTCTATGCCCTGCCCGGCTCACGCCCACGCATGAATCAGCTGGCGGGACGCGAGGGGACCCTGGCCGTCCTGGGCGTCGAGGTCATCGCGGTGCCGATCGACGCCGATCCCGACGCGATCCGTCGTCTGGGAGACG
>QHSQ01000162.1 GCA_003221615.1 Candidatus Rokuibacteriota bacterium | reverse complement strand
GCCTAACTTCCATCGGCCATTATGAAAGCGCGTGGCGGACTGAAAACACGGGTTCGAATCCCGTTGGACCACCACGAAGAAAATCTCCGGTCGTCGCAACCGAACGGTGTGAGCGAGCGAGTTGGTTCCAACTTCGCGCGCCGCGGCGATGTCGACGTGGTCCGGCACCTCGGGGTCGGCGTGGCCGGAGCCTGGCGCCCACATGAGTGATCCGGCCGTCCAGCACGACCTCGGTCGGCGACCGGTACGGTGTCGAGAGGATTCCTGACTAGCCCCAGGTCACGGCGTGGACGGCGAACGTGCCCTCGAGCCTCCTCCCATCGGAGCGCTGGATCGTGATTTTTCCCGATATCGTCTTGTTTCCCTCCGAGCCAGTCCACTTGCCCGTGTATTTCTCGATGAACATCGTCCCCCCGGTCACGGCGATCTCGGGCGCGCCCGGGAGCGTGATCGTCGAGTCGACGGGATCACGGTGGAACTCGCCCGAGGCTTTGATCGTGAGCATCTTGTTGACAAGCCGTTCCCAGTGTTCACCGTAGTCGACGTTGTCGGCAGCGGCGATTTCTCCGATCAGATGAACGCCGCTTCCCTCGATCTGGAAGACCGACGGATTCTGCTTTGCGTACTCCTCGTCCTTGAACAGGAGTACGTTCATGACTTTGAGCGGGATCCTCACATCGGCGCCGTCGACCCTGAGGACCAGCGCCCACGCGGCCTTCGATGACTCGCGGTCCTTCGCGGCGGCCGCCTCTTCGGATATGCCGCAGCCCAGCGCGCACAGCAGACTGAGGGCGATCATCATGAGGCGCATGGGATCTCCTCTCCTCAGGCGGTCGCCCTCGCGACAGCCATTCGGTATCGGCTCAAGGGTGTCCGCACCACAAAAGTCTATCCCGAGGAGATTGAAATCCCGAACTATCGCGGAATCGCCGCGGGGTGGCCTCGAGGGCGCCGCTCCCGGGCGATCACGTCACGGAGACGACGGCGAGCGACTACTGCGCGGGGCACGCCGGCGCCCCGGAGGCTTGAGCGCCGTCACCTCGATCTCGACCTTGGCGTTCTCGACGGCCAGCGGCGCGCAGACGGTCGTATTGGCGGCGCGCGAGGCCCCGAGTCGTTTCTTGATCACCGCGGACACCGCTGCCACGTCGGCTCGATCCGGAACGTAGACCCGCACGCGCACCACGTCGAGGAGCGTGGCGCCGGCCTCGCGCAGCGCGCGCTCGATGGTGTCGAGCGCCGTCGCGGCTTGGGTCTCGGCGGTCGGCGGCCACGTCTTCGTACGCAGGTCGTATCCCACCGTGCCCGAGACGAAGACCCAGCGGCCATCGACCACAGCACGGGAGTACCCGGCGAGCTCTTCCCAGGGCGATCTGCTGGACACGAATCTTCGCGGGCTCATGCAGGACATCTCATCGCGAGACCTCGGCCTCGGCTTCGATCTCGACTTCGTAGCCTCCGACGAGCCCGGCAATCTCCACGAGCGTGTTGGCGGGTCGTATCGCGCCGAAATACCGACCGTGAACGCGCGCCACGCGTTCGGCACACGCGGCGTCGCGCACGTAGATCCGCGTGCGGGCCACGTCGCCGAGCTCGCCGCCGAGCGCCTCGATAGCGGCGCCGATCTTGTCGAGGATGTACACGGTCTGTCCTTCCGCATCGCCCGGACACACCACGGTGCTCTCGCCGTGCGTCGCGGTCGTGCCGCTGACGAGAATGCGAGTGCCGGCACGCACCGCCCGCGCATAGCCGGCGATCGGTTCCCAGCGACTACCGGACTCGACGATCCTGCGTTCGGGATGGGCGGTACTCGCTCTCGCCTCGAAGACACGAGGGAGTCCCGCAAAGTGATGACTCAGATCACCGGAAGCGGTCAGGAACGGCGGTTTTCGATATTCGTCACCGCAATCACCGGGAATCTCGCGCATGCGCGATTGCGCCTCGACGAGCCGCGCCTTGTCCTCGTCGTCCAGCGCAAATCCGAACACCGCGAGGTTGTCGCCGCGATGCTCACGCTCGCCGAGCCGCGCGCCGATGATCACGGCGCCGACCGCTTCCTGCTCGAGCACCCACCGCGCGGCGACGTTGGCGACGGAGACGCCATGCTTGACCGCTATGGTCTTCGCCGCCCCGAGGACCCTTTGCAAGACGCCCCAGCCGCCGACCGTGTCGATGAAGCGCTTGTACTTCGACTTGCTCCAGTCGGGAATCTCGGCCGGCTCGGGCCGATCGACCCATCGGTCGCTGAGGAAGCCGCCGGCGAGCACGCCGTAGGCCAGGAGCTTCACGCCGGTCTCGCGGCAGACTTCCGTCATGCGCCCGGCCGGCCGACGGTCGAGCAGCGAGAACGACACCTGGTTCGAGACGACGGGAATGCCGTGCCTGACGAGCAGACGGAGATGATCGGCATCGAAGTTGGTCACGCCGAGGTGACCGATGCGACCGTCGCGACGCAGCCGACCGAGCTCGAGCATGGCGTCGAGGTATCCGGGATGCCGGTACTGCCACCAGTGGAACTGCAACAGGTCGATGCGCGGAAGACCGAGCCGCTCGAGGCGCTCCTTGACGCCCTCGCGAACCACCTCCGGCGTCATCGGTCCGGGAAGCGGGCACCACTTGGTGAACGCGGTCGCGCGTCCGCGGCCGGCATGCGCGAGATACCGGGCCACCAGGATCTCGGCGCTGCCATAGTGGTCCGCCATATCGAAGGCGTCGAACCCGGCATCGGCGTACTCGCCGAGCGCGAGGGTAGCGTGGTCCGGATCGAGAGGCTTGCCGTCGCGCTCCATGTCGGCCACCTGCCACAGGCCGGTGAGCACCCGCGGCACCTCGAGCCCGGGCCCGAGCTCGATGCGCGGAGGGCGAAGTGGTCGGTCGGCCATCGTGCGGGAAAGAGTAACATCGTGCGAAAGGCATGGCTCCCGAAGTCGTGACGCTCGCGCCGGGCTTCGTCGTCTCGCGAATCGCCAAGGGTAACTGGCAGCTCGCGGAGCGCCACGGCGCACCGTACGCCCGCGAGGCGGCGATCGAGGACATGCGTCGCTTCGTCGAGGCGGGGATCACCCTCTTCGATTGCGCGGACCACTACGTCGGCGTGGAGCAGCTGATCGGCGAGTTTCGCCTTCGCCACCCCGACCATGCGCGCCGGCTGCGCGTGTCGACCAAGCTCGTGCCGGACCTCGAATCGCTGCCGCGTCTGAGGCGCCGTGACGTGCAGCACATCGTGGACACGTCGCTCGCGCGGCTGGGCCAGGAGCGTCTGGACCTCGTGCAGTTCCACTGGTGGGACTACCGCGTGCCGGGCTACGTGGAGGCGATGCACTGGCTCCACGACTTGAAATCGGCCGGCAAGGTAGAGCTCATCGGCACCACGAACTTCGACACGGCGAGACTCTCGGAGATCGTCGCGAGCGGCGTGTCCGTCACGACGAACCAGCTCCAGTATTCAGTGCTCGATCGCCGGCCCGAGAACGGCCTGGCCGCGTTCTGCGCCGCGCACGGCATCAGGCTTCTCTGCTACGGGACGCTCGCGGGGGGCTTCATCGGAGAGCGCTGGCTCGGCGCGCCCGAGCCCCACCCGCCCTTTGCCAATCGCTCGCTGGTCAAGTATCGGCTGATCGTCGACGACTTCGGCGGCTGGCGCCGATTCCAGGAGCTGCTGGCCGTGCTCGATGCGATCGCGACGCGCCATCGCGTCAGCGTCGCGAGCGTCGCGATCCGGTACGTCCTCGACAAACCCGGCGTCGCCGGCGCGATCGTCGGCGCACGCAACGCCGCGTATCTCGACGACCTCGTGCAGGCCGTGACGCTGGACGACGGGGACCGCGCGGCGGTCGCGCGCATCGTCTCCCAGGCGACGGGGCCACGCGGCGACTGCTATGAGCTCGAGCGGGTCGAGGAAGGCCCCCACAGCATGATCATGTGGAAGAACCAGAACTCCGGCGGCGCGCCTGCCGACGGGCGCTACGCCGACGCACCGCCCGCCGCCGAAAGGGAGAGCCGATGAGCCAGACGGGCAGCGACGAATTCGAGCTCTACGACCTGCGGGTCGAGGTGATCGAGACCGGGAAGCCGTTCGTCATGCACGCGAAGCCCGGCGACACGTTCGACGTGATCGGCGGGCGCATCGTCTTTCCACCGGGACGCGAAGCGTCGTTCTCGCTCTACGCGATGCTCGCGGTGCTGCCGTTCATCCCGGCCAAGCAGCGCCCGACGCATCCCAACGACTGGATGACGACCGACACGGAGATCGCGAGCCCGGACCCGCACTGCGGCGCCCGCCTTCGCATCACGCGGCTGGGCAAGCGCCGCCTTCGCCACGCCGACTACAGCGCGGTGCCTCTCTAGGAGCGCGTCGCCTACGACATGACGGCGCCGACGCATCGTCAGGTCGAAACGACGCGTCGGCGCCGACTACGGCGCGCCGCCGAGGCCAGTTCCGTCAGTACCGCCGGGGCGAGTCGCCGGGAGTCGCCGGGGCGCGTCCTCGATCCTTCACAGCGAGGCCCGTCAGGACTTTGTCGCCGTTCTCCTCTCGATAGCTCGCGACGACCATCATGCCCTCTATCAGGGCACCGGGGCGGAGTGTCGCCCCCGCCGGCGTCAGCAGCTTGGTGCCGTCGGTGAGCGTGATCGCCGTTCCTGATACGTCGATGCTCTGAACCTGACCCTCGACCACCCTCTCGTCGGTCTGCTTGTCGTCTGCCTGCCTGTCCTCGGTCTGCGTCTGGGCTACCGCCCCGGTGGTGAAGATCATCGGAGCCACCACCAGGATCACCGCGAGCGTCTTGAGCATTTCCATGTTCTCAACTCTCTTTCCTTAATTTGACCGTGTGGTCCTCGGCCGAGCGCGGGGCCAGCGAGAACTGCCTGATCGCCGGCTAGCGGGTGTCGCGGCGAGAACGCGTTACGAGCGTCCGGGAAGGGATCTGAAGACACCGCGCCCGGGGAGGCGGAAGCTGCGAGGCGGGGACGACGTCCCGGGGCGCTTCATGCAGTCAGTCTCCGGCCGCGGTGAGCACTGGTCAAGGACTTCTCCTCGAGAGCGCGAAAATTATCTATGGCTAGAGGGTGCGAACGATGAGGGAGGCGCCGGTCACGAATAGGGCGAGCGCGATGACGCGTGCGAGCATCGCCGGGGCCACCCGCAACTGGATCCTGTGGCCGACCCACACCCCGATCCATGCGACCGGCAGGAGGAGGCCGACCGCCGTCCAGAGATTTCGAGTGAAGAGCAGGCCGGCCACGGCGAAGATGATCACCCGCAGGCCCACGCTCAGAATGACCATCTGCGAGATGGTCGCGCGCTGGGCTCCCGGATCTCTCAGCCGGCCGGTGAGATACGCCACGTACGGAGGCCCCCCCGTGCCGAACAGCGCACCCAGTACCCCGCCCACGACGCCAGCCGGCGCCGCCCATACCCGACTGAGTTGCCGCGACGAGCCCCGGCGGAGAACGATGTGGAGGGCATGGAGGCAGACGAAGATGCCCAGGGCGAGGAGCGCGATGCTCCGGGGAAGCTTCACGAGCAGCGTTACGCCCAGGGCGAGGCCCAGAAAGGTGAAGGGCACCAGGAGCAAGAGCTCGCGAGGATCGGCCTGCCTTCGGGTCTGAAAGCTGAGCACCAGCGCAGAGGCGAGGTCGAGCACCGAGGCCAGCGCCAGCACAAACGTGAGGGGAAGAAAGTGGGCGAGAACCGGGATGGTGATGGGCGATGCGCCGAATCCAGTGACGCCGAAGATGACATACCCGACAAAGACGATGAGCGCGGCGACGATGAGCACGGGCTCCCAGGGCATCAGGCGTCTCGTGAGATTCTACGTCTCGCCGAACGGAAGCACGAGAAGAACGGCTTCCAGTAAGCTGCGGGAGGCGCGCCCAATGTGGACACCTGGTCGGAGAGGATGATGAAGCCCGCGACGCACCGCCTGGTTATGCGCCTTCACGTCTTGCTGGTGCTCGTGACGGTATGCAGCGAGGTCGAGATCTCGGCAGGGCAGGAAGCGCTCCGGTTTTTGACAGTGGCGCCGGGCATCAGCCACGCGACCTTCGACGTGCGGCCGCCAGACGGTGAGCCCTTCTCAGGTCACGCCTTCCGAGTTGACCTTGGTGAAGCGGAGCTTCGCCTCGTCCCCGCCGGCGGCCCCTCGCCGCGACAACCCGTGGCGCAGATCGCCTCACCCTTCCCCGCTGTCGTTGCCGTGAATGCCAGCTTCTTCGACAACGATGGTCGCGCGATGGGCCTCGCGGTCAGCGAGGGACGACTTCTCGCCACGGGCAAGCGGGCAAGCTGGGGCGCCCTCGCGGTCAGCGGCACGGACGCGCGGATCGTCCTCGGCTCCGGGATCTCCGACCCCCTCGCCCATGGGCTCGTCGTCCAGGGCCTCCCCCGTCTCGTCATCGGCGGCAAGGTCCCGGGGCTGAAGCCGCAGCTGGCGGAACGGACTGCCGTCTGCGCCGCGGGCAGTCGCGTTGTCGTCGTCGTTGCGAGTAAGGCCGAGAGCACCGCCTTCGCGCGCTTTCTCGCGGAGCCGCCCGAGAAGACCGGGCTCGGATGTTCGGATGCCCTGAACCTTGACGGCGGTCCATCGACCCAGCTCGTGGTAAGGCTCCCGGCACTCACGCTGTCGCTGCCCGGTGGGTGGGGAGTGCCCAACGCGCTGGTTGCGACTCCCGGCAAGAGGTAGTCGCGGCCCTTCAGCCGCCTGGTCGAGCGCTGGCTACCCCTTCGCCTTGACGGTCCCCGTACACGGGCGCACACTCGATCACGTCTCTTGTATATGTGGACGCTACGGGAGAGAGGATCGACAGTGAAGACGGCAACTAGGGTTGTCGCGGCCTCGTTGGCCCTGTCGATAGGTGTACTGGTTGCGCCGGGCTTCGCCCTCGCCGGGCAGGCTCAAGGATCTCACAACGATGGTCCTGTGGCCGGGGGCACTACCCTGGGAGTCAGTCGCCCGGTCGCGCTGCCATTCCCCCATCAGCCTTTCCCCGTCGTGGGGGGCGCTACCTTGGGAGTCAGCCGCTCGGTCGCGGTACCATTTCCCCCGCAGCGTTTCGTCCCACGCCAGTTCATCCGACCGTCATTCCCGGTCGCAGTGGTGGCCGGGGCTCCCGCCGTTGCGTACGCGGCCCCCGCTTATGACCAGGCGTACTATCCGCCGCCTTACTACGATGCGCCGGTGAGCTATGCGCCACCGAGCGGGACGGTCTCGCTTGCACCCGATCCCGTGCAAAACGTCGTGCAATTCCCGACCGGGCGCTACGAGTTGCGCGGCGACGGGGTATCGATGCCGTACACGTGGGCGTGGATCCCGAATCCACCGATGGCGCCGCCCGCTGCGACCCCTACATCGGTGCCCGCCGCTCCCACCGCTCCGCCGGCCGTTGAGCAGGGCTCAGCCCGCAGGCCGTCACCGCCGCGTGCGGGCCATCTCTATCGCTGGATCGATGAGCAGGGCGCCGTGCACTGGACCGATCGGCTCGACGCCGTCCCCGAGCAGTACCGCTCCCGGGTCAAGCAAACCTCGCCTTCCTGATCGCCAACCGTCAGCCGCTCCTGCCGACCGGCGGGCCTGTGGCCTGTCACGGTCCGCCTCTTCGGCCCGGTGTCACGAGGCCGGCGAACCGCGTGACCAGCGCCGCTTCGTCGAGCCCTGCCGCGCCGGCCAGGGCGCGGACCTGCTCGGGATCCTCGAGGTCCGCCCGCGTGAGCCGGATCATGTAAGCGGCGAGCATCTGGTAGGCCTCCGAGTTGACGTCGACGTGGCGCACGCGGAACCGCCCCGTCCTGGAATCGATCAGGTCCCGGAATGGAACCGGAACAAACGCCTCGCCCTGTATCGTCGCCATCGCTTCCGTGCCACCCTCGATCAGGAATCGAGTCGCCCAGTAGCCGAGACTCCGGCAGTAATGGATATCGAAGCCGCCCGGCGGGGCGCAGCGAAGCTCGTAACCGATGTCTTTGGCGACGATGCTGCACGTGATCTCGCGCGCCCGCAGGCTCGTGGAGACGCGCTCCTTGAGCAGGCGCGAGAGCTCGAGCTCCGCCAGGCGGACGTTCCCGTAGGGATCGCGCTCGACGTGTCCCAGCGTATCGGGATCCAATCGCTCGATCAGCCCTTCGGCAAGCAGGGCGACGCCGTGCTCCTGGCCCCGGGCGCGTCGCTTGATGATCGCCCCCTCGAGAATGTCGGCGATCTGATCGAGGGCGAGCGCGCCCTCGGGAAACTCCTCCCCGATGACGGTCAGCGTCGCGCCGGCCGCGCTGCCGATGCCGAGGGCCAGGTGCCCGGCATGACGGCCCATGATCGTCACGAAGAACCACTTGTCAGTCGTCGCGGCGTCCTTCATGAGATTACGCACGAGGTCCTTGCCCACGTCGACCGCGGTCGTGTAGCCGAACGTCGGGACTCCGGCCGGGAGCGGTAGATCGTTGTCGATCGTCTTGGGAACGTGGGCGACTGCGAGCTTGCCCCCCAGTACGTGCGCCACGGCCGCGGCGCCGGACGCGGTGTCGTCGCCGCCGATCGTCAAGAGGTACGAGGCGCCGAGGCGCTGCAGCGACTCCGCGACGTTCTGGAGCGTCGCGGCAGATCGTGATGGATTCGCGCGGGAGGTACGAAGAACCGAGCCCCCTTCGAAGTGGATCCGCGAGAGCGAGGCGATCTCGAGCTCCTCGACATGGCCGAGGTCCTTCCGCATGAGCCACTGGTAGCCGTCGTGGCACCCAAACACGCGGAGCCCGCGGTTGCGAGCCTCGATCGTGGCCGCGGCGATGACTGCGTTGATACCGGGCGCCGGGCCACCGCCGACGAGGATGGCGAGGGCTTTCGTGCTCACACTGCGCTCCGCTCGAGCTCTCGCGTATCCGCGAGGCTCTCCTTGCCGGGCGCGATCAGAACGCCTGCTGTGTCCCTGAGGGTCGTTGCAGACATCGGCGCCTCCCTGCCCTGTCGGCCTTTCCTGGCCCAGGCACTTTCAGGGTACCGAGCTATGCGAGCCCGAAGGCCGAAATGGTGCCAGGACCAGCTGGGTCACGTCGATTGAGTGGCTTGTGCAGGTAACCGACCGCCCGCGCGATCAGCACTGCACCACGCGAGCGCGTCACCGAAGCGTTGGACCGGAATCGGCCTCGGGAATACCTGCGGACGATTCCCGCATGGCCTCCTTGAGTGCCCGAACTGCAGTCTCGATCTCCTGCCTCAACAGATCTGCGGCCTCGCCCGGCTCGTAGCTCTCCTTGACCAGGCGTTCCGAGACAGCACGTACTGCCTGCGCCCGGCGCCGTACTTCCTCTGAGATCATGTCGCACTTGTGGAGATGCGCGCGGACGCCGTCGGTGAGGTCTTGACGACAGTGAGGGCAGAGATTCGTATGGCCGCGAAGGTCTGAGCCGAGCTCTGACACGCAGAAGCTGCTGGCGCAGGGCGCACACTCAACAGAGTGGTCACAACAATGGAGGAAAAGAAGCGCGCGCTCCTCGGTGCTGAGCACCCGAGGCCTTCGGCAATCGACGTGGGCCAGGCCGCCAGCGCGGAACATGATGGTGTCTCCCGGCCCGATCGTTCGGGCGCAGCGGGTACACGCCCACGCTAGCTGTTCCATCAGCTGAAGCCTCGGCGAAGGAGAATAGCACGGCGGCCGCCAGGAAAGACCATTAGATGTCTATAGGTAATCACCTGATTGACGGGGTCTCTCTCCCCTATGGATACTGAGTTTGGATGGACGCCGACGTCGTGCGCCAACTGATCCACCGCAGGCTTGAGGACGGTCGCCTGCCGCACGGCCGCATGGCGGAAGTCCGAGCTCAGTCAGGCGACGGGCAGCTGTGTGACGGATGCGGAGCGGACATAACGACGAGGCAGACGGCAGTGTCAGGGCTCGCCGCGGAGGATTGGAGCCCCCTTCAGTTTCACGCCGACTGTTTCGACATCTGGGATGTCGAGCGAGAGGCACCGGGGCGCGATCAAGGGATTTACTCGCGACGATTTGCGGTAGTTTCCCGATTTCCGCATAATTCCTCGTCCTTCTAGACTTCGATCCGATGGTGACGCGACTGCGCCGCGCACACCGCCTTTATATCGTCGCCTTGCTCATGTCAGCCACCCTGGCGTTGCCGGCGACGGCTCGATCCGCGGAGCCGCAGGTCGGCGTGGTCGCGATGGTGCTGGGAACGGCGATGGTCACGCGCGCGGCCCTCCCGGGGCCGGCGCCGCTCAGGTTCAAGGACGATGTCTTGCTCCGCGATCGCATCACGACGGCGGAGAAGTCCGCCGTGCGTGTCCTGCTCGGCGGCAAGGCCACCGTGACAGCGCGCGAAATGTCGGTCCTCACGATCACTGAAGTTCCGGGCACGTCGACGATCTCCCTCACGGCCGGCCGTACAGCCGTGGCCGTCAGCAAGGCCCGAATGAAGCCAGGCGAGACCATCGAGATCAAGACGCCGAACGCGGTCGTCGCGGTCCGCGGGACTTTCGTCATCGCCGAGGTTTCGCCGGGACGTTCGACGATCACGATCGTGCGCGGTCTCGTCGAGGTCACCAAGCTCGACCCGGCGAGCGGGAGGCCGGTAGGACCAGCGGTCAAGGTCGGCGCGCTCGAGCGACTCATCGTGACGGACGCCAGGCCGCTTCCAGCACCCCAGGCCGTTGCGCCCGAGGCGGCCAAGAACCTGGCGTCGGACTTCACTTTCTTGCCGAAGGACGCGCCCGCGGCGAGCGTGGCCGCGGTGAACCAGGAGGCGAAGCAAGCGTCGATGAGCGACGCGGCGCACACGATGAACAGCATCCCCCCGCCAGCCATCGGGACGCTGACCGGTAGTGTGAGCACGACCGCGACCACGAGCATCGGCGCCGCCGCTGGCCCGACCACTCCGACCGACGCGAGTATCCCGATCAGCCCCACGGTCGCGCCCGGCGGGAGCGTCCTGAGCCCGCTCATTCCCACGGCGACGCAGACGGTCACCAACAGCCTTCTCCCCGGACGACGGCCCAAGCCGTAGCCCGGCGGCCGAGCGCGCCCAGCACGGGCTACTCGATCACCGGTCTGGCCGCAGCAGAAGCGTTCTTCGGCGGCGGCGCGCGAGCAAAACCTCGCGCGAGCGTCACATCCGCACGCGGTGTCGAGCGACGCAAGGATAGTCACGCCCGGGAGTGCAGCCGCGTTCGCCCGAGATAATTTCCGGATCTTCTCGACCGAGCTTCATCCGGAATTGTGCTGGCACGTCATTGGCACCTCGCGTCGTCAAGATGAAAGCAATTTGCGCGTGGTGCGAGAGCGAGGGCCGGCCCAGCGATCTAGGTGAGCGAGAGCCGTTCCACAACCCCGCGGTGACACACCGCATCTGCGCATATCACCGAAAACGGCTCCTCGAACTCCTTCCGTCGAAGTCATTTCCGGATGCCGAACTGCTCATCGTCGTGCGCCCAAACGACACGGCGCTCCACGACTATCTCCAGCGGGCGTTCGCCGGCCTGCGTGGTGTGAAGGTGATCATGGAGCGACGGGTGGCGGATCGCCGATCGGCGCAGTCCCCCGTGGCCGACGAGCGCCGACTGGTGAGAACGCGGCGGATTCGGGAAGGCGAAGTTTCTTCGCTCGGCTACACTGTCGTGCGATTCACGCCGAAAGCCAGCACTCGATCTCGATAGGGTCGGCGGAAGAGTCCCGCCGGGACAGCGCGAGTGCCTTGTGCGATGGGCTCGCGGATTCTGAGATCGCCTTCATCCGCCTCATACTCGTCAGTCTCATCGACGATGCGATCGCTAAGCTTGAGCTCCATCGGAGGACGCGGGTCGTCGTCGATGTCCAGGGCGCGGGCTTCGCGGGCTTCGGCTTGGCATCGGCGATGACTATACCTGCTCCGCTATTGCGAGAGAAATGACGATAGGACATACTCAGCGACGTCGGAATGGCTCGACCGGGACCGAACTCTGCGCGTTTCACCATCCTCATCATCGACGATGACCCGGGGTTCCTAGACCTGGCCAACGAGCTGCTATCGGGGGATGGGCATCGGGTCCTCGTCGCCTCGAGCGGCCAAGACGCACTGGCGATGGTTCAGGCGATCCGCCCTGACCTGATCCTCCTCGACTACTTTATGCCGGAGATGAACGGTCTGACCGTGCTCGAGCGGCTGAAGGCTGACGCGACGACGCGCGGGATTCCAGTGGTTGCACTCACCTCCGGGACCGCGGAGGATGCGAACAGGCTCAGCCGGGCCGGATCTGTCGGCTTCATCCTGAAACCCTTCGAGCCGGCAGAATTTCTCCGCCTCGTCACCGGCATCCTGAACGCGACTGTTGGCAGAAGTCGCCGCCGCATTGAGGGCGCCGAATGAAGTCCTAGGGCCGTCTCTTGGCCGAGGTCGACGTGCAGTGAACCTACCGTGGTCGAAATGGTTTCGGCGGCTAGTTGCTTTGGCATTCGTATTCTGCGCACTTCCGACAAACGTCTTCGCTCAGGTCCCGGTTGATCGGGACATTTACGACGTGTGCTCTCTTTGGGAAGGCGTCTTGCGTCAGGTCAACGGAGGGGTGGTGACCGGCTCTGAGATCCGAACACAAATGCAGGCGGCGGAAGCAGTACGGCCCCGGCTGGGTTGCGGTCTGCGAATGAACGCCCGCTACGAATCGCGGTTACGGCAGCTCAGGAGGATGAATGGTGCGGATGATCAGCATCCACGAATATGATCTGAGACCGGGAAGCGGCGCAGAGCGATTCGAGCAGGCGTTCCGGGCTGCCGAGGCGCGCGGCCTGTTCGAGTTGCCAGGTCTCACGGCCCATCATTTCGCGAAGGGCGTGAAGGGCGCAAGGCAGGACGCCTACGCCGCCGTGTGGATTTATGAAAGTCGTGAGGCCTGGGAGCGGCTGTGGGGCACTCTGGAGCGCCCGCTTGGGCGCACGGAGTATCCGGAGAAGTGGCGGATTTGGGAAGAGGAGCTGCTGGCCCCCATCCTGAGCAGCCATCCGGACGCCATCACGTTTACGGCGTATGAGGAACTACGCCCGGGTGTCTAGACGCCAGCAGCCCGACACCGTGGACCCGCGCGGGCCCGCCACGCGGGGCGTTCAGCGTGCGGGATCGCCGTCGACGGGCGTCATGCGCTCTGGGACCACCCCTCGGGCGGATCGCAGGGCACGGTGCCCATGTCCGCGGGAACGGAGATCTCCAGGAGCTCAAGGTCTTTTGATGCTGCCGTCTCGTTGTGCCGCAGGCCGCCCGGGATATAGAGCGACTCGCCCGACTGGATACGCAGTTTCTGGCCGTCCTCGAACTCCAGGTCCACCCATCCACTGAGCATGTACACGAACTGGCCCTCGCAGACGTGGTAGTGCCACCCAGTCGGCTGCGTCATTCCGTCGGCCCCGATCGTGACCTGGGCTCGGATCTTCCCACTGCTCGCGGCCGTGACGCCGAGGTCGCGGTACTTGAAGAAGGAACGCCGACCGGCCACCAGGGGAGCGGTGGTTGGCGTCGCGTACGCCAGTTTGCCCGGGGGGTTCACGGCTGCCGGCTGTCCGATCGGTGTGCGCGCGTCGTTCATCACGGAGGCCTCCTCTGAGTTCGTACCGCCAATACTACCCGATCCATGCGCACATTGAAGTCCAGACCATCGGCGAGACATGCTCGATCTCCGGCCGGTCGCGGGCGACGTGGTGCCGACCGAGGTTAAAGCGGTTGCAGACTGGGCCTCCGGTAGTCACGGCGTGGCCTGGCGCGTGTAGAGTCGGGCCACGACGTCTTCGATGTCGGGCTCGAGCACTGAGATGTCACGTAGTGCCGCCGCTTGCGCGAGCCGACTCACCAGATCTCCCGCCGCCGTGGTGCTGTCCAGCGCGTACGTGATCCGCCGCCCGTTGGCTTGCATCGACTCCACCATGACCCCCGGCAGCGCCAGCGGAGTCGCCAGCGGCTCGTCGAGATCGACGACCAGACGGCGGCGGGAGCCGTACCGGGCGTGGAGCTCATCCAGTGAGCCATCGTGCACGATGCGACCCTGATCGATCACGACTAGACGCCGGCACAGCCGCTCGATGTCGGCCAGGTCGTGCGTCGTCAGCACGATCGTCGTATCGCCGGCGGCGCCCAGCGCGGCGAGGAACGCGCGCACAGCCTGCTTGCTCACCAGGTCGAGCCCGATCGTCGGCTCGTCGAGGAACAGCACCTCGGGCCCGTGCAGGAGTGCCGCCGTGAGCTCGCCCCGCATCCGCTGGCCGAGCGAGAGCTGGCGGACTGGGACATCGAGGAAGGCGTCGAGATCGAGTAGCCGCCGGCAGTGGGCCAGCCGGCCGGCGTGCTCCGTGGCCGGCACCGCGTAAACGTGGCGCAGCAGTGCGAACGAGTCCCGCAGTGGCAGATCCCACCAGAGCTGCGAGCGCTGCCCGAAGACGACGCCGATGCGCCGGGCCAGCCGTGTGCGTTGAGGCACCGGCTCGAGACCGCAGACCCTCACCTGCCCCGCGGACGGGTAGAGGACGCCTGTGAGCATCTTCAGGGTCGTCGACTTGCCTGCGCCGTTCGGGCCGATGTAGCCCACCATCTCCCCGCGCTGTACGGTGAGAGCGATTCCGTCGACGGCGGCGACCATGCGCGTGCGCCGGCCCAGCCATCCCGATTTCACGCGGACGGTGAACTCCTTGCGGAGGTCGCGCGTCTCGATGACGGTCACGAGCCGGTGCTCCGATAGTGCCGAACGCCGGTCCGCCACAGGAGTCCGGCGGCAACCGCCGCCATGACGGCTATAGCCGGCGCGGCATAGCCGAGGAACGCGGGCGCGCCGAGCGGGTCGGGGCGGTCGACCAGCGCCAGCGTCGGATAGTACGCCACGAAGGCGAACCCAACAGCGTAGGCGAACAGCCGGCGGAACAGCGCGCCGTAAATCGTGATCGGATACTGCGTGAAGTTGAGTCCGCCGTAGGTCAGGCCGTTTGCAATCTCACCGGACTCGATCCACCAGAACGCCACTGTGGCCGTGGCCACGAAGACAGCCCCGAAGATCACGGCGCCGGCGATGGGCGTCATCAACAGCAGCACCAGCCGCGCTGGCGTGAACTCCACCGGCGCCTTGGCCGCGGCCAGAACCAGCATCACGACGCCGAACGCTACTCGCCCGACCCGCCGCGTCGCCACGTCCATCGCGACCAGCTGGGCAAGCGAACTCAGCGGGCGGACGAGCAGCGCGTCGAAGAGGCCGCTGCGCACGTACTGGCGCAGGCGCTCCACGTTACCCACCACCAGGTCGGCCGTCGCGAAGGCGCAGGTGGCCAGCGCCGTCATCAGGAAGACCTCGGCGAAGCTGAAGCCGCCCAACGTCGGGGTCACCCGAAACAGCACCACAACGCTCACGATGTCGAGGACACCGAACAGCACGCTGCCTGCCACGTCGACGGCGAGCGACGCGCGGTACTGCGCCTGGCTCCGTACCTGTGCCTCCAACAGATGGCGGTAGGCCATTAGCGTGGAATTAGCCACCCTGGATCACCAGCTTGCGCTCGCCGCGCCTCTGCACCCAGCGGCACAGGGCGAGGAGCGCTACGACCCAACCCCCTTGCACGCCGAGCAGCCCGAGCTGCATCGTGGGCGAGCCGCGCTCGACGAGGATGTCGAGAGGAATCTGGATGACCGACGGGAACGGGGTGGCGACGATCAGGCCAATCGCCATCGCGGCCGGAAAGAACCAGACGGGGAAGTACAGGCCGCCGAGTATCCCCGAGGTCAGCGTCCAGGCGGTTTGGGGGCCGCGGACGTCGAGCAGCCAATACGCCGCGGCGTTCACGAGGTAGCGGCAGGAGAAGCAGACGATCGTGGCCAGAAGCATCGAGCACGCGAACAGCGCGTAGGTGACCGGTCGCCTCGGCGCATAGAGGTCGAATGCGAGCGCGCCAACGACCACCGGCACCACGAAGCGCGTGAGGACAGCGTAGCCGGCCCGGCCGAGATCGGCGGCGAGCAGCTGCCAGACCGGGTCGATCGGGCGCAGAAGATCGGTGATCACGTCGCCGGTGCGGATGCGCTCGGCGAATTCGGGCAGCGCCCAGAGGAGGACCACGCCGATCAACCCCTGCCCGGCCCAGACGAAGGTGGCCAGCTGCGCCTCGTCATAGCCGGCCACGGTGCGGGTGCCCGCCTCGATGACGGCCAGCATCACGGCGAAGCGGAGGAATCCGAACACCGAGTTGGTGACGACAGCCGCCACCATCGCCTGGCGATAGGTCGCGTACCGCTGGAACCCCGCCGCCGCCAGCGCCCAGTACGCACGATAGGAAGGGGCGCGCGATCCGGTTGCATCGGGCGCCAGGCTCTCGTCTCCTCGCACAACCGCGACAGCATATACCGGGCGAGGCCCCGATGTCGGCGATCGGTGGCCCCGCTAATTGGGCCTACACCCGGCGCCCGCCCGCGCATGAATGACCATGGCCACCTCGGTGGAGGATGGCTGGCGAGAGTCTAGTCGAATACCAAGGCACGCACCGGCACAGCGCCCGTGCAAGTGCACTGCTCGCCGGGGCTACGGAGATAAATGCGCGCAGCCAAGAGTCAGTCCTGGCTCTGGACGATGCCGGTCACGACAAACTCGGTTTCGGCGGGTCGGCCAAACACCGTCACCACGTCACCGCGCTGCAACAGCCCTCGGATGGTGGCGCTGATGCCACGCAGTAGGAACGTAACCGCTTTGCCGTCGGTCATCCGGACCACCACCGCGGCGCCGGCCAGCGACTCAATGCGGCCGTGGATGCGCTCGGACCGCACCAAAGGAGCATCCGCCGGTGCAGGCGCACTTTCGGGCGGGTAGATCACCTGGGCCGCGAGCTGATCAGGACGAGACCCTTCGAAGCCGACGAAGGTCACCGCAGCCCCTCGTTCCACCGTAGGAATACGTGAAACCGCGCGGAGGTCGGCGTAGCACACGGTCCCCTCGTCGCTCTTGACCACCGCCACGGCAGCGTCAGGGCTGAGTCTCGCCGGGTGGAGGAGCGTTCCAGAGACAACGCGGAAATCGTTGGGTGCTGCAAGAGCAGATGGCAGAGAGGGAGCAACAACCTGAGCGATGGTGAGAATGAGGAAGGCGACCACACGGCTCATAGCGAACTCCCCGCGGCATGCCGATAGACAGCCTATCGCTCCAGTCAGTCTAGTCGAGGATCATAGTGAGAAACTAACTTTCCGGGGGACGGCCAAATGCGCCTCTGCCTCCTACCAGCGTACCCATCGCTCGAACACCAGCGGCAAGCTGGGCTCGGGAGGTAGCCCAGCCAAACGGGCGAGCTCGTCGGCGGCGAACCACACAGGAATCGTGAACGCGAGAGCATGCGTTACACGACGCGGTTAGCGCAGATCAACGCAAGCCCAGTCCCCGATGCCCAGGAAGGCAACGCCCAGCGGCCCGAGCCGCTCAGGCTGCCAAGAAAGCCCGGGTGTGCTCCAGGAACTGGTTGAAGGCCGGCTCGGTCTCGAGGAACAGGTGGTTGCGGCCCGGCAGGGCCACGAACCGGGCGCCTGGGATGCCGGCCGCCATGCGGCGACCGGCCTCGAACGGAACGCGAGCCTCATCGCGCGTGTGCAGCACGAGCGTCGGTACGCTTACCCGCGGGAGTAGCGCGGTGACATCGGTCTCGCCATTGGTCTCATAGATCCGCGCGGCAACTTGCCCCGATACGGTCATCCGCTGCAGCTCGTTGAACCAATCGGCCTGTTCCTTGGTCGCGCCGGGCATGAACTGGGAGGTGAACAGCTGACGAAAAGCCGGGTTCTCCTTGCCCCAGCCCAGGCGCATCAACGTCAGCATGGCAGCATCCTCTTCCTTTTCGGCCGCGCTGCGCGCGCGCTTGTTCCAGCCCACCGCGAAGCCGCCGTAGAGGATGAGATGCGACACTCGCTCGGGATGGCGCACCGCATAGGCGATCGCGACCGCGCAGCCCTGGGAGATCCCGAGCAGGGCGAACCGCACGACCTTCGCGGCGGTGGCCACCGCCTCCAGATCACCCACGAAAGCGTCGAACGAGATGTCGTCGACGGTCCGGTCCGACAGCCCATTGCCGCGGGCGTCATAGCGGACCAGCGTGTGATCCTTCGCCAGCTCTCGATAGAGATGCCGCCAGATCGGGCTCTCGAGATCGAATTCCAGGTGGGTCATCCAGTTGCCCGTTTTCATCAAGGGCGGTCCCTGGCCGATCATGGAGTAGGCGAGCTGGACACCGTCGGGCGCGGTGCAGAAGTGAATCTCCTGCTTTAGGTCGACGGCATTGGGGGCGGTCACGCCGGGTCCGGCGTTGCGATCCACGGGCGCGATCGCGAAGACGTCCACCGGCTGCGCGATGTTCTTCAAGGTGTGCGGACCGAGCGCCTGGAAATCCGCCTTGAGCGCGCGGCTCACCTGGTCGAACACCTGGCGGGAGATACAGATGCCGCCGGGCTCCGCGATTCCCTCGAGCCGCGCCGCGACGTTGATGCCGTCGCCGTAGATCCGGGCCTCGTCGTGGATGACATCGCCCAGGTTGATGCCGATGCGGAACAGCATGCGGCGTGACTCCGGCACCGCCTCGTTGCGCGTCGCCATGATGGTTTGGATCTCGACCGCGCACTCGGTCGCGTTGATCACGCTCGAGAACTCGGCCAGGATGCCGTCCCCGGCGGTATCGATGATGCGGCCGCCGTAGCGGCCGACCAGCGGCAGGATCACCGCCTGGTGCCCCTTGAGGTCGCGGACCGTCGCGGCCTCATCCTCGCCCATGAGGCGACTGTAGCCGGCGATGTCGGCGGCGAGGATGGCGGCGAGCCGGCGCTTCATCGAGGAGTGGTCGTCCGTCATCTGTTCTCCTGTGCAGCTGGGAGGCCGTTGGAGCTGGCGACGCTCTCGGCGGCGACGCCCTTTCGCCGTCGCCCACCTTACGCCTGCCCCGCCGCGCGCCACGATCGCGCCCCCGGCGGTCGAAGTCAAGCGCCTCCGGGAGGGCGAGCGAGGTGGCTACGTTCCCCGTCGCGGCGGCGAGCGCGAGGGCTCCGCCGAGGGAGACGCAAGTGTCGAATGCTCCCGAGCTATAGATGTGGGAGTAATTGGCTCCCGGGCTGGGCTCGAACCAGCGACTTCCTGATTAACAGTCGAGGGCCGGTGCAAAGCCGGCCCTCATCGCTTCACGTGGCGTTCAGCGCAAATCAACGCGAGCCCGTCTCCCGTTAGGACGGCAACGGTTATCCTCGGTTATTTTTGCTCCCTAGAACTCGCGCGGTACTGAGATCTGCCGGTCAGGGGGGCGAGCGGCAGGACGCCCGTCGAGCCCGTCAGTGCAGGATTCCCGAGCGCGAATGCTTCGCGGCCGCTTGGCCCGCCTTACGTCTTCTTGCGGAAGTTTTCAGGCCACACTGGCGACGCCCGCGTGAGCCGCCTCGAAAGGAGCATAGGGGTGTTGCACCGAGGAGGTCTAGCATGCGTCGAGGGAAAACCGGACTGGGTGATGAACGGTCGCTCTTCACTCTCGGCGGGCCCGTTGGCGCCGAGCGGCTGAGCACGTGGACGCGGAGCGAGGCAAGGAACCTGCTGCCTCAACGTCCTGAGGAAACCTTCCGGCACCTGAGGACGCTCTTCAAGCGGCTGCGCGGTGCCAATGTCCTCGCCGTCCAGTCGCCACACGCAGTGGAGTTCACGGAGGGCCGGGCCTTCGACGTCGTGCTATACGGGCTCACGCCTGCGGCGGCAGCAGCCGCCAGTGCCATCAGTCTCGCCCGTCTGCCATTTCGCGTTGGGCGCGTCCCCGTCGCGGGGGAAGCTCAGCCGATGGAAGTCAACGACCTTCAGCTCTTGGATACCGAGCCGTTCAACGTTTCGCGGGACCATTTCGCCATCGAGCGCGTGCCCGACGGCGTTCAAGTGCGCGACCGTGGCAGTTTCGTCGGTACCATCGTGAACAGGGTACAGATCGGGGGTCATCACCGCGTGGCCACCGTGGCCACCGTGCCACTTGCCGTCGGCGAGAATGAGGTCGTGGCCGGCGGCCCGAGGTCGCCCTTCCGGTTTCGCGTGGTCGTGTCGCTCCGGCAGCTGAGCGCCTAGCCTTCGTTGGGCCTGTAGCCCTCGCACCGTGACTGACTGCCTCGCCCTGCTCCTCGCCACTCTAGCGTCTCGCCACCGCCCATAGTTCGGGTCTGCTAGACACCCGCCAGCCATCCCAACCGAGGGTTCGCTCGCAGCACCTCGCATGCTTCCGGAGGCGCATCCGTAACTCGCTTGACCTAGCGACGGTTCATTCCATACTGTGCCGATCCGAAGGGGGGATCGTATGCTGAAGCATTCCCTGTTCGTTCTTGTTGGTCTCATCATCGTTGGATGCTCCTCCGCGCAGAACACTCCGGGGCAGGATGCCATGTGGGTGGCGTACCATCAGTGCCGGTTCGATGGGGAGGTTCCGCCGAATGTGCAATTGATCCGCGTCGAACCCAATGGGCACGGATGGTACCAGACCTATAGCAGCTCGTATGGAGGGGCCATTTTCGAGCGCTGCATCACCGAGAAGGTTGGTGCCAAGGCAAGCACACAGGTGGAACCTGCACCTCCAACGCTAGGCCCATGATCGCGCCGTCCGTGCCCTAAGGATGACTGACCCACGCGGCCAACCCCTCCGCGCCGCAAATGGCCCAGCCGACGTGGAGCGCATTGGAGAGAGCAGCCGGATCATTGAACATCGAGCTTCAGAAAGTCGAGGTGCGGAGCTCGAACGAGTTCGAGCGCGTCTTTTCAAGGATAGGCAAGGGTCGCGTCGACGCGGTGGTGGTTAACCAGGATGCGTTGTTCAACGCCAACGTGAGCCTGATCGCGGATATAGCGATGAGGAAGCAGCTCCCCTCGTCCGGGACAAGGGATTTCGCTGAGGCCGGCGGCGTACTCGGCTACGGTTTCAATGCCTCTACGAACAATCGCCGCGCGGCGCATTTTGTGGATAAGATTCTCAAGGGTGCCAAGCCCGCCGATCTCCCCGTCGAGCAACCTACCAAGTTCGAACTGGTCATCAACCTGACGACCGCCAAAGCCCTGGGCCTGACGATTCCTCAGTCGCTTCTAGTGCGAGCCGACGAGACATCAGTGATCAACCGGCGAGCATTCATGTGTGGGCTCGCGCTGGGGACGCTGGGCGCACCATTTGCGGACAGGCCGAGCAGACCGTACGAACCTATCGAGTCGGCTTCTTATCGAGCATGCCTATGCCTCTTCATGGGCGGACCCAACTGATGGAGGCGTTCGAGCAAGGCCTGCGTGAAACGGGTTCACCCCGGGCCTGAATCTGACAATTGAACTCCGATCTCCCCGGGCTGGGCTCGAACCAGCGACTTCCTGATTAACAGACGAGGGCCGGTGAAGAGCCGGCCCTCTCTTCTTCCGCATAGTTGCGCGTAACCGCTGAATCAGCCGACGCGCTCGCCGGCCACGCGCTCGCGGCAGAGAAGTACTCTGGGGACAGGCGCGCACGCACGACCACATCGCTGCGTGCGGCGTTTAGCGCAAATTCACGCAAACTGTCCCCGCCGAGCCGGCTGGCTGCGTTTGCCCGCACGGGCACGTGATGGTACATGAGGGCCATGACCCACGACCGACTTGTGCTGACCAACGCGAACGTCATCGACTGTGTGGGCGAGCAGCCCATAGCCGGTGGCAGCGTCGTGATCGAGCGAGGACGGATTGCCGAGGTCCTCGACGGGAGCCATTCGGCCGACACGCGCAACGCCGACGTGATGGACCTGGGCGGCGCGTATCTCTTGCCGGGACTCTGGGATGTCCATATTCATCCCGACTATCTCGCAGAAACAGGCGCCAGCGTTGTCGACCAAACCATCGTGTTTGGCCAGCGCCTAATGGAAGCGCTGACGGAGGCGGGCGTCGTAGGCGTGCGGTGCGCCGGCTCTGCGCACTTCATGGACGTGGCCTGGAAGCGGGCGTTCGATACAGGCCAGTACGTGGGCCCGCGTGTGTTCGCGGCCGGCCACTTCCTAACCAGCACGGGTGGCCACTTCCTGACGTCGGGCCATGCGCTCGAATGCGATGGCCCGTACGGCTTTGTCCGCGCGATCCGGGAGCAGATCAAGAACGGCGTTGACCACGTCAAGCTCAACCTCACGGGTGGGATCATGGGCCCGTCCTGGGACCGCCACTGGCAGTCGTTTCTCCTCGACGAGGAGCTCGAGGCAGCGTTCGCAATCTGTCGCGCCCGCGGTTTTCGTGTGATGGCGCATGCCGCCAACCCCGACGCGGTGAAGATGGCCGTCCGGCTTGGCGCGCACAGCGTCGAGCACGGCTACATCATGGATCACGAGTGCGTCGAGCGGCTCCGCGCAAGTGACACCTGGTATGTACCCACGCTGGCGATCAGCCACCTCACCCCGGATCAGGCGAGCGATCCATGGGAGAAACGATGGGTCGAGCAGCGGAACCTCTCAGCCGACCTGTGTGAGCGCGCGGACCTGGCTTCCGGTGAGCACCGCGAGTGGTTCCGGCGAGCGCTCGCGGCCGGCGTGAGGATGGCGCTGGGCTCTGACATCCGCCCGCTCAAGGAGGCGGCGCTGCTCGAGCTGGGCCTGTGGGTGAAGGACGGAGCGACTCCGCGGCAGGCTCTTCTCGCCGCCACGCGCGATGCCGCTGAGCTCTGCGGTGTGGGCGCTGAGCTCGGAACGATCCAGCCGGGTAAGCTCGCCGATCTTATCGTCGTCGACGACGATCCGTTACGGGACATCACGAACCTACGGCGGCTGCGTCTCGTATTCAAGGAGGGCCGCCTCGTCTCTGACCGTCGTTCGGGGGCAATCGGTCGGCGGAAGGATCCCTAGCGCTCCACGAAAGGGGTGTCGCATGGCCCGCCGCACAGTATGCGGATACCTTGTCTACCTCGTCCTGGCAATTCCAGCCAGATCCGTCAAGTCGGACCCATACGCAGGGGGTCTTCCGAACTGAGGTTGTCTCAGAACTCCTCGAAGGAGTTGGCTCCCCTTCGTAGACACATATCGAACTCTTTGCGTAGCTCCCGCTCCTACGAGTCGTAATCCTTGACCGACGACGTGCCCAACGACGTCGGCTGGTCCTGCCGACTGAAGTGGATCCCGCCTGCGAGAGCGGCGCTCGTTTAACATCGACGCACTCCTCCGGCGGCTTGGGTGGGTGGTCGTAGAGCAGAGAACCGATGAGGCGTGAGCTGGGCTCCGGTGCGGAGGGCTAGTTTGTCCGGATTCGGATTCGTGTCGACGCCGATGGGACACAACGAAGCTGGCTTCCACTCGAGGCGCCTTGTAGTTTGCCTCGGCCGTTTCCGCGTACCGTGCCTGCTCGTACAGGGTGGCGGCGAGGGCGCGCCGTGCCTCGGCGAGCGAGTCGGCGGGGTCTGAGCGCGAAGGGCGCTCCTCCTAGTTCGAGGTGCCCCGAAAATACCGCGTCTGCTCGAAGCGCGCTTCACTCGACTCGACGTGCGCCGATACGTCACAGACCCGTCAATACCTCATGGAGTCACTATCAAGGGATTGCTCGTGGCCAGGCGTGTCAACGTGTTGGCCGAGTACAGGTGGAACTCATACCTTCCAGGCGGCAGGCCCTGAGGTATCTGGACCTCGCACGAGCCGGAGGCCTTGGCAGATTCCCACCCTTGATAGCAGCTCACATAGTTCCAGGTGTAGGCGCCGCCTATGGCTCCCTCCGCATAAAGGCCGATCCAGTCGGTCGGCATGGGGCTTGCGAGACCGCCCCAGGTCACCACGACGGACGCCCCCGCAGGCGCAGACGCTGGCGCCGTGCTCAGCATCGTTGATGACGATGGGGTCACCGTAAAGGGACTACTCCTGGCCAGGCGTGTCAACGTGTTGGCTGAGTACAGGTGGAACTCATACCTTCCAGGCGGCTGGCTCTGAGGTACCTGGAACTCGCACGAGCCGGAGGCCTTGGCAGATTCCCACCCTTGATAGCAGCTCACATAGTTCCAGGTGTAGGCGCCGCCTATGGCTCCCTCCGCAAAGAAGCCGATCCAATCGGTCGGCGTTGGTGCCGCGATACCGCCCCAGGTCACGGTGACCGATCCCCCGGGAGGCACCGACGCTGGTGCCGAGCTCAGAATCGCCGACGACGGCATTACCGATGACGGCATCGCCGATGACGGCACCGCCGATGACGGCATCGCCCCGCCGAAATCGTCCCGTGCCACAGCATCTGCCGTCGTTGAACAGGCGCTCTCATTCCCCGTCGTGTCTACAGCGCTCACCGAAGCGAAGTAGCGACTACCGGTGATGAGCCCGGTGAGCCGGGCGCTCATCGTCTGACCGGAAGCCGGGGTCGATGTCGGGGATTCGATCCGAAGAAACGAGGCCCCTGGGCACGGCGAGGCCGTTGTGCCGTAGTAGAGGCGAAACGACGCAAGGTCCGTCAGCGGACCGCCGTCGGTATTCGTGGTTGGCGCGGTCCAGGAAGCATCGAGGATCCCGGTTTCTCCCTCGGCCGTCATCAGGAGGACTCCAATCAGGAGGGCAAACCCTACACGCTTGACGGCGACTCGCAGTCTCTTCACAGACACTCTGATCTCCTTGTCGAGGGAAGATTCCCTAAGGGCGAAGCGGCCACTGTTGGTCGACGTTCCGTTTACGTGTCGCGACAGCTTTTCATTTTTCTGACTGCGGTCACAGAGCCGATGCATCGGCAATGCCATGCATGATCAGCATCTGCACCGGAAAGCCCTGTTCGCGGGTATTGATGCTTCAGTAGTGTGCGCGTCCTGGGAGGTCGAGTGGGCGAATTGGAGGCTGCGATCACGCGCATGAGCGACGATGAGTCGCGCGTTTGACACTGAAGCGTCGCCAACGTGACGGCTTCTCAGATTTGAGAATCCCGGCGATCTGGTCGCAAACCCCGTTGACACGGACATTACAGCAGTAATATCCGAGTATGGTGATGGAACCGGGCGCGACGATCAGGCGGCTACGGGAGGAGAAGGGCTGGACCCAGGAGACGCTCGCCGCCCGAGCGAAGGTGACGCAAGGGTATATCGCTCAACTAGAGACTGGCACTCGGCTGCGACTGTCGCTCGAGGTAGCCGATCGACTGGCCCGTGCCCTGGGCGTCAGCGTAGTGGCCCTCGTGAAGGGGGATAAGCGATGAACCGGTGCGAGCGAGAAAGAAGAATTGGCCTTGGCCACTAACTTACATGTAGGAGAAGAGTAACGAGCAACTCGTGCAACGTCCACCCTGACCGTCGCAATACTCTGTTCTTAGATCACCGAGCCCCTCGACGTCCTGTCTATCCGACTTCACGATTAGTCTCCAGCTCGGCGCTCGATGATGCGACCGAGCCCACACCAGAATTTCCGGAATACGAAGCGGAATTTTCAGTACGCGCAAGCAGGGATTTACCAGCCTCAGTAGCAGCGTTTGCCGGATTCCCGTTCCATCCACAATAGATAGACTTCAGACCATCTCGGAGGGAACGGCGATCGTGAAGGCCCACGGCAGGGCGACCGGCGTTTCGGCAACGACGTCAGGGCGCAGCTCGCCGAGCCCGTTGCCGAGATGGAGGAAGGACTTACCCGCCGGGGGCTGCTGCGCGTTTGCCCCCGCATACTGGTCGGACACCGTCCCGCTCCGCGTCCTTCGTGTCGAGGCGCATAAGAAGGGGAACAGCGATGGCCATCCCAGTCTCTGCTGAGATCGCGACCGTATATCGGCTACTCGACGGCAGCCTTCACCACGCGCGGTGTGGCCGGCGACTGATGGTGCAAGGCCGCAGCACGGAGGAACTGCACTGCTACTGTCTCACGTGCGCCGAGTCGGTGTGGCTCCCGCTCTGCGCCCTCGTGCGTCCGGCGGCCGCTGACGGCACGATCGCGCCTCCCTGGAGCTGAGGCGGCCAATGAGTAGCGAGCTCGTCGACACCCCCAACCTCGCCTCATCGTACTGTCCTGGCTGCAACCCTGAGCGGGATCCCCTTCGCGAGATTCTGACGGTGTGCTGGTGTGACGAACACCGACCCACGTGTGAGGGCGCCGAGGACGCGAAAGCGAGCGTCGACCGGCTCGCGTGGCGCTCAGTTGGCGAAGCGAATGCCGGAACGAACCGCCCCTGGTGCGCATGGGTGCACCGTAGAGGCCGGAGGTAACAGCCATGAAATGGCGATCCGCCACGCTCGACCCAGACCTCGACGGGAACGACTCCCCGGCCCTCGAGGACAAGCTGCGTGAGGCGAATCGGCAGCTCGTGCAGGCGTTCAACCAGAACGAGAAGCTCGTCAACGCGCTCTACGAGGCGCGCGAGCAGATCACCGCGCTCAAGGAAGAGGTCGACAAGCTCTGCGCTCCGCCCTCGACCTACGGCGTCTATCTCGCCGCCAACGAGGACAGCACCGTCACCATCCTCTCG
>QHSQ01000322.1 GCA_003221615.1 Candidatus Rokuibacteriota bacterium | reverse complement strand
CGAACCAGGCCGGGATCGCGCGCGGCTACTTCTCCGCGGAGGTGCTCGCCGCGGTGAACGCAACGCTCGTGTCCCAGCTCAAGGACGAGGGCGCCCACCTGGACGGCCTTTACGTGTGCCCCCATCATCCGACCGAGGGCGAGCCGCCCCATCGCATGGTGTGCGAGTGTCGCAAGCCCAGGCCCGGCCTCTTGCTCCGCGCGGCCTCGGATCTGGGCCTCGACCTCGCGCGCTCGACGCTCGTCGGCGACAAGGGGTCCGACCTCGTCGCAGCGCATGCGGTCGGGGCACGCGCGGTCCTCGTGCTCACGGGCTACGGTCTCGGCGAATGGGAGTACCGGCGCGGCGCGTTGCCCGTGCAACCCGACCACGTGGCCGAAGACCTCCTCGGCGCGGCCGATTGGGCGATCAGAGGGCTCACGCGGTGAACGGGACGGGGAAGGCCATGCGCGGGACGATCGACGGCTTCGCCGGTCGGCGCGTGGTCGTCATCGGCGATCTGATCCTCGACGAGTATCTCTTCGGCAAGCCGGTCCGGATCTCGCGTGAGGCGCCGGTGCTCATCCTGCGATTCGCCGAGCGCCAGGTCTTCCTCGGCGGCGCGGCGAACGCGTCGCACAACGCCCACGCGCTCGGCGCGCGCGTGACGCCGATCGGCGCGGTCGGACGGGACGGCGCCGGCGAGGAGCTGCTGGCGCTCTTCCGCGCGGCGGGGATCTCGACCGACGGCATCGTCACCGAAAGCGGCCGCACGACACCGATGAAGACGCGCATCATGGCCGGCGGCTACCAGGCGACGCGCCAGCAAGTCGTCCGCCTGGATCGCGAGCCGGCCGGAGAGCCGCAGCCGACCACCGAGGACGCGCTGCTCGAGCGACTGACCGCGCTCGGCACCCGCGTCGATGCGATCGTGGTCTCCGACTACGGCTACGGGACCGTCACGCCGCGGATCTTCGAGCACCTCAAGACGCTCGCGCACCGTGCGAATGCCGTCGTCAGCGTGGACAGCCGCTACCAGATTCCCCGGTTCACCGGCGTCACCGCCGCCACGCCCAACGAGGCCGAGCTCGAGCAGCTCACCGGAATGCCCGCCGATGACGAGCGCACGGTCGAGAAGGCCGGACGCCAGCTGCTCGAACGGCTCGATGCGCGTCTACTCCTGGTCACGCGGGGCAGCCGAGGGATGGCGCTGCTCGAGCGCGACGGGGCGACGACCTTCATCCCGATTCACGGGACCGACGAGATCGCGGACGTCACCGGCGCGGGCGACACCGTGATCAGCACGTTCACCCTGGCCCTGGCGAGCGGCGCGACGCCGCTGCAGGCGGCGACCCTGGCGAACGTCGCGGGTGGTCTCGTCGTCATGAAGCGCGGCACCGCGACGGTTCTCCCGTCGGAGCTCCGGCAGGCGATCACGCTGCATGACTCTTGACGAGGCCGTCGCGCTGGCCGATCGGCTCCGGGCCGAGCGAAAGCGCATCGTGCTGGCGAACGGCTGCTTCGATCTCCTGCACGTCGGTCACGTCCGCTATCTGCGCGCCGCCCGCGGTCTGGGCGACGTCCTGTTCGTCGGGATCAACTCGGACGCGGCGGTGGCGCGGCTCAAGGGCAAGGGCCGGCCGTTGATGCCGGCGGCCGAGCGCGCCGAGATCCTGATGGCGCTCCGCGAGGTCGACCACGTGGTCGTGTTCGAGGAGGACACCGCCGACCGCTTGATCGCGTCGCTGCGGCCCGACGTCCACGCGAAGGGAACGGATTACCGGCCCGGGACCGTGCCCGAGGAGGCGACGGTCCGGTCGATCGGCGGCCGCGTCGCGGTCGTCGGCGACCCGAAGGATCACTCGACGCGCGATCTGATCGGCCAGATCCTCGAGCGATTTCGATGAACGTCGCGCTCGTCAAGCTCTCCTCGATCGGTGACGTCGTGCACGCGCTGCCCGTCGCCGGCGCCCTGCACGGTGCACTACCCCAGGCGCGCCTGGTCTGGATCGTCGAGCGCCGCGAGGCCGCCGTGCTGCGCGGCAATCCCGCACTGAGCGAGATCGTGCCCGTCGACACTCGCGCCTGGCGACGCGCCCGCACGCCGCTCGCGGTCGCCGAGACGAGCGGCGCCCTGGTCGCGCTGCGGCGTCATCTGCGCGCGTCGCGCTTCGACGTGGCGATCGACCTGCAGGGACTGGTCAAGAGCGGGGTGGTCGCCGCTGCGACGCGCGCGCCGCTCCGGATCGGCTTCACCGCCGCGCACTGCCGAGAGCGTTTGAGCACGCTGTTCACGAACCAGCGCGTGACGCCCCCGCCGGCGGCGCGCCACATCGTCGATCGCTACCTGGCGCTCGTGGAGCCGCTCGGTGCACGGCCGCGGATGGTGGAGTTCCCGCTGCCGACCGACGGAGCGGCCGAAGCGCGCATCGACGAGTTCCTGATGGGCGCGGGGCTCAAGCCGCGTGATCGCCTCGTCGTCCTCAATCCGGGCGCAGGACGCCCCGACAAGCGGTGGCCCATCGAGAGCTTCCGCGCGCTGGCCCGGCGGCTGGCCGACGACGCGGGCGCCTCGGTGCTCGTGATCTGGGGCCCGAACGAGCTCGGCGAGGCCCGCGCGATCGTGGGTTCGGGCACCCCGGGCCGAGCGATCCTGGCGCCGCCGACGAGCCTCGACGAGCTTCTGGCCGTGCTCCGGCGGGCGAGTGTCGTCGTGGCCGCGGACACCGGTCCGCTGCACCTGGCCGCGGCGCTCGGCACGCGGTGCGTCGGGCTCTACGGTCCGACGATGGTGGAGCGCAACGGGCCCTACGGACGCGGGCACCGATCGCTCGAAAGCCCGGATCAGACGATGGCGTCGCTCGCGATCGACCCGGTCTTGCGCGCGGTCGTGGAGATCCTCGACGGCCCAGGTGCCGATCAGGCGGGCCGGGGGATCGCACGGTGACTCGCCCGCGACTCTCGGTGGTCGTGGTCACCCTGAACGAGGAGGAGCGGCTTCGCGCCTGTCTGGAGAGCGTGGCCTGGGCGGACGAGGTGATCGTCGTCGACGCCCTCTCGCACGACAAGACCGTGCAGATCGCCCGCGAGTTCACGGACCGGGTGATCGTGCGGCCGTGGCCGGGCTTCGCCGCGCAGAAGAACTTCGGTCTGGCGGAGGCGAGCGGCGACTGGATTCTCTCGCTCGACGCCGACGAGCAGGTCTCCGCCGAGCTTCGGGAGGAGATCCTTCGCGTGCTGGCCGACGACGGGCCGTACGACAGCTATCGAGTGCCCCGCCGCAACCTCTTCGGTGGCCGGTGGGTTCGGCACGGCGGCCTCTGGCCCGACTGGCAGCTCCGGCTCTTCCGACGCGGGCGCGGGCGGTTCGTCGAGCGCGCCGTCCACGAGTCGGTGGGGGTGACCGGCACGGTCGGTCGCTGTCGCGGGGCCCTCGTGCATCGCAGCTACCGCGACGTCGCCGACTTCCTGACGCGCGCCGACCGCTACTCGACGCTCGCGGCCGAGGAATGGGTGCGGAGCGGCCGCCGCGTGCGCGCGACCGACTTCGTCCTCCGCCCGGCGGGCCGCTTCCTCTCTATGTATATCCTCAAGCTCGGGTGCCTCGACGGCGTGCGAGGCCTTCTGCTGGCGTGCCTCTACGCGTACTATGTGTTCATCCGCTCCGTGAAGGCGTGGGAGCGCGAAGGAGACTCGAGACGGTGACGTCGAAAGAGCGCGTGCTGTCGGGAATGCGCCCGACCGGCAAGCTGCACCTGGGCAACTACCTGGGCGCACTGGCCAACTGGGTGAAGCTGCAGGAGACACTGGACTGCTTCTACTTTGTCGCCGACTGGCACGCGCTGACCGACGATCTGGACACCTCCGACGTCGCCGGGAACGCGGTCGAGATGCTGGCCGACTGGCTCGGCGCCGGGCTCGACCCGGAGCGCTCGACGCTCTTCGTCCAATCACTGGTGCCCGAGCACGCGGAGCTGCACCTGCTGTTCTCGATGACGACCCCGGTGACCTGGCTCGAGCGGGTGCCGACGTACCGTGAGCGCATCGAGCAGCAACACCTCGAATCGCCCTCGTACGGGCTCCTGGGCTACCCGTTGCTGCAGTCGGCGGACATCTTGATGTACAAGGCCCGGTGGGTGCCGGTCGGCATCGATCAGGTGCCCCACGTGGAGCTCACGCGCGAGGTGGCGCGCCGGTTCAACAACGCGTTTGGCGAGCTGTTCCCCGAGCCGGAGGCGAAGCTGACCGAGATCCCGAAGGTGCCGGGGACCGATGGACGGAAGATGTCGAAGTCCTACAACAACACGATCGACCTCGCCGACACCGCCGAGACGATCATCGCCAAGGTCCGTCCGATGGTCACGGACCCCGCGCGCAAGCGGCGCACCGACCCGGGCAACCCCGAGATCTGCCCGGTGTTCGACCTGCACAAGATCTTCACGCCGACGGCGGATCGCGAGGCGTGCGCCACCGGGTGCCGGACGGCGGGGATCGGCTGCCTCGACTGCAAGGACGTGCTGCTCAAGCACATGCTGCCGCCGCTCAGCGCGATCCGCGAGCGCCGGCAGAAGTTCGCGGAGAAGCCGGCGGCGATCATCGAGATCCTGCACGAGGGCTCGCGCCGCGCGCGCAAGGTCGCCCAGGCCACGATGGAGGGCGTCCGGGCGGCGCTCCGCCTGACTCCATGAGCGCCGAAGAATCCCACGTCGCCGAGCCCGCGCGCGACCTCACGCTTCGGGTCGGAGGCTTCGAAGGGCCCTTCGATCTGCTCCTGCATCTCTGCCGCACGAGCGAGATTGATCTCGCCGCCTTGCCGATACGCACGATCACCGACCAGTACCTCGCTCACCTCGAGGCGATGGAATTCCGCGACCTCGAAGCGGCGGGGGCATATCTCGTGATGGCCGCGACCCTGATCTATCTGAAGTCGAAGCTCCTGGTGCCACCCGACGAGACGCAGGATGAGCAGCTCGACGAGGACGGCCTGGCCCTCCGGCTCGAGCTCGAGGCGCGGCTGCGCGAATACGCGCGCGTCAAAGCGCTCGGCGAGTGGCTCTCGGCGCGAGAGGCCGCGCAGGGGCTGATCTGGGGCCGTCCGAGCAGCACGTTGCCGCCGCCCGAAGAGGTGCCGCTCGAGGATCTGAGCGTGCACCTGCTCGAACGGACCTTGCGGCGCCTGATCGAGGAGCAAGCTCGGCAGCGGCCGCGGCAAGTCGAGCCGAACCCGCCGTCGGTGCTCGAGCGGATGACGATGATCCTGTCGGTGCTCCGCGACACCTGGTCGCTGCTCTTCTCGTCATTGACGGCGGGCGATCGCCGCCGCTCCGAGATCGTGGTGTCGCTCCTCGCGGTGCTCGAGCTGGTCCGCCTTGGCCGCATCAAGACGCAGCAGACGGAGCTCTTCGGAGAGATCGTCATCGAACGCCAGACCGCGATACCCAATGGAGAGCCAACTCGTGCCGACTCCAACTGACGTCGTCGAAGCCCTGCTGTTCGCGTCCGATACGCCGCTGGAAGCCGAGCGCATCAGCGACGTGCTCGACCTGGGCGACGTGGGCGAGGCGCGCCGGCTCATCGACGAGCTCCGCGCGCGCTATGGAGCCTCGAGCCAGGGGCTGCAGATCGTCGAGGTGGGTGGCGGCTACCGCATGGTCACCCGGCCCGAGGTCGCGCCCTGGCTCGTCCGGCTGGCGCGCGCTCGAACGCGGACCCGGCTGTCGCGCCCGGCCCTCGAAGCGCTGGCGATCATCGCGTACAAGCAGCCGGTGTCGCGTCCCGAGATCGACGCGGTCCGCGGCGTGAACTCCGAGGGCGTGCTCGACAACTTGCTCGAGCGGCGACTCGTGCGCATCGCCGGCCGGAAGGAAGCGCCGGGTCGGCCCTACTTGTTCGAGACCACGCGCGAGTTCCTGGTCGCGTTCGGCCTTCGGGACATCGGCGACCTGCCCAAGGTCGAGGGCGAGCTGGTGGTGCCGGAGCTGGCGGTCGTCGCCGAGCATGGCGAAGCTGAGACTCAACAAGATCCTGGCCCAGGCGGGGCTGACCTCTCGCCGGGGAGGTGACCGCCTGATCGTCGACGGCCACGTCGCCGTCAACGGTGCCGTCACCCGCAGTCCCGCCACCCTGGCCGATCCCGAGCTGGATGCCATCACCGTCGATGGCCGTCGTTTGCCGCCGGCCGAGGCCAAGCGGTACGTGCTGCTCAACAAGCCCCGCGGCTACGTCACCACGCTCAGCGATCCGCAGGGTCGTCCCGTCGTCGCCGATCTCGTGGAGCGGGACGTGCGCCTCTACCCGGTCGGACGCCTCGACTGGGACGTCGAAGGCGCGCTGCTCCTCACCAACGATGGACCGCTCACCCACCGGCTGCTCCATCCGCGCTACGCGTTGCCGCGGGTCTACGAGGCCCTCGTCGAGGGGAGCGTCGCCCGAGGCGACCTCGAACGGTGGCGGCGCGGTGTCGCCCTCGACGACGGCCCCGCGAAGCCCCTGGCCGTCGAGCTCGGGCGAACCGGGCCGCGGGAGAGTCGGCTGCGACTGACGTTCGCCGAAGGGCGCAAGCACGAGGTCAAGCGCTTCTGCGAGGCGCTGGGCCACCGCGTGGTCGCGCTTCGTCGGATTGCTTTCGGGCCGGTCGCTCTCGGAGCGCTCCAACCGGGCGAGACGCGGCCCCTGACGGCGCGCGAGGTGAGCGCGCTGCGCGCCGCCGTCGCGCCGGCCGAGGGTCCGCCCCGAACGTGACTTGCTCTTGCCGGGGGTGGGGCCTATAATCCGCGATATCCCGAGAGCCAGGCAGCACTGGGAGTTTCTATGAACCTGGACGATTGGCGTTCCAGGATCAATGACCTCGACAACCGAATCCTCCAACTCCTCAACCAACGCGCCGAGGCCGCCAACCAGATCGGAGACCTCAAACGAAGGCAGGACACGCCTTCGTATGCCCCGGAGCGCGAAGCGGAAATCTTCCGCCGGCTGACCGCATCACACGATGGTCTGCTGGGCGCCGAGGCGATCGGCGCCATCTGGCGCGAGATCCTCTCCGCGTGCCGCGCGCTCGAGTCGGCGTTGACGATCTCCTACTTCGGGCCGCCGGCCACTTTCACCCATCAGGTCGCGCTCCGTCGGTTCGGCTCGGCGGTGAGCTACCGCCCGGCCAAAACGATCGCCGACGTGTTCGACGACGTCGAGCACAAGCGCGCCGACTTCGGCGTCGTGCCGGTCGAGAACAACACCGAGGGTGCCGTCAACGTGACCCTCGATCGGCTGATCGACTCGGACGTGCTCATCTGCGGCGAGCTGCGGCTCGAGATCACGCAGAACCTCCTCTCGCGGGCCACTGGGCTCGACGGGATCAAGCGTGTGCTCTCGCACCCGCAGGGACTCGCGCAGTGCCGGGGATGGCTCGCCCAGCATCTGCCCGACGTCGCGACCGAGCAGGCGCTCTCCACGGCGGCCGCCGCCGAGACGGCCGCCACCGACGTCACCGTCGCCGCCATCGCCTCCGATCTGGCGGCGGAGCTCTACGGCGTGCCGATTCTGCGGCCCGCCATCGAGGACAATCCGCACAACTCCACGCGCTTCCTGGTCATCGGCCGTCATCCGAGCGGCCCGACGAGCCGTGACAAGACCTCGATCCTCTTCGCGATGCGAAACGAGCCCGGCACGCTCTACCGGATCCTCGAGCCGCTGGCGCGTCTGGGGATCAACCTCACGAAGATCGAATCGCGGCCGGCCAAGGGGCGGCCCTGGGAGTACGTGATCTTCGTGGACCTCGAGGGCCATCGCGACACGCCGCCGGTCTCGTCGGTGCTCCGCGAGATCGGGGAGCGAACGTTGTTCCTGAAGGTTCTCGGATCGTACCCGGCCCTCTAAAGGAGAGCGCATGTCAACGCAGTGGGAGTCGCTGGCGAACGAGCACATCCTGGGCATCGCTCCCTACGAGCCCGGGAAGCCGATCGAGGAGCTCGAGCGCGAGCTCATGATCCACAATCCGATCAAGCTCGCGTCGAACGAGAACCCGCTGCCGCCGTCCGACCGGGTGCAGAAGGCGATCATCGCGGCGATCTCCTCGCTCGATCGCTATCCCGACGGGAGCGGCTTCTATCTCCGGCAGGCGCTCGCCAAGAAGCACGGCGTCATGCAGGACCAGGTCGTGCTCGGCAACGGCTCGAACGAGCTCATCGAGCTCCTGGCGCGCACCTTCCTGCGTCCCGGCGACGAGGCGGTGGTGCCGCATCCGTCGTTCGTCGTCTACCCGATGATCGTCCAGGCGACCGGCGGCGTGCGCGTCATGGTGATGCTGAAGGACTTCCGCCTCGATCTCGACGCGATGGCGCGGGCGATCACGCCGATGACGAAGATCGTCTTCGTCGCGAACCCGAACAACCCGACCGCCACGATCGTCACGAAGGACGAGGTCGAGCACTTCATGGTCCGCGTGCCCGAGCGCACGATCGTCGTGTTCGACGAGGCCTACATCGAGTTCGCGATGGGCCCAGACTTCCCGGACATGATCGCCGCCGTCAAGCAGGGACGGAAGGTGGTCGTCCTGCGTACGTTCTCGAAGGCCACGAGCCTCGCCGGCCTGCGCGTGGGCTACGGCGTGGCCGACGCCGACGCGATCGCGCTCATGAACCGCATCCGCCAGCCGTTCAACGTGAACTCGCTCGCGCAGGCCGCGGCGCTCGCCGCCCTCGAGGACGACGCGCACGTGCTCGAGTGCGTCCGGATGATCGAGGCGGGCCGGCACTTCCTCTACGACGAGTTCAAGTCGATCGGGCTCTCGTACGTGCCCTCGCGGGCCAACTTCATCCTGGTCGACGTCGGCCGCAGCGCCGCCGACATCTACCAGAAGCTCCTCCACAAGGGTGTGATCGTCCGGCCGATGACCCCCTTCGGGCTCGAGACCGCGCTGCGGATCACCGTCGGAACGCCCGAAGAGAACCGCAAGCTCGTGAAGGCCTTGCGCGCCGTCCTGGGGAAGACGCCCGCGTGATCCGGCAGCTGGCGATCGTCGGCGTCGGCCTGCTCGGCGGCTCCGTGGCGAAAGCGGCGCGGCTTGGCGGCCTCGCCCACCGCATCGTCGGCATCGGCCGCGACGCGGGGCGGCTCAGGCCCGCTCTGGACGACGGCACGCTCGACCTCGCGGTGACCGAGCTCGATGCCGGCGTGCGCGAGGCCGATTTCGTCCTGCTGGCCGCACCGGTGCTGACGATCGAAGGGCTGCTCGAGCGCGTCTGGCGGGCCGCGCCCGACGGAGCGCTCATCACCGACGTCGGCTCCACCAAGCGCAACATCGTTCGTGCCGCCGAGCGCCTCGCCGCGACGCGGTCCCTGAGCTTCGTCGGCAGCCACCCGCTCGCCGGCTCGGAGCAGGCCGGCTACCGCGTGGCGCGCGCCGACCTCTTCCGCGGCGCGACGGTCGTCGTGACCCCGACCGAGGCGACCGAGCTCGGCGCGCTCAAGAAGACCACGGAGTTCTGGGAGGCTCTGGGCGCGCGTGTGAGCTCGCTCGATCCGGAAACGCACGACCGGACGGTCGCCGCGATCAGCCACCTGCCGCACCTGATCGCGTGCGCCCTGGTCGACGGCGCCGCCCGCGTCGAGCCGTCCGCGCTCGAGCTCGCCGCGCGCGGGTTCCGGGACACCACGCGCATCGCCGCGGGCGACCCGGATATGTGGACGGAGATCTTCCTGGCGAACCGAGACGCCCTGTCGGCCACCGTCGAGGCCTTTCGTGAGGCGCTCGCCGATCTCCAGCGGGCCATCGACGCCGGCCAGGCCGACGCGCTGCGGGCCGTGCTCGCGCGTATCAAGGCGACGCGGGAGCAGGTGCGGTGAGGGCCCCACGCTGATGCCGCGAAAGAATCCGGTGATCACGATCGACGGTCCGGCCGGGGCGGGGAAGAGCACGGTGGCCCGAGTGCTGGCCGAACGCCTCGGCTACACGCTGATACCGACCGGCGCGATGTACCGCGCCCTCGCGCTCAGCATGATGCGATCGGGCGTGCCCGCGCGCGAGGGCGCGGAGCTCTCCGCCCATCTGGCGCCGCTCTCGATCGTGGTCGCGGCGGGGCACGTGTACCTGAACGGCGAGGACGTGACCGAGTCGATCCGCAGCCGCGAGGTCGCCCAGATCACCTCCGAGGTGACCACGCTCGCCTCGGTGCGCGCCAAGGTCACTCCGTTGCAGCGCGAGATGGCGGCCGAGGGCGGCGTCGTCCTCGAGGGCCGCGACACCGGAACGGTCGTCTGCCCCGACGCGGAGGTGAAGTTCTATCTCACCGCCTCACTCGAGGCTCGCGCGCGGCGGCGGCAAGCCGAGCTCGCGGCCGCGGGGACGTCGGTGTCACTCGCTGCGATCACCAGCGAGCTGGCCGCGCGGGACAAACAGGACGAAACGCGCGAGTTGGCGCCGCTGCGCAGGCCCCGGGGCGCGATCGAGCTCGACACCTCCGACCTCACCGCGGACCAGGTCGTCGAGCGTCTGATGTCGGCGATCGAGCATCACAAAAATGGCGGTCGGGCGCCGATTCCGTGGAATCGGCTGTACGCTGCATGCAAGGTCCCCACGGTCGCGTTCATGCGTCTGATGTTCCGGCTCGAGGCGATCGGGACCGAGAACGTCCCCGCGCACGCGTGCTCGAGGAAGGCGGCGCGTTGCTCGTGTTTCCCGAGGGGACACGCGGCAATGAGGGCGTCATCCGCCCCGCCAAGCCGGGGGCGGGCCTGCTCGCGGTGTCGAGCGGCGCTGCGGTGGTGCCGGTCTACGTGCGCGGCTCCGGTCGGGCGTGGCCCAGGGGGCGGCGCTTGCCTCGTCCGGCAAAGGTGACGGTGACCTTCGGAAAACCACTCCGGTTCGAGGCCGTCCGGGGCGCGGAACGGAAGGTCCAGTACGAGGTTGCAAGCCGCCAGATGATGGACGCCATTTCGCGGCTCCGGAACTGTATTATTGCCGGCACCGGCCAGGGCCGGCCGGAATCGGTTCGAGTCGTACCCGGTTCGGGCAAATAAAATGACTGGAGGAACGGGCGGTATGAAGAAGGACGAACCACGGCAGCACCTCGGCGGGCCGCGTGGGGAGGGCGGTGACGGGGCCGAGGAACGTATGGAGGATTGGTACGAGACCGGCGTGACCGAGTTCGAGGAGGGCGAGGTGGTCCGCGGACGCGTGGTCCACATCGGCTCGAGCGAGGTGCTCGTCGACGTCGGCTACAAGAGCGAGGGCGCGATCCCGATCGAGGAGTTCCACCGCCACGGCGTCCTGCCGAAGGTGGGCGAGGAGATCGAGGTCTACCTCGAGGCCAAGGAAGACTCCGAAGGCCTCATCGTCCTCTCGAAGGACAAGGCCGACAAGATCAAGGTCTGGGACTCGATCACCCAGGCCTACGAGAAGGGCGCGCCGGTCGAGGGCCGCGTCGTCGAGGTCGTCAAGGGCGGCCTCGCCGTCGACGTCGGGGTCAAGGCGTTCCTGCCGGGCTCCCAGGTGGACCTCCGGCCGGTGAAGAACCTGGCCTCGATGGTCGGCCAGACGATCCGCTCCAAGGTGATCAAGCTCAACCGCCGCCGCGGCAACGTCGTGCTCTCGCGCCGGTCGGTCCTCGAGGAGGAGCGTGAGGAGAAGAAGAAGCATACGCTCCAGGTCCTCTCCGAGGGAATGGTGCTCACCGGCACCGTCAAGAACATCACCGACTACGGGGCGTTCATCGACCTCGGCGGGATCGACGGGCTCCTGCACGTGACCGACATGAGCTGGGGGAGGGTGGGCCATCCCTCGGAGATCTTCCAGGTCGGCGACCAGGTCGAGGTGGTGGTGCTCCACTTCGATCGCGAGACCGGCCGGGTGTCGCTCGGCTACAAGCAGAAGTCGTCGGATCCGTGGGAGCGCGTCGAGAAGACGTACGCCGCCGGCACCAAGACCAAGGGCAAGGTCGTGAGCCTCACCAACTACGGGGCCTTCATCGAGCTCGAGCCCGGTGTGGAAGGGCTCGTCCACGTCTCGGAGATGTCGTGGACCCGTCGCGTGCGGCACCCGTCGAAGCTGGTCAACGTGGGCGACGAGGTCGACGTGATCGTGCTCGACGTCAATCGTGCCGCCAAGCGCATCTCGCTCGGCATGAAGCAGGTAGAGCCCGATCCGTGGGCGACGATCGAGCAG
>QHSQ01000576.1 GCA_003221615.1 Candidatus Rokuibacteriota bacterium | reverse complement strand
CGCAGCTGCCGCGCGGAGACTGGCGCGCTTCGTCGGCCGCGACGCCGCAAGCTCTCACACCCGACTTCGACGTAAGAGCCCTTTGACGATGGTTAAATGGCTCCGGCCGATCACGACTTTGTCAGCCACACCGTGTCGAGCTGATTGTTGAGGTAGTGGCTCGGCGTTATTGTCCAGCCGCGCAGGCGGGAACTGTGCGGCACGATACGGTGCCACTGGAGCGTATAGATGTAGTGCGCCTCGTCGTCGAGGAGGCGCTTTTCAAAGGCGCGGATGTATCGCCGCCGTTGCTCGGGATCCACCGTGCGACTCTGACGGACATAGAGGTCGTCCAGCACCGGATCAGTGTACCGGCCGTAGTTGGCGTCGCTACGGCCCCGGGACTGGAACTTGTAGAGGTCCAGGTCTGGATCGACCACGTAGCCGCACTGAAAGTCGGTGCTGAGCTCGAAGTTCCCAGCACGGAGATCCTTGAAGTACTGGCCCGAGTCCTGGATTTCGTGGCGCACCTTCAGCCCAATCTGACGCCACTCGTCCACGAGCCATGTGCCGATGAGCTGGTAGGGCATCGGTATGTCGCGGTTCTTGAGGACGAACGAGAACCCATCGGGAACGCCTGCCTCGGCCAGCAAGCGCCGTCCCACGGACCGTGATTCGCGGATGTCTCGCCAGTAACCGGCGAGCTTCATCAACTCCGCCGGCGGGGTGGCGAGAGGCGACCGCGGCACCTGCACTCCCGCGACTTCCCCGATGATGGCGGTCTTCGACATCGCGCCGGCGGCCCTATAGCGGTCGAGAGCGAGCGAGAGGGCGCGGCGGACGCGCCGATCGTGAAACGGCTCCTTCTCGTGGTTGATGGCGACCAAGAGCACGCAGTTCCACGGGCTCTCCTGCACGGTGACGTTCTCACCAAGCGCACGGACGATGTCGTCTCGCTGCGCCGGGGAGAAGCCGCGGAACTGGATGTCGGCGCGCCCTGAGCTGATGGCAGACGCCTGAGCCGCGTCGTCACGGATGAAGAGCGCCTGGTAGCCGTCGAGATATGGCTTGCCGCGGTCCCAGTACTCCGGGTTGCGTCGGCCGGCCCAGCGCGAGCCCTTGACGCGTTCGACGAAGACGAACGGCCCCGTACCCATGATGTTCTTCTCGTACCAGCGGATGTTGCGCTCGAGGATGTCCGCCTTGTAAATCCAATTCCACGGCGACGCCAGCGAGTGGATGAACGAGGGCGATGGCCACTTGAGCTTGAACGCGACGACGTACGGTTCAGGCGCCTGGATGGTCTCGATCTGGAGATACTCGCCCTTGCGAGCCGACGTGATCCCTGGAGGGGGATTGATGATCTTCTCGTAGGTCGCGCGCACGTCTCGCGAGGTCATTTCGCTGCCGTCGTGGAACTTCACCCCACGACGAAGCCGAAGAACGTACGTTCGCTTGTCCGGCGAGACGGTCCACGACATGGCCAGGTCCCCGACGACTCGGGTGCCCGTCGGGTCGAGCGGGTCGATGCGGAGCAAGGTATTGTAGTGCGGCGCTGCCGGGTGTATCAGCGCAAACGTCTCTTCCCGGTGGGCGTCATATGAAGGAGGTTCGCCCGGAACCACGAACGTCAATTCGCCGCCGGCGCGAGGGTGGGCCGGAGCGACGGCCGGCGACTTCTCAGGCGCGGCAGTAGCTGGCAAGCCCTCGTGGTGATCCGACCGGACGGTCGTGTCGGGAGGGTCCGTGCTGGTCGGCATGCTCTGGGCGATCACCGCCGACCCGCTCTTTTCAACCCGATTGGGGATGAGACCCTGTGCGACAGTGCCGACGAATAGTGGCGAGTCGGCCCGCGGCGTCGCGATGTGAGTACGGACCAGAGCCGCGCCGAGGACACCGATCACGACGACGGTCGCGCTCACGGATCGATGGTGTGGCGTGCGTTTGTCGCTCGTCGCGCAGACCGATTCCGCCATTGTTGCAGAAGTTTGCCTGTCTGCGGTTGATTGCGTGGCAACACGGACATTGCATCGGCAACTTGACGCCGCACACATCACAGAAGTGAGCGCTCGGTGGATTACGGTGCCCGCACGGCGTCAGGAGACCGTCCAGAATGCCACTGTCTTTTTCGTGCACGACGATGCTCCTCTGCTAGCGCGGCTTCACGAGAAAGCGCGAGCGTCGGTTCTGGCTCCAGCACCGTTCGCTGTCCTCGGTACAGTGCGGCCGCTCTTCTCCATAGCTCAGGATGGTGATGCGGCTCGGGTGAACACCCTGTGCAATGAGATGATTCATTGCGGCTTGCGCCCGCCGCTCCCCAAGATCCATGTTGAATTCATTCTTGGTACTCGTGGCGCCTCGATTGTCGCAGTGCCCCTCGATCAGTACGAGCTGGCCTGGATTGGCGCGCAGCCAGGCCGCGTTCGCGTCCAGGATCTTCCCATCGCCAGGCCTGATCACCGCCGTGCCGAAGTCGAAGTAAATGTCCCGCAACTCCGGAATCGGCTCGTAGTCCCTGACCCGCGGCAGTCCGATGGGCTGGTCTGGAGGGGCAGGAGCTATCGGGGCTGTCGGCGCCGAGTGCGCCTGCGCCAGGACTGCTGGTCTTGGTAAGGCGCCGCCGGCGGGAGCATTCGTCCCGGCCTGGGCAAGGGCCGGACGACACCCGGTGAGGATCAGGCACGAGGCGAGCGCCGCGATTGCGATGACCCGCACGCTGCTGAAGCACCGCGCCGCACACCGTCGAGAACTGGACGCCCTCAATCGTGATGACAATGTGCTGTCGTCTTCGCGCAGTTGCCACTCGTTACCGACGGGACGAGGGCGAAACTTCATACTCTGTCCACCCGGGTGATGTGCCTCGCCGAAGCCAGAGCCGATGTCTACGACGCCCGAAAGGGTAGGTCGTTGTGCGCCGCCTGCCCACGATCAGCATCACAACTCGCGGCGAGGACAGCTAGTAGTTTGTTGCCGAATCTTTACTACTTATTGCTGCGTTCGCGAAGGCTCGAAGCACGGTAGGCGGAAGGAGTGAAACCCGTATAGCGTTTGAATGCCTTGTCGAAGCGCGGGAGGTCGCCAAAGCCAACATCGTGGGCCACCTCGGTGATGGACACATGACCGGCAGCTAGAAGTACCTTGGCTCGCTCGAGGCGTACCTTCAGGAGATAATCGCGGAAGGTGATACCCAGCACCTCCCGGAATCGATGAGAGA
>QHSQ01000161.1 GCA_003221615.1 Candidatus Rokuibacteriota bacterium | reverse complement strand
CTCCCGCACGAAGCACGCGTACGGTCGCCGCCGCGACGCCGCGTGGAGCATCTCCGGCGCGTAGTCGCTGGTGCCGCCGCTCGGCGTCGTGAACGCCGAGATGAGCCCCGGGAAGCGGATGGACCGGAAGTCGACGCCGGCGGGCTGACTCTGCGCGGCGAGCTGGCGATAGTGACGGGCGTAGTAGCGGCCCAGGTGCTCGCAGTAGAGCTTGCCGCAGCCGTACATGGTGATCGGCGCCAGCCCCACGTCTTCGGCGACGCGGCCGGCCGCCCGCTTGGCGGACAGGTTCCCGAGCCCGTAGACGGCGATCGAGCTCGGGAACAGGAACTTCACCGGCCGGCCGATCGACCGGGCCTCCTCGACGGCCAGATGCAGCAGGTTCAGGGTGCCCTGCACGTTGACCTCGTGGGCCGTCTCGGGGACGAACTCCGCGCGGGTCGAGAGGATCGCCGCCAGGTGGAAGATGACGGAGATCTCGAATTCGCCCATTGCGCGGTCGAGCAGATGGCGGTCGAGAACGTCGCCGACCACGGTCGCGGCGCAGCGCCGAGCCAGATCGGTCTCAAGCGGTCGGACGTCGAGCGCCAGGATGTCGAAGGTCCCGAGGTCGGCGAGGCGATGGATCAGCCCGTGTCCGATCTCGCCGTTCGCGCCGGTGACGAGGACCGCGGGCTTGCGTGCCATCTCAGTCAGAGCGTAGTACCGGGTGCCGCCGACCTCCAACGAATGCGCGCGCCGGGGACGGGCGGGCGCAGCCTGCTAGGCGCGGACCGTCATGACCGGACATCGAGCGGTGGCGATGACGCGAGCCGCCACGCTTCCCAGGAGCGCCCTCGTCAGCCCGGTGCGACCGTGGGTACCCATCACGATCAGACCCGCCCGCTTGGCCCTCGCGAACCGCACGATCCCTTCGTGCGTCACGCCGACGTCGAGCAGCGTCCCCGACGCGCGCACGCCCGCCGCTTTCGCCCTCGCGACGAGGCGCCCGAGCTGACGCTGTGCCGTGGCCCGCTGGCCGCGCTCGAGGCCGTCCCAGATGGAGGGCGACACGTACCCGTCGGGGACTACCGGCAGCGTCGACATGACATGGACCACGAGCAGCTGGGCGTGGAAGGTCTTGGCGAGTCCGAGCGCCGTCTGGAAGGCCCGGCGCGAAGCCGAGGAGAAGTCCGAGGGGTAGACGATCCGGCGAACCGCACGCATGTTCAGTGCCGTCATGATGCCACAGCTCGCCGTCCGGCAGCACCTCTTGCTGGGGAGCCGCACCGCGCCTGCGTGACATCAGCTCCCGGTGAGCGCGAGGGTATGACGAGCGATGATGAGCTCCTCGTTCGTCGGGATCACCCACGCCGAAGCGGAGCTCCCCAGCACGCTGACGCGCGGCCCGCCGGCGGCGTTCGCGGCTTCGTCCAGACGAATGCCGAGCCACGCGGCATCCCGGCACACGCGCCCGCGCACGGCCGGCGCGTGCTCCCCGATTCCGGCGGTGAAGACGAGGGCGTCGAGACCGCCGAGCGCGGCGGCGAGGGAGCCGAGCTCACGGCCGACGCGATAGACGAACACATCCAGCGCGCGAGCCGCGCGCGGAGAATCGCTCACGAGCAAGTCGCGCATGTCGGCGCTCACGCCGGACATGCCGAGCAGCCCCGACTTCTTGTAGAGAAGCTCGGTGACGTCGGCGACGGACATCCCGCGCTCGCTCATGAGATACAGGATTACGCCCGGGTCGATCGCACCCGAGCGGGTGCCCATCGGTAACCCGTCGAGAGCCGTGAATGCCATCGTGGTGGCGACACTCCGGCGGCCGCGGAGCGCGCACATCGAGGCGCCGGCGCCCAGGTGAGCGACGACGATCCGGCGGTCGGCGTCCGCGCCCAACAGCTCGGGGAGCACGCTCGCGATGTACTCGTACGAGAGTCCGTGGAAGCCGTAGCGTTCGATTCCCGTGTCGGACAGGGCATAGGGCAAGGCGAAGGCCCGGGCGACATCGGTCTGGGTCCGGTGGAACGCCGTGTCGAAGCAGGCGATCTGGGGCAGGTCAGATTTGCGCCTCATGAGGGATCGGATTGGCGCCAGATTGTGGGGCTGATGCAGGGGAGCCAGCGGAACAAGCGCCTCGAGCTCCTGGAGCACACTGGGCGTGACCCGAACTGGCGACGTGTACTGGACGCCCCCGTGCACGACCCGGTGGCCCGCCGCAAGCACCTCCGTCCCCGTCGCGCGGGTCTCGATCCACTCGAGGATCGCGCCGAGCGCATCGTCGTGGGTCGTGGCAGGATCCATCGCCTGGTCGACCACGCGGGCGTCGTTCGCATCCAGCGCGACGAAGTGAGGGCGCGCGCCCAGACCTTGGACCTCACCACGGTAGAGCGACGCCAGGCGGGCGACACCCGTTCCGATCGCGAACACCGAGAATTTGACCGACGATGAGCCGGCATTGACGACCAGCAACGCCCGACTCAATCCTTCGATCCCTTCGCCGGTTGGTTCGCGGTCAAGCTCGCCAGCGCGATCGGTGCGAAAAGCTCGAGAGGGAGCAACACGTGAGACTCAGCTCAGCAGGACCCACACGCCGACCGCGACGAAGCCGAGCCCGGCCACCGTTCTGAGGAGCTTCGCCGAGATCCAGTCCCCGGCGTGGGCGCCGACCAGGACCGCCAGCGCGCTCGACAGGACGAGCGCGGCCGCGGCCGCGAGGAACACGCCCAGCTTGCCGGCGGCCGGATCCGTCGCGAAGAGCAAGGTCGCGATCTGGGTCTTGTCGCCGAGCTCGGCGACGAGCACACTCGCGAAGACAGCCAGGTACGTTTTCATGCAACCACTGTAGCCGAGCGCGCCGGGCTCTGCAGGAAGCGTGGCGCGTGGAGGAGGGACCATGCCATACACGCCGCACGTCGAGCAGCACTTCAGGGCCGGCCTGGTCGTGCGCGATATGGTCATCGGCCTGTCGGACGGCCTGACGGTCCCCTTCGCGCTGGCCGCCGGCCTGACCGGCGCCGTCGATTCGACGGCGCTGGTCGTCACGGCGGGACTGGCCGAGATCGCCGCGGGCTCGATCGCGATGGGGCTCGGCGGCTACCTGGCGGGCAAGAGCGACGTCGAGCACTATGCGAGCGAGCGCCAGCGCGAGCAGCTCGAGATCGAGCAGAAGCCGGACGTCGAGGCGATGGAGGTGATGGAGCTGCTCCAGTCGCACGGGCTCACCCCCGAAGAGAGCGCGCCGGTCGTCGCGGCCCTGCGCAGGCGACCGGAGGCCTGGCGTGACTTCATGCTGCGATTCGAGCTCGGGCTCGAGAAGCCAGACCCGCGTCGCGCGCTGACGAGCGGCGCGGTCATCGCCGCCGCCTACATCGCGGGCGGGCTCATTCCACTCGGTCCCTACATGTTTCTCCCGAGCGCGCACAGCGCCTTGCCCTGGTCGGTCGGGGTGACCGGCGCGGCGCTGGCCGTGTTCGGCTGGATCAAGGGTCGCTTCACGGGCAGCGGGCCCGCACGGAGCGCGCTCCAGACCTTGCTCATCGGCGGCCTCGCCGCCGGCGCGGCGTTTCTGATCGCGCGCGCGATCTCGTAGCTCGGCGCTAGACCGCGAGGTCCGACGATTTGATCCGCTTGACCCCCGCGCCCAGCATATCCTTCCACGCCTTCGCCAGAGAGCCGTCGGCGTCGATCCCGCGGCAGGCGTCCTCGATCACCAGGGCGCCGAAGCCCGCCTTGCGCGCGTCCATCGCGGACCAGGCCACGCAGAAGTCGGTCGCGAGGCCGACGAGGAACACCTGGTTGAGCCCGCGGTCCTTCAAGTAGCCGGTGAGCCCCGTCGGCGTCTTGCCGTCGGCCTCGTAGAACGCCGAGTAGGAATCGATCTGCTTGCGATAGCCCTTGCGGATGATCAGCTCGGCGTGCGGGATCCGGAGGTCCTTGTGCAGGTCGGCGCCCGGCGTGCCCTGCACGCAGTGATCCGGCCAGAGGACCTGTGTTCCGTAGGGCAGCTGGGTCGTCTCGAACGGCTTCTTCCCCGGGTGGGACGATGCGAACGACACGTGGCCGGGGGTGTGCCAGTCCTGCGTGAGCACGACGTGCTCGAAGCCGGTGGCGAGGCGGTTGATGAGCGGGATGATCTGATCGCCCTCCTTCACGGCCAGGGAGCCGCCGGGCGTGAAGCAGTTCTGCACGTCGATCACGAGGAGGACGTCTTGCGCTGTCGGCTTCATCTTCATGCCCCCGGTTTGCGCGGCGGCCATCCGCGCGGTGCCGGCGAACCCGGTGACCACGAGGCTCGCGGCCGTGCCTTTGAGGAATCCGCGGCGATCGCTCGTCAACATTTTCGTCCCTCCGTCTAGTGGTGCGCAATCGTGGTGTCCCCTCAGCGGGGGGATTCTGCGACGATCGGCCCCCGTCGTCCAGCAGCCTTCTCGCGTCACTGGTGGACGTGCGCGCCGGGTAGCAGACGCTCGATCAGGGCCTGCATCGCGGCACTGTTCCACTCGCGCGCGCCCACGGCCATCCCGGTCACGTCGCCGCCCGGGCGCACGATGAAGGTCGCCGGGAGCGCCGTGACCCTCCAGCCGTTGGAGGTCTTGGAGTCGGGATCCAGCAGAATCGGAAACGTGAGCTTCAGATTGCGCACGTAAGGCTCGAGCAGGCTTCGCGGTGATCCGCGATCCACGGATACGCCGACCACGACCAGCCCGCGAGCCCGGTAGCGCTGCCACAGGGCCTCCAGGGACGGCATCTCGAGCACGCAGGGCTGACACCAGGTCGCCCAGAAGTTCAGGACCACGAGCTTGTCGCGGTGATCGGTCAGGGACGCGCGCCCGCCGTCGAGCGTGCCGAGCGTGAACGCGGGTGCCGGCTGACCTTCTTTGAGCTCGACGACGCCGGCCTTCTCGAACGGGTCCAACGCGGGCGTGGGGCCGTGGTGACCACCGTCCTCGCCGGGACGCCGGATCGGCAGGAGCCAGAAGACCGCGCCCAGCACCACGAGGGCGAGCACGGCGCGGATCAGCGTCTCGCGCCGGCTCGCCCCGAGGATCGCGTCAGACGCCCAGTTTTTCACGCGTGACCGGGCTGTCCCGGAGCTCCTGAGACGAGGCTTCGAAGACGATCGACCCCTTCTCCATGATGTAGCCCCGGTCGCACACGGAGAGCGCGACGCGCGCGTTCTGCTCGACCAGCAGCACCGTCACGCCCAGCCGCTTGAGCTCGAAGACCATGTCGCGGATATGCCGGATGAACGCGGGCGCCAGACCCTGGGTAGGCTCGTCCATCAGGACCAGCCGCGCACCGGCCATCATCACGCGCGCGATCGCGAGCATCTGCTGCTCGCCGCCGGAGAGCGTCTTGCCCGGCTGCTCGATCCGCTCGCGCAGGCGCGGGAAGTGATGGAACACCTCGTCGAGGCGCCGGCGTCGGATCGCGGCCGACCGGTCGCGGGCGGCCGACAGGCCGAGCTCGAGGTTCTCGCGCACGCTGAGCCCGGGGAAGATCCGGCGATTTTCCGGCACGAAGCCGACGCCGAGCCGCGCGATCTCGTGCGGGGCGCATCGCGTGAGATCGACGCCCTCGAACTCGATCGAGCCGCGCCAGGGCTCGAGGAAGCCGATCGCGGTCTTCATCAGGGTCGTCTTGCCCATGCCGTTGCGGCCCAGGAGCGCGACCGCCTCGCCCGCGCGCACCTCGAGCGAGACCCCGAAGAGGATCGGCGTCGCTCCGTACCCGGCGTGGACGTCGGATATTTTCAGCAAGCTAGCTCTCCGGGGGTCCCAGATAGGCTTCGATCACCTGCGGATCGTTCCGGATCTGCTCCGCGGGGCCCTCGGCGATCTTCTCGCCGAAGTGCAGGACCGCGACCCGGTCGGAGATGCCCATGACGACCGACATGTCGTGCTCGATCAGGAGCACCGTGAGGCCGCGCGCCGACGCGATCTGCCTGATCAGCGCCGTCGCTTCCCTGGTCTCGCCCGGCGTCATGCCCGCCGTCGGCTCGTCGAGGAGCAGCAGCGTGGGCTCGGTCGCGAGCGCCAGGCAGATCTCGAGATAGCGCTGCTCGCCATGCGAGAGGTTCTCGGCGAGCGCGTCGCGCTTGGCGGCGAGCCCGAACGCGCGGAGAAGCTCCGCCACGCCGGTCTCGACCTCGGGCAAACGCCAGAGCGACGCGAGCCGCCCCGACTCGCGCGCGCGCGACTGCGCGGCCACGCGCACGTTCTCGAAGACCGAGATCTCCGGGAAGATGTTGGTGATCTGGAACGTCTTGGCGATGCCCAGCCGGTTGATCGCCTCGGGCGGCAGCCCGCCGATCTGCTGTCCGTTGAACCGCACCCGGCCGGCCGTCGGCGTGTGGAGCCCCGAGACCACGTTGAACAAGGTCGACTTGCCGGCGCCGTTGGGCCCGATCACCGAGAAGACCTGACCCCGGCGGACGGCGAAGCTCACCTTCGAGAGCGCCGCCAGGGCGCCGAAGCTCTTGGAGACGGAGTCGACCTCGAGGACTACGCCGTCGTGCGCCATCGCCGGCCGCCCAGGAGCTCGCGGATTCCGAGCAGGCCCTTGGGCATGAACAGGACGATGAAGATCAGGACCAGCCCGATCACGATGAAGTACCAGTCCACGTAGGAGGAGACCTTCTCCTGGAGCAGGACGAAGAACGCGCCGCCGACGACGGGGCCCGCGAGCGTCCCCAGCCCGCCGATCATGACCATGATGATGAACTCGCCCGACACGGTCCACAGCATCAAGTCGGGAGTCGCGAACGCCGAGCGCCCGGGGTAGAGCGCCCCGCCGAGGCCGGTGAGGAGCGCCGAGATCATGCACACCGCCATCTTGTAGCGCTGGACGTTGTAGCCGAGAAACCGCGCGCGGTCCTCGTTCTCACGGATCGCGACGAGCACCCGGCCGAAGTGCGAGGTGACCAGCACGCGGCAGGCGAGGTAGGCGAGCCCGAGGTAGACCAGGACCAGGTAGTAGTTCCGCAGCGGCGTGTCGATCGCGAACTCGCCGACGAGGCGCGGGGCGGCGACACCCTGGATCCCGTCCGAGCCGCCGAAGGTCTGCGTGTAGCGGAAGAACGTGTACACGACCTCGGCGAAGATCAGGGTCAGCAGCGCGAAGTAGATACCGCGGCGCGCCGTGGAGAAGAAGCTGACCACCAGGGCGTAGAGGCCGACGACCAGGATCGCGAAGAGGAGGCACGCCCAGAGCGACAGGATCCCGCGCTCGAGGAGCACGGCGCTCGCGTAGGCGCCGAGGCCGAAGAACGCGGCGTGACCGAACGAGACGAGCCCCGTGTAGCCGATCAGCAGATCGAGGCTCATCGCGATCGTGCCGAAGAGGAGCGCGTCGAAGGCGAGCAGCAGATAGAACTTCGACATGAAGGGCAGGGCCGGCAGCACGGCCAGCAGCGCCCACACCAGCACGGCCCGCCACGAGAACGCTCTACTCAAGGACACCCTCCCGGCCGAAGAAGCCTCGCGGGCGGACGATCAGGACCACGATCATGATCGCGAAGATCGCGATCGCGACGCGCTGGGGGTTCATCCAGAGGGTCAGCAGACTCTGCGCGAGCCCGATCACGAAGGCCGCGAAGACGGAGCCGCCCATCGAGCCCATGCCTCCCAGGATCACGACGATGAACGCGAGCAGGATCATCTCCACGCCCATCTGCGGGTAGACCGTGAAGATCGGAGCGAGCAGGAGGCCGGCCAGCGCCGCGAGAGCGGCCGAGCCGGCGAACGTCAGGGTGAACACCCGTGGGACGTTGACACCGAGGCCGTCGAGCATCTCGGCGTCCTGCACCGCGGCCCGCACGAGGATGCCGGCTCGCGTGCGCGTGAAGAAGAGCCAGATCGCCAGCAGGAGCACCGAGGACGCGGCCAGCAGGAACAGGCGATAGTTCGGATAGGTCATGCCGAGCAGCGGCGTCGACCCGGCGAACGGGGGAGCGATGCGCCGCATGTCGCCGCCCCAGATCTGGCGCGCGCCCTCGCGGAACACCAGCGCCAGACCGAAGGTGAGGATCAGACCGTAGAGCGGCTCACGGCGATAGAGCGGCCGGAGCGTCGTCACCTCGGTCAAGGCGCCGATCGCGCCGACCGCCAGCGGCCCCACCACGAGCGCCGCCCAGAACGAGTGGGTTAGGCCGATCACGGTGATGCCGGCGTAGGCGCCCAGCATGTACAGCTCGCCGTGGGCGAAGTTCATGACGCCGAGCAGCCCGAAGATGACGGTGAGGCCCAGCGCCAGCAGCCCCAGCGCGGCCCCGAAGACGAGGCCGTGCAGGAGCTGTGGCAGCAGGACCGCGACGAGATAGTCCAACTACTTTTTCTTGATCTCCCACGTGAACCCCTCGACGGGGTCCTTGCCGACCATCGCCTCGCCGATCGAGTCGCTGCCGGCGATCCGGGCGATCGGGAGGTTCTTGCCACCCTTCACCTGGTAGAGGTGCATGTCCATGACGACCTGATGGTCTTCCTTGCGGATGCACTGGCGGCCGATGTGCGTGTTGTCGACGCACATGCCCTCGTGGGCCTCGGCCACCTTGTCGGGGTCGAACGACTTGGCCTTCTCGACCGCCGCGGCCCAGAACAGGACGGCGTCGTAGGAGCCGGCGGCGATGTTGGCGTCGGTCCCGAACTTCTTCTTGAACCGCGCGTTGTAGGCCTGCATGTTCGGGTCCGGGTTGTAGGGCGAGAAGTGGTTCAGCTGCACGAAGCCTTCCATCGGCTCGGCGATCGACGGCAAATCCTGTTGCAGGAGGAAGCAGTCGATGCCCGCCAGCTTGTACTTCTTGGTCATGCCGAAGGAATGCAGCTGGGTCATCAGCCTGAGGGAATCGGTCCCGGCGAACGCCACGAAGAGCACGTCGGGACTGGACTGGTTGATGGCGCCGAACCAGGGGCTGAAGTCCTTCGTGTCGAGCGGTGCGCCGGCGACGCCGACGACCTCGCCGCCGAGCTTCTCGAGCGCGGTCTTGAACTGGCGCCCGTCCGACTGGCCCATCGCGTAGTCGGTGTAGAAGATGTAGACCTTCTTGCCCATCTTGTCGACGATGTACTTGGCCAGCCCGTTGGCCTGCATCCGCGAATCGGGCTGGTTCGAGAAGTAGTACTTGTGGAACTTCGTGGTGCGCATGAACTCGGCGCACGAGACCGAGTTCCAGTGGATGGTCTTGTGCTTTTTGGTGACGTCCATCACCGCCAGGGTCGCGCCGCTCGAGACGGCGCCCACCAGCAGCTTCACGTCGTCTTGAAGGATGAGCTTCTCGGCCTTGCGTACGGCCGGCGCCGGCTTCGTCTCGTCGTCCTCGGAGACGATCTCGATCTTGCTGCCGAGGACACCGCCCTTGGCGTTGAGCTCCTCGACCGCCATCTGCATGCCCCACGTCTGGTACTTCCCGTAGCCCTCGAAGACACCGACCTTCGAGCCGAGGTCGCCGATCTTGACGACCTTCTGCTGTGATCCGGCCGGCGCCGCGATCCAGACCAGCGCGGCGATGGCGACCAGCACCGTGAATCCCCACGTCACGCGCTTCATGAATTCCTCCTTGGTGGCGTCGACGATGATGGCATCGACGACGATTCGATCAGGGTCGAGAGGACCTGTGCGATTCGCTGGAGCGGCTTCCGGAGGCCGGTCGGATCGGCCGGCGCGGTCCCGCCGGCCGCCGGCTTCACGTAGGTCTCCGCCTCGTCGAAGGCGAGGCGGACGGCGACCGAGGCCGCGCTGTCGCGGGTCGCGACGGCGAAATCCACGAGGTTGTAGTAGCGCCAGATCGCCTCGAGGAACTTCCGGCCGATGGCGACGCGAGTGTCCGCGGTGGTGTCGACTCGCGCGATCCGGCGGTCCGCCTCGAGGGCCAGATCGCGCGAGAGCGCGGCGAAGAAGATCATGAGCCGTCGCTCGACCTCGGGCCCGTCGCCGGCCGCGAGCGCCGCGCGCGTGCCGTCCTCGAGACCGGGCGGCAGGGAGGCGGCGTGTGTCCGCATCTCGGCGCGCAGCGGCCCGGTTTCGAAGAGCCGCAGCGCCACGTCGAACTTCGCCGCCTGAACCGAGAACTTCACCTGCTTGAAGTTCGTCGTGACCGCGTTGTCCTTCGGCACGTACGCTCCGACGTGGTGGGCCGGAGCGGGGGCGCCTACCGTGAGGAGCGTGACGAACACGGCGGGCGCGAGGATCATCCGGCCGGTCAGGCGCCTCGTCGGCTGATCATCGACCAGGCGACGAAGCCGGCCAGGCACCAGAGCGCGACGATCGTGGCGGTGCCGAACGGCACCCACACGACCCACTCGGCGATCGTCTTCGATCGCTCCAGACCATAGGACGGGATCAGCGCGCTCCATGCGAGGTAGCCGACAGGATAGCCCGCTCCGCCCGTGGTGAGAAGGGCGATGATCGCCCGGCGGGCCGCGGCGTTTCCGATCACCGTGGCCGCGACCATCGAGGTGGCGATGATCACCAGGCCCATGCCCTCGGCGTGCATGTGAAAGAGCCTGAGCCCTGCGTCGAACTTCACGAGGGCCTCGTCGAGGATTCGCTCGTCCACGTCGCGCACGCCGACGAGGCCGTGCACGCTCGGGCGGGCGAGCATCCCGTCGCGGGCCCAGCGCGTCAGCTCCACCTTGAAGCGCGCCATCGCGCCGCCGCCGACCTCCGCGGCGACGATCGAGAGCACGGCGACCAGGAGCACCCAGCGCGGCGGGACGCGCCAGGCCGGCGAGTCGGCGTCCGTCATGCGCGCCGGCGCGCCACGGCGAGCCACAGGCCGACGAGCCCGGCGATGGCCGAGACCCCGAGCGGCGCGAGGGCCCAGCGCTCGGCCAGCTCGATTCCGGCGTCGCGCCCCATCTCGAGCACGGCGGCGCCGTAGACGAGATAGCCCAGCGGGAAGAGCCCGCCCAGGGTCAAGAGCCCATAGAGGACGGTTCGGACGCGCCGCCCCGGAACGATCGCCGCCACCAGCGCGCTCGCGAAAAACAGGACGAGACCGACGCCCTCGCCGTGAAGGTGGAAGAACGAGAGGCCGGCCTCGGCGGTGAAGATCGCGCGATCGCGCACCTCGTCGTCGTACTCGGCCGAGCCCGAGAAGCCGTGCGCCGCGGCGTTGGCGGCGATGCGGGCGGCGGCGTAGCGCTGGATCTCGGGCTTGAGCCGGGACATCGCGGCGCCGGCCGTCTCGCCGAGCGCCAGCATCACGAGGGCGACCAGCACGACGCCAAGGGGCGGACGCCTCACGGTGCGGACAGTATCACGAATCATCGTCGCGCCTCGGCGCCGGGCGTTTGTCATTGCCCTCGGCCTATGGCAAGGTGAGCGCGCCTATGCGCAGCGCTGACGCGTACGTCGCGAGCCTCCGGGACGGGCGAGCGGTGTTTCTCGACGGCGAGCGCGTCGACGACGTCACCAAGCACCCGGTGTTCGTCGAGCCGATCCGGCGCATCGCCGAGACCTACGATCGCGCGAAGGCCGCCGCCGGCGATCCCGCGCTGACGTTCGCCGACGCGACGACGGGGGCGCGCCACAGCAACATGTGGCTCGTCCCGCGCTCGGCGGACGACCTCGGCGCCCGGCGGCGCGTGCATCGGTTCTGGGCCGAGCCGTCGTTCGGTCTCATGGGGCGTACGCCCGATCACGTCGCGTGCGTGCTCACGGCCTTCTCGGCCTGGCGGCACCTCTTCGACGCCGGCGGCGCGCGCTTCGGCGACAACGTCGTGCGCTTCCACGCGCGCGCCCGCGACAAGGATCTCTACGTGACCTACGCGATCGTCCCGCCGCAGGTGGATCGCTCGCGCCCGGCCCATCGCCACCCCGAGCCGTTCCTGCACCCGGGCGTGGTGCGCGAGACCTCGGCCGGCATCGTCGTGCGCGGCGCCCACGCCATCGCCACCTCGGCGACGATGGCCGACTGGCTCTTCGTCTCCTACATCACGCCGCTCGTCCCGGGCGACGAGGACTACGCGATCTCGCTCGTCATGCCCATGAACGCCGAGGGCCTGCGACTCTACCCGCGGCGGCCCTTCGCGTCCCTGGCGACCAGCGTCTACGACTATCCGCTCTCGTCGCGCTTCGACGAGGTGGACACGACCGTCGTCTTCAACGACGTCTTCGTGCCCTGGGAGCAGGTCTTCATCTACCGCAACGTCGACCTGGTGAACGCGCAGTTCCACGACTCGCCCTCGCACACGACCGCCAACTTCCAGGCGCTCGTCCGCTTCGGCGTGAAGCTCGAGTTCATGGCCGGCCTCGCCGCGCGGCTCGCCGAGATCCAGACCGCCGACGAGGACGCCGGCGTCCAGGCCACGCTCGGCGGCGAGATCGCGTCGCTCTGCGCGGCGTTCGACGCGCTGGTGAAGGCCGCCGAGCGGGACCCCGTGATCACGCGCGGGGTCGCGCGGCCGCACCCGCAGTACATCTACGCCGGCATGGCGCTCCAGCGGCGGCTGATCGTGGACATGATGCGCACCCTGCGCGAGCTGGCCGGCGGCGCCTTCCAGGCGGTGCCGTCGTCGGAGGCCGCGTTCACGAGCGCGGAGACCCGCGCCGACACCGAGCGCTACTACCAGTCGGCGGCGGCCGGGGCGCGTGAGCGCATCAAGCTCGTGAAGCTGATCTGGGACTTCGTCGGCACCGAGTTCGGCGGGCGGCAGCTCCAGTACGAGATGTTCTACTCGGCGTCGCAGCCGGTCGTCAATCGGCGCATGTTCAAGTCGTACGATTGGAGTAATGCCAAGGCTATGGTCGAACGTTGTCTCAGTGAATATCGATGATCGCTCTGCGGCAGGCCGGCAGGCGCGGCAGGCGGGTGCGGTCGGGGTCGAGACGACCACGCGGCACGCGTGCGCTGCTCCTGGGCGGCTGGGCTCCATCCGGGCGCGCCTCGTCCGCCGCCCGCTCGGCGGGAACGGGTCCCTTCGACCCCGACCGCACCCGCCTGCCGCGCCTGCCGGCCTGTCCCCACGTGCCGTTGTGATCGCGAGGCCTCGCTAATGCCTACGCTTGGGCTTGTGAACATAGGAGAGATCGCGACGGGGATGCTGACGGCGCCTCGGCTTGAGGCTGAGGCGATTCTTGTTGCGGATGGGCGGATCGCCGCGATAGGCGCCGCGTCGCTGATCGGCACCGGGACTGCGGATGTGGTCGTGGATTGTCGGGGGACGACGGTGATTCCGGGGTTGATCGATTCGCATTGTCATGTCGTGTTGGGGGACTACACGCCGCGGCAGAAGACGGTGGATTTTCTCGACTCGTACGTGCACGGCGGGATCACGTCGGTCGTGTCGGCGGGCGAGGGCGTGCACGCCCCGGGGCGGCCGCACGATGCCGCGGCGTCGAAGGCGCTGGCGATCGCGGCGGCGAAATGCTTCGAGCATTTCCATCCCAATGGAATGAAGGTCAATGCGGGCTCGGTGGTGCTGGAGCCTGGGCTCACCGACGACGATTTCGCCGAGATGGCGAAGCACGGGGTTCGCCACGCGAAATACGGCTTCGGCGGCTACGCGCAGCCGCGAGACGGCGAGCCCGAGGTGCGTCGCGCTCAGAAGCACGGGCTCTGCGTGATGTCCCACAGCGGCGGCTCCTCGATCCCCGGCTCGAGCCCGATCAGTCACGAGGTCCTGTTGCACCTGCGACCCGACGTCTGCGGCCACGTGAACGGCGGCACGACGTCGCTCGACGAGGCGGGGATCGACCGGATCATCGCGGAGTCGGAGATGACTCTGCAGATCGTCCAGGCCGGCAATCTCCGCGCGGCCCTCCACATCGCGAAACGAGCCCGCGAAGCCGGCGCCCTCGCGCGCGTGTGCGTGGCCAGCGACACGCCGACCGGGACCGGCGTGATGCCCCTGGGTGTCATGAAGAGCGTGTGCGAGCTCGCGTCGCTCGGCGATCTTCCGCCCGAGGTCGTGATCGCGCTGGCGACCGGGAACAACGCGCGCGCGTTTCGCCTGGCGGCCGGCACCGGGACGCTCGCGGTCGGCGCCCCGGCCGATCTGGTCGTGTGCGACGCGCCATCGGCGTCGCTTGCCGGCGACGCGATGACGGCGATCGCGCGCGGCGACATCCCCGGCATCTCCTGTGTCGTGATCGACGGCCAGGTCCGGGTCGGCCGGAGCCGCAATACGCCGATGGCCAAGCGCCTCGCGACGTTCACGGGCGTCACGGTCGCCGGCGCCGGTCACTGACGGACTTTCTATCGCCTTCGCCTCGGGCCTACCCATTCGGGCGATTCCATGCCCGCTCGCGGCCGCGCATGCTGGCGGTGGACGATAGCCTTATCGATGGAGGATCGAATGAACGGGTTGCAGAGTCTCTCGAACGATCTCACCGCGGCGGTCGACCGCGGCGGCCGCTCGGTCTTCGGCGTGAACGGGCGCGCCCGGCTCGGATCGACCGGCGTTCACTGGCGCCAGGGCCTCGTGGTCACCGCCGACCATACGGTGCAGGTCGACGAGGAAGTCGCGATCACGCGCCCGGACGGCCGCTCGCTCACCGCACGGGTCGCCGGCCGGGATCCCACGATCGACATCGCCGTCCTCAAAGTGGACGCGCCGGGTGTCGAGGTCGCCGAGGTCGCTGACTCGGACGCGGTCCGCGTGGGCCACATCGTGCTGGCCCTCGGCTCCGGCCCACGCGCGAGCTGGGGCGTCGTCAGCTCGATCGGCGAGGGACGGCGCGCGCGGAGCGCAGCCGGCGACCTCTTCCATCTCGATCTGACGCTCTATCCGGGCTTCTCCGGAGGTCCCCTGGTCGACGTGCAGGGACGAGTCATCGGCATCAACACCTCGGGATCGTCACGCCACTGGCAGCTCGCGATCCCGGCCGCGGCGGTGAACCGGGTCGTCGACGAGCTGCTGCGCCGCGGACGGATTCCGCGGGCCTATCTCGGCGTGAGCACGCAACCCGTGCGCCTGCCGGAGGCGCTCCGGCAGAAGCTCAACCTCGACCAGCCGACGGCCGTCATCGTGGTCGAGGTGCAGTCGGGAAGCCCGGCCGCCGCGGCGGGCCTGTCGATCGGCGACGTCATCGTCTCACTCGGCGCGACCCGCATCACGGACCCGACCGATCTCAAGTCGGCGTTGCGACCGGACAAGGTCGGCGAGAGCATCACGGCGTCGGTGGTTCGCGGCGGCGAGCCTCGAGATCTGCAGGTGACCGTCGGCGAGCGCCCGCGACGCACCTGATGGACGCGTTGGCATGGACACTTTGATCGACATCGCGGAGCTCGCCGACGATCTCCGCCGGGTGACCGTCGAGGTGACGGATGCCGATGAGCTGCTGGGATCCGGCGTCCTGTGGCCGCCGGGCCACGTCGTCACGAACGCCCACGTCGTGCGGCGGCCGGAAGTGACCTTGCGGCTCTCGGACGGCCGATCCCTGCGCGCGCGTGTCCTGGCGCGTGACCCGGACGCCGATCTCGCGTTGCTGAGCGCTCCCGGGAGCGGCGTGCCGGCCGCGACGCTCGCCGAGGCCGACACCGTCCGGGTCGGCTCGTTCGTGGTCGCCGTCGGGCACCCGCTCGGTGTTCGTGGGGCGCTGTCGACGGGGATCATCTGCGCGATCGGTCCGATCGATCGTGGTGGGCGCCCGTGGATCCAGGCCGACTTGCACCTCGCGCCGGGCAACTCGGGCGGTCCGCTGGCCGACGCCGGCGGGCGAATCGTCGGCCTGAACTCGCGAGCCGCCGGCCCGTTGGCCCTGGCGGTACCGATGGAACAGGTCACGGGCTTCGCGCGAGCGGCCCGGGTGTGAGCGTGGCCGAGCGGCGGCGATCGCCACCGGTCCCCGGCGAGCCTACACCTTCGACCACGGTCCTCATCGTGGCTGGCAACGAGCTCGTCGCCGCGCGTGTCGAAGCCATGCTGCGGAGCCAGACCGGATTGCGGGTCTCGGTGAGCGCGCCCGGCGAGCTCGCGCGCCGCCTCGAGGATCACGCCGCCGCGATCGTCGTCCTGGCGCTCGAATCGGCGGAGACGGCGCGGCTCCTCGAGGTTCTTCGCGGGATGCCGAAGGTCGACGGCGTGCTCCTGCTCGCTTCGGACCCGTCAGGAGCGTGGACGGCGCAGGCGCGGCGGTCAGGCGTGCGCGCGGTGCTCCGCAGCGACGCGACGGCTGAAGAGCTCGCGACGGCGATCGCCGCGGCCAGGGCGGGCCTCCTCGTCCTGCATCCGGACGCGCTGAAACCCTCCACGGAGGCGCGGGCGGCTCGCTCGGGCATCGGCCCGACGGCTCTGACGGCCCGCGAGCAAGAGATCCTCGAGATGATCGCGGAGGGGATGAGCAACCGGATCATCGCCAACCGTCTCGGCATCTCGAGTCAGACCGTGAAATTTCACGTGGCGTCGATCCTGGCGAAGCTCGGAGCGGGGAGCCGGACCGAAGCCGTCACGTTCGGGCTGCGGCAGGGGCTCATCGCGCTCTGAGCCGCCGCCGAGCGGTTGGTTCACGCGGAGCCTCCCCGCCGGCAGCGTATCCGACACCGTCTCTTCACGGCGTCGTGCGCGAGGAATTGCTACCCTGGATTCATGAGCAGACCTGATCTGTCGGCTCTGCGGATCGATGAGCGCTCCAGACGGAGTTCACGGCGACTCGGCTGGCGCGCGATCGCCGTGGCGCTCGTGGTGGTGCTCGCGGGCGCGGTCGGCCTGTTCGTCGCGCTGCGGGACAAGGCCCCGGAGGTCGAGGTGGCGACCGTGCGCGCCGACAAGGGCGGCCGCGCGGCCTTGCTGAACGCCAGCGGCTACGTCACCCCTCGGCAGCGAGCCACCATCGCCGCCAAGATCACCGCGCGGGTCAACGAGATCTACGTCGACGAGGGCTTGCAGGTCGAGCCCGGCCAGGTGCTGGCGAGGCTCGACGATTCCGACGCGCGCGCCCGGCTGACATCGGCCATGGCCGAGCGTGACGCGACCGCCGCGACCCTCGGCGACCTGCGTGTCAATCTCGACAACGCCGAGCGGGAGCTCAAGCGGGTCGACGAGCTGTGGGAGCGCAAGCTCGTGGCCGAGCAGACCCGCGATCAGGCCCGCATGGCGGTGGACAGCCTGAAGGCGCGGCTCGTGGTCGCGCGCGAACAGGTGAGCGTCGCCGAGGCGCGAGTCAAGGTCGCCCAGCAGGATCTCGACAACTGCACGGTGCGCGCGCCGTTCGGCGGCATCGTCGTCTCGAAGGACGCGCAGCGCGGCGAGATGGTGTCGCCGGTGTCGGCCGGCGGCGGGTTCACGCGCACGGGCATCGCGACCATCGTCGACATGGCCTCGCTCGAGATCGAGGTGGACGTGAACGAGTCGTACATCGCTCGCGTGAAGACGGGGCAGCCGGTCACGGCGGCGCTCGACGCGTACCCGGACTGGCAGATCCCGGCGAAGGTGCGTACCGTGATCCCGACGGCCGACCGTCAGAAGGCGACGGTCAAGGTGCGGGCGACGTTCGATAAGCTGGATCCGCGCATCCTGCCCGACATGGGCGTCAAGGTGACCTTCCTCGGTGAGGAGCGAAGCGTGCCGGCCCAGGCGGCGGGGCGCGTGCTCGTCTCGCGCGCGGCCCTGGTCGAGGACGGCGGCACCACGGCGGTGTTCGTGCATCGGGAGGGGCGCGTCGAGCGGCGTGCGGTTCGGCTCGGCCAGGTGCGTGGCAACGAGCACGAGGTCGTCGCCGGCTTGTCAGACGGAGATCAGGTCGTCACCACCGGCGCCAAACAATTGCGCGACGGCCAGTCCGTACGCGTGAAGAAATAGCCAACCAAGGAGAATCGATGGTCAGCATCGATGGTCGCGGGGACGGCAAGAGCCTGATCCGCGCGCGCGGGCTCGGCAAGACCTATCGGCGTGGCGGCGAGGAGATCCATGTGCTTCAGGGACTCAACCTCGACGTCGACGCGGGCGATTTCGTCGCGTTCATGGGCCCGAGCGGCTCGGGCAAGACGACCCTGCTCAACCTGCTCGGCGGCCTCGACGTGCCCTCGGCCGGGAGCGTCATCGTGGCGGGGGACGAGATCACCCACATGTCCGCCCGCAAGCTGACGGCCTGGCGAGCGCGCCACGTGGGGTTCGTCTTCCAGATGTACAACTTGATCCCCGTGCTCACCGCCTTCCAGAACGCGGAGCTGCCGCTCCTGCTGACCAGCCTGTCGAAGGCGGAGCGCCGGCGTCACGTCGAGACGGCGCTGGCGGTCGTGGGGCTGGGCGACCGGATGCATCACTATCCGCGACAGCTCTCCGGCGGACAGGAGCAGCGCGTCGGCATCGCGCGCGCGATCGTGGCCGATCCGACGTTTCTGCTCTGCGACGAGCCCACCGGCGACCTCGACCGCAAGAGCGCGGACGAGGTCCTGGATCTCCTGGACCGCCTCGTGCGAGATCACGGAAAGACCGCGCTGATGGTGACCCACGACCCGCTCGCCGCGGAGCGCGCGCGCATCGTCCTCCATCTGGAGAAGGGCGTGCTCGTCGAGGCCCTGTCGGCGGGCCGGCCGCAGTCGCCAGCGCCCGCCTGAGCCGGCGCGCAGATCGACGATGAAGTACCTGCATCTGGTCGTGAGCAATCTGTTCCGGAAGAAGACGCGCACGGCGCTGACCGCCGGGTCGTTCGCGGTGGCGCTGTTTCTCTTCGGCATCCTGGCGGCGGTCGACGGTGCCTTCAAGCAGGGCGTGGACGTGGCCGGCGTCGACCGGCTCGTCGTGCTGAACCGCGTCTCGATCATCCAGCCGCTGCCGCTCGCCTATCGCGATCGGCTGGCGAGAATCCCCGGCGTGACCGGGGTGACGTTCGCCAACTGGTTCGGGGGCGTGTACCAGGACGAGCGCAACTTCTTTCCGCAGTTCGCGATCGACCGCGAGCACTATCGGCAGATGTATCCCGAGTTCGTCGTGCCCGACGACCAGTGGCAGGCGTTCCTCATCGACAAGGAAGGCGCGATCGTGGGCGAGGCCCTGATGGAGCGCTTCAAATGGAAGATCGGTGATCGCATCCCGGTGAAGGGCACGATCTTTCCGGGGAGCTGGGAATTCAACATCCGCGGCGTCTATCGGGGGCAGCGGGTTCAGGACGACACCACGCAGTTCTGGTTCCGCTGGGATTATCTCGACGAGCGCAAGTCGTTCACGAAGGGCCTGGTGGGCTGGTACGTGATCCGCATCGCCAATCCAGACGACGCGGTGCGCCTGGTCAAGGTGATCGACGAGCAGTTCGTGAACTCTCCGACCGAGACCAAGACCGACACCGAGAAAGCGTTCGCCGCCTCGTTCGTGAAGCAGATGGGAAACATCCAGCTCCTGATCATGAGCGTCGGCAGCGTCGTCTTCTTCACGCTGCTGCTCGTGACCGGCAACACGATGGCCATCGCCGTCCGCGAGCGCACGCGCGAGCTGGCGGTGCTGAAGGCGGTCGGCTTCGGGGATGGCTTCGTGCTGGCGCTGGTCATCGTGGAGACGATGACCGTGGCCGTGGTCGGCGGCGGCGTCGGGCTCGGCCTGGCGAAGCTCTTCACGTTGCGCGGGGATCCCACGGGGGGCCTGCTGCCGTTCTTCTACGTGTCACCGAAGTCGATCGCCCTCGGGCTCGGCCTGGCACTGGCGGTGGGCCTGGCGGCGGGCATTCTTCCGGCGCTGTCCGCCAGCCGGCTGCGCGTCGTCGACGCGCTCAGGCGGATCTGACGTGGCCATTCCCATCGTCTACAACGTGCGCAGCCTCGGCGCGCGGTGGACCTCGACCGTGGTGGCCGTGCTCGGCATCGCGGGCACCGTCGGCGTCTTCGTGGCCATGCTCTCGCTCGCGCGCGGGTTCGAGGCCACCCTGGTGGCCTCCGGCTCCGCGCGTAACGCGATCGTCCGGCGGGCGGGCGCCACCTCCGAGATGGACAGTAGCGTGATGCTCGAGCAGGTCCGGGTCGTCGAGGACGCGCCGGGCGTCGAGCGCGGCGGCGGCAGCGGGCCGCTCGTGAGCCCCGAGGTGGTCGTGATCGCGTCGTTTCCGCTGAAGGGGCGGGGGACCGAGGGCAACGCGCAGGTCCGCGGCGTGTCGCTCAAGGCGCTGACCGTCCGCCCCACGGTGAAGATCGTCGCGGGCCGCGCCTTTCGGCCCGGGTTGAGCGAGCTTCTCGTCGGGCGCAACGTCGCGGCGAGCTACGACGGCCTCGAGCTGGGCCAGACCGTCAAGTTCGGTGGCGGGACGTGGACCGTCGTCGGCGTGTTCGACAGCGGCGGGACCGCCTACGACTCCGAGCTCTGGTGCGATTACAGCGTGCTCCGCCAGGTGTATCAGCGTCCGCTCAACATGTTCCAGTCGGCCACGGTGCGCCTCACGTCGCCCGACGCGCTCACCTCGTTCAAGGATGCGCTGACTTCCGATCCGCGCGTGACCGTACAGATCGACCGCGAGATCGACTACTACGCCAAGCAGTCGCGGCAGCTGACGACCCTGATCACGGTGCTGGGCTCGATCATCGCCGTGGTGATGGGGATCGGCGCGGTCTTCGGCGCGCTGAACACGATGTACTCGGCGGTGGCCGAGCGTTCGCGGGAGATCGCCACGCTCCGGGCGCTCGGGTTCGGGAGCGGGAGCATCGTCATCTCGTTCGTGGTCGAATCCTTGTGCATCGCGCTGGTCGGCGGTCTCCTGGGCTGCATCGTCGTCCTGCCGCTGAATGGCCTCACGACCGGCACCATCAACTGGCAGACCTTCTCACACCTGGCCTTCGCCTTCAGCGTCACGCCCGGTCTCCTGGCGATGGGGCTCGCGTTCGCGCTGCTGATGGGGCTCGTCGGGGGCGTGCCGCCCGCCGTTCGCGCGGCGCGCGCGCCGATCGCCTTTGCGCTACGGGAGCTCTAGCGGCCGCCCCGGCGGCAGGCTACTTTCGAGCGTCGAGGATCAGCTGCATGAGATGACCGAACTGAGAGTTCGTGACCTCCCGACCCCTGATGTCGGTGTTCACGCGATGAACGATGACGAGGTCGAGATAGGGAACGACGACGATGTGGTGACCGCCGGCGCCGCGAGCCGAGTACACGCGACCTTTGAAGTACGCCGACGTGAAGTGCGGCCCGCCGTTCGGCGCCACCCACCAGAGGTAACCGTAGCCGCCCGCTTCGCCGATGTTCGAATACGAGCGCGTGCTCTCCTCTACCCACTCCCGGGGCACGATCGAGCGTTCGCGCCACTGACCGCCGCGCGCGTACAGCAGCCCGAAGCGTGCCATGTCGCGGGCCGTCATCCGGAAGGGATAGGCCGCATGGACGGACTCCGGACCACGGAAATGTTCGCCGTCCTCGAGGCGAAAGTCCTCCATCTCGAGTGGTTCGGCGAGCCGCGCCTTGAAATCCTGGTAGATCGACGTCCTGGTCGCCTGCTCGAAAATCGTGCCGAGCGCGTTGAAATCCCAGTTGTTGTAGTACCAGAAGACTCCCGGCGCGTAGCTGCCGCGCGCGGGACGCGCTGTCGCCATGCCCGGCGTCTCGTACAGCGCGGGATGGTAGACGCCGGAGCGGGCCTTCAGAAGATCGCTCACCGTCGCGCTCTTCTCCACCGCCGTGAGGGGACTCCGATCGTCGATGCCGAGATCGGCCAACGTCTTCGAGAGCTGGATCTGCCCTTCCCGCACGTGAATGCCGTACAGCGCGCTCAGCAAGCTCTTCCGGATGGAGTGAATATTGAAGCGCGCGGCGGTGTCACCCCACTCGTCGACAACCTGGCCGCCGGCGACGATCATCACCGCGGCGGTGTGGATCGTGCCTGCGTACGCGTGCGCTTCCTTGAGCTTCCCCTCGGACCAGCCGGCTTGTTCGGCGGATGGAACTCGGGCCCAGGTTGCTCCCGGATAGACCGGAGCCTGCCCGGGGGCTGGCCGGACGAGGACGACTGCCAGAAGGGCAACGGCCAGCAGGATGCTCCGCAACGTGATCGGCCGGGTCACCATGCGATTCAGTGGCCGTCGAGCCCGGGGATCGAGATCAAGAGATGGAGCGAGCCGCCGAGCTCGTTCAGCTTGCGAGCGTCCCAGCGCACGAACGCGTCGCGCTCCTCGTCGGTCAGCTCGACGCCGGCGAGCGACCCACGCGGGTCGGCGCGGAATCGGTTGCGGAAGGCCGGGTCCTTCTTCAGGCGATAGAGGACGACGTTCGTCTCGTACCGGCTCATTTGACCTCCCACTCGAGCGCCGCCAGGTCGACGCGGCCCATCTCGCCGAAGAAGCGGACGCGTGCGCGCGCGGGGCTCACCGCGCCCAGCAGGACCAGCCAGTTGAGCAGCTCGTGCGAGCCGGTCTCGTGGAGCTCCTTGGCCGTGAGGGCCGCGAGCGCGTCGTGGTCGGCCGCTTCCATCGACTTGACGACGCGCCGGTCGAAGACCGGGTCGGACTGGCCGATCCGTGCGAGCGAGAGCTCGGGGAAGTGGCTGAGCCCGCCGGTGGCGAGGATCGCGACGTTCCACGGCCCCTCGGCGACCACGCGCGCGATGTGGCGCCCCACGGCGTAGCAGCGCTTCGCGGTCGGCGGAGGCGCGACGAAGCAGTTGACCCAGACCGGCACCAGCGGCGGGACCGGCCGGCTGCCGTACAGGGTCGAGACCGGGCTCAGGACGGCGTGGTCGAGTGGTGCCGACCACGACGCGGCGAAGTCGAATCCGGCCTGCATCCCCTTGTCGAGGATGCTGTTCGCGAGGTCCTCGTGTACGGGATAGCGCTCGGGGAGCCCTTCGAGGGCCCGGTCGAACTCGATCGCGTCGTCCTGGACCATCCGGTTGACCGAGCGGCCCACGCGGACGCAAAACGCGGGAATCGCGTCGAACGAGAACACGTTCAAGTGATCGTCGGCGATGACGACGAGCGCGTCGGGCGCGGCCGCGGCGAGCGTCTGTCCCATCTCGCGCACGACGGTGATCAGCGCCTCGACCATCTGCCGGCCGTGCGGGCCGACGTTGTCGCCGTAGTAGTCGGGATAGAGCACGTGGGACATCGCCGCCGCGTATACGATCCGGCCCATTCGCGGGACGCCGCAAGGAGCTCCTGGAGGCGGCGGCCGTGGAGGGGAAGTCGTCAGGCTCGCGAACGCTGGTCGTCCCGACCGACGTGAGCGATCCCGCGTCCGTCCAAGCCTTGTTCGCCAGGACCACGGAGACGTTCGGCCGGCTCGATCTCCTGTTCAACAACGCCGGGATCGGCGCCGCCGGCCTTCTGGAAGACCTGAGCGTCGAGCAGTGGAAGGCGGTGGTGGACACCAACCTGACGGGCTCGTTCCTGTGCACGCAGGAAGCCTTCAAGATCATGAAGGACCAGAACCCGCGGGGCGGGCGGATCATCAACAACGGCTCGATCTCGGCCCACACGCCGCGGCCGAACTCGGCTCCGTACACCTCGACCAAGCACGCGATCACCGGCCTCACCAAGGCGACATCGCTGGACGGGAGAAAGTACGACATCGCGTGCGGCCAGATCGACATCGGCAACGCCGCCACGCCGATGACCGAGCGGATGGCCAAGGGCGTACCGCAGCCGAACGGTACGACCATGATCGAGCCGACGATGGACGTGGAGAATGTCGCCAACGCGGTCATCTGCATGGCGCGGATGCCGCTCGACACGAACGTGCTGTTCATGACGGTCATGGCGAACAAGATGCCGTTCGTCGGCCGCGGCTGAGCGACTCGACTCGGAGAAAGCGGGGCATGCGAGTTCCAGCCCAGCAGATTCGCCGTCAGCTCGTGTCCGTCTTCCGGGCGTGGGGGATGTCGGAGGCCCACGCCGACACCACCGCCGACATGATGGTCGAGACCGATCTGCGAGGCGTCGATTCGCACGGCATCGGGATGCTCCCGACCTACGACCAGGAGTTCCGCAACGGCCGGCTCAACATGCGTCCGACCTTCAAGAAGGTGCGCGAGACGCCGGCGATGGCGCTCATCGATGCCGACGCCTCGCTCGGCCACCCGCCCGCCGCGTACGGGATGAACCTGGCGGTCGACAAGTGCCTCGCGGTCGGCGTCGGAGTCGTCGCGGTGTTCAACTCGCATCACTTCGGCGCGGCGGGCTGCTACGCGCGGATCGCCGCCGACCGAGGGGTGATCGGCATGGTGACCTCGGCCACGCGCGGCGTGACCATGGTGCCGACGTTCGGGGCCGAGCCCGTCATGGGAACGAACCCGCTCGCCTTCGCCGCTCCGGCCAAGCGCAACGCGCCGTTCGAGCTCGACATGGCGACGACGACCGTCGCCGCCGGGAAGGTCCGCGTCTACAAGCTCAACCACAAGCCGCTCCCGTCGGGCTGGGTCGTCGATGGCGACGGCAAGACGGTGACCGACTCGGCGAAGGGGTTCCAGCACGTCAGCGACCGCGACGGCGGCATCACGCCGCTGG
>QHSQ01000321.1 GCA_003221615.1 Candidatus Rokuibacteriota bacterium | reverse complement strand
AACGCGCCCGCGGTCACGCCGCGCTCCCAGCCGAACTCGTCGAGGATCGGCGGGAAGAGGAGCGAGAACGCGGTACGGGCGTTGACGCCGACCGCCATGGTGACGAAGCCGGCGGCCACGATGATCCAGCCGTAGAAGACGGGCGCGCGCAGAGCGGAGTCGCCTGTCAGGTCAGCGAATACGGTTCAGCGGCGGCTCTCCTCGGGCGGTTCGCTGGATGTTCTCGGCGATCAGCGTGGCTCTGGCCTCCAGCATGCCCTCGGTCCAGCCGGACACGTGCGGGGTCATCAGCACGTTGGCGAGCTCGTGGAAAGGCCGCTTCGCGGGAAAGGTCGGCTCGGCGCTCTTGGGATATCGATACCAGACGTCGAGGGCCGCCGCCGCGAGGCGCTGTTCCTGCAGCGCTCGATAGAGGGCGTCCTCGTCGAGGATCTCGGCGCGCGCGACGTTGACGAGCACGGCGGTCGGCTTCATGAGCGCGAGCTCGCGCTCGCCGACGAGCCCGCGCGTCTGGTCGTTGAGCGAAAGCGTGACCGCCAGATAGTCGGCCCGCCGCAAGACCTCGTCGAGCGCGTCGGGCCCCGCGAGCAGCGACAACCCATCGGCTGCGGAGCTTCTCACGTCGCGCCGGATCGCGCACACGTCCATGTCGAACGCCCGGGCGCGCCGCGCGAGGGCCTGTCCGATCCGACCGTAGCCCAGAATGCCGAGCGTCTTTCCCGCCAGCTCCGGCCACGGCGCGGGCGGGGAGCCGCCAACGCCCCACTGGCTCTCCCACACACCGCGCCTCAGTGACGCGTCGATCCGACAGAAGCTGCGAGTCAGCGCGAGCATCGCCCCGAGCACGTACTCGGCGATACCGACCTCGTGGCCATAGACGTTGGCGAGCGAGGCGCCGGCGGGCAGCGCCGAGCGGTCGATGCGATCGAGCCCCGCGCCCGGGACCTGGACGAGCTTCAGATTCTTCGCGGCCGCCGCCATCTCGCGGTTGAAGGCCAGGGTGACCAGCACGTCGACGTCGCCGAGCCGCGAGACGATCCCGGTTTCGTCGCCCATGACGACATCGCATGGCATCGTCAGGCGCGCGCGCACGGAGGGCTCGAGCGTGGCCGAGAAGGTTCCGGCGAAGGCGACCTGCAGCATGGCGATCGTCCCCCTGCCGGCATCCTCACCCGGACCGGTCGAGAGATCAATTACCCCGAAGGTAATGCGGACGCCGACTTGACCAGGTCCATCAGCCGGCCGAGCGTCGACACGCGCGTCTCGAGATCGTCGGCGGCCGGCTCGACCCTCAGCGTCGTCACTCCGGCGTCGTGGTACTTCGCCAGGCGCTCGCGGACCATCTTCTCGGTGCCGAGCAGGTTCGTCTTGAGCACGAGCTCGTCGGGTACGCGCGCCGCCGCCTCCTCGCGCTTGCCGTCGAGCCAGAGCCGCTGCACCTCGGTGGCCGCGTCGGTATAGCCGGCGCGCTTGTAGGCATCGTTGTAGAAGTTGTGCCGCCGCGAGCCCATCGCGCCGAGCGAGAACGCGAGCCCGGGTTTGCGCGGCGCGATCAGGCGCTCGAGATCATCGCCGAACGCCACCACGCCGCCCGCCTGGAGGTCGAGCGCGCCCAGCGTGCGGCCGGCGCGCGCGGCGCCGGCGGCGATGTGGTCGAAGAACACGCGCGCATGGTCGGGCATGAAGGAGGTGCCGAGCCAGCCGTCGGCGATCTCCCCCGTCAGCTCCAGGCTCTTCGGCGACAAGGTCGCGAGGTAGATCGGAATCCCGGGCTGGGCTTTGGCGGCCGACCGGAGCGCCTTGCCCTCGCCGCCCGGCAACGGCAGCGTGTAGACCGATCCCGAGTACTCCAGCCGCTCGCCGCGGACCGCGCGGCGGACGATCTCGGCCGTCTCGCGCATCCGCTGGACCGGACGATCGAATCGGATGCCGTGCCAGCCTTCGATCACCTGGGGGCCGCTCACTCCGAGCCCGAGGCGGAATCGACCGCCGGACATGGACGCGAGGCTCATCGCCGTCATCGCGATCAGCGCCGGCGTGCGCGTGCCGGCCTGCATGATCCCCGATCCCAGCTTGATCCGGGTCGTCCGCGCGGCGAGGAACGCCAGCGGCGTGACCGCGTCGTGGCCCCACGCCTCCGCCGACCACACGCAGTCGACGCCGAGCCGCTCGGCCTCGCCCACCCAGGTACTCGCCCGCGTCCAGTCGTCGTTGGCGAGGCGCAGCGAGATCGCGACTCGCATCAGGGGCGCGTGTTCAGCGCCGTGGCGATCTTCTCGAGCTGGCCGGCGTGATCGAGGTCGTGGATGCGGATGAAGAGCAACGTTTCGCGCCAGTTGAGCATGCCGAAGAAGCCGTGGGAGATCGACTGCTCGAGCCGCGCCGCCGGATCGGCACGCAGGGCGCGCTCGAACAAGGCCTCGCGATCGTGGTCGAGTGTCGCGAGCCACTCGGAAGCGGTGTGGTGTCCCACGGCGGGCCGCTCGTCGGCGTGGCGCCGCTCACCCGGCGGCAGACCGTCGAGTGCCCGCAATATCCCCTCACCGAAGTGGCGTCCGGCGTCTACGACGTGGGCCATCACCTCGTTCGCGCTCCACTCGCCCGACGCGGGTGCTTCAGCGAACCGCGCGGGTGGAACCGCCGCGGCGGCGGTGCGCAGTCGCCCCATCGCCTCGCGAACTTTCTCGACGATCGCCGGCGGGGGAAGCTTGGCGCCCTGGGCTTCGAGGTATCCGCGGATCCGCTTCTGCTCGTCTGTCATGGTGCTCATGACCTCCTTGTACCACGCAGCCGGGCCTCTCGGCTTGACCGCTCCCGTGTGACGACGTAGCATCGGGCCGTTTCTCGACAGTCCGGCTCTCGCGCCGCGGTGTGGGGTGCTCGCGACCTTCGTGATCCTCACTCCGTAGAAGGAGTAGAGAGATGAAGACGGTCGTGTCGTCCCTCGCCTGCAACATCGCCCTGATCGTGCTCGCCTGGTATCCCTCCACAGCGGCGGCGCAGGAGAAGCCACCGACCGCCGGCGATGCGCCGGGATTTGCCTACGCCGCGCCGGCCTTCATCAAGGAGCTGGACACTCGGTATCCTGTCCAGCCCCCCGTCCCACCCTCACCGCCCCGCTATGGCGGCGTGTTGCACTTTCCCGCAACCGTCAGGGCCTTCGATCCCACCGCGGGCTATCGTCCGGAGCTTGCGCTGGTCTGGGACACCCTCACGGAGTGGGAGGCGACCTGGTATTTCCCCGAGGTCCAGCGAACTCCGGTGATCCGGAAGACCCTGGCCACGAGCTGGGAAATGGTCAATCCCTCGACGTGGATCTTCAAGCTCCGGCAAGGCGTGAAGTTCCACAACCGGCCGCCCGTCAACGGGCGAGAGATGACCGCCGAGGACGTGAAGTACTCGTACGAATTGCTGAAGGACAAGGCGCAGTACTCCACCCGCGCCGCGCTCGTCAAAGCGATTCAGGTCGTCGACAAGTACACCGTCAAGTTCGAGCTCTCGATGCCCGACCCGAAGTTCTACCTCAACGTGGTCGATTCGCTGTCGCCGGTGATCGTGCCACGCGAGGCCGTCGAAGCGCCTGGCGGTCTGGCCGAGAATCCCATCGGTACCGGTGCGTTCATGCTGAAGGAGTTCGCCCCCGGGGAGGGCGCGCTGCTCGTGCGCAATCCCGACTACTACCTGAAGGACAAGGACGGGCGGCAACTGCCCTACGTCGATGCCGTGCGTTTGTTCTTCACCAAGGACCCGGCCACGGACACGGCACTGTTCCGGACGCGGCAGCTCGACGTGATGCGGGTCTCCATCCTGGACGTGCTCTATGCGCTGATGAAGACCGTTCCCGATATGCAGCTCTACCGCGTGCCATCGTACGGATGGGGCGACTACGGCGTGAGCATGGCGCTCGACAAGGCGCCCTACAGCGACGTGCGCGTCCGCCAGGCCCTCTCGATGGCCATCAACCGTGAGGTCGTGGCCGAGGTGATCAACCGGGGCGATGCGGCGCTGTACGGTCCGTTTCCCTGGGCCCTCGCCGGCTACACCAAGCGCGCGGACTATACGTACGCCAACCTCGGCCCCAACTATGAACACAACGTGAAGAAGGCCAGGGAGCTTCTCGCCGCGGCCGGCTATTCGAAGGGCTTCGACATGGAGCTGGAGTGGGCCGAGTTCCAGGGCTGGACCTTCAACGAATTCGTTCAGCTCGTCGCGCGATTCTTCGGCGACGTGGGCGTCCGCGTGAAGCTGAAGCAGCTCGAGACCTCGACCTGGATCGCCAAGGCCGCGGGCGTCCAGCCCTTTCCGCACACGCTGGCCGCCTTCAGCCCCATCGGGGCGGGACCGAGCTTCATGGACTGGGTGTACTTGCGTTACCACTCGTCGTTCCCCCGGACGATCAACCGGGAAGGGATCAGTGACCCGAAGCTGGACGATCTGCTCGCCACGTGGCGCCTGGATCCCGGTGAGAAGCGGCCGGCCCTCCAGCGCGCCATCTGGGATCACCTGCGAAAGAACGTGTACCGCATCACGACGATCGTCCCGCCGCACTACCGCATCGGTCAGGCGTACGTCCACGCGGGCGCGAACCCCTATTGCTGGTTCCCCGGGTACTGCTCATATGAAGCCAAGACCGCCTGGATGACGGAGAAGGCGCCGAGCCGGAAGTTCGAGAAATTCGCTCAGTAAGCCAGCGATGCGGATGTACATCGCGCGCCGCTTCCTGCACGGGTTGCTGGTGTTGTGGCTCGTGTCGCTCGTGATCTTCTCGCTGGTGCGCATCCTGCCCGGCGACGCCGTCATCATGCAGCTCGACCAGGCCGCCGCCCCCACCCCCGAGATCCTGTCGCGCGCCCGCCAGGAGCTCGGCCTCGAGCGTCCGTTCCTCGTCCAGTACCGCAGCTGGATCACGAGCGCGGTGCAGGGCGACCTCGGCCGCTCGCTGATCACCCGCCGCCCCGTGACCCAAGAACTCCTGAAGCGCATCAACCTGACGTCCCATCTGGCCGTGATGTCGATCATCGTCGCCATGCTCATCGCGCTCCCGATCGGCGTGCTCTCCGCGGTGAGACAGGACACCGTGAGCGACTACGTCGCCCGCTTCTTGGCCGTCCTGGGCTTGTCGCTCCCGGACTTCTGGCTGGCCACCGTGATCATCACGTTCCTCGCGATCTGGGTGCAATGGATCCCGCCCATCGGCTTCGCGCCGCTCTGGGAGGATCCCGGGCGCTGCCTCGGCCAGCTCCTGATCCCAGCTTTCATCATCGGGGCGCGGCTGGCGGCGGTGTCGATGCGGATGACACGCTCGTCGCTGCTCGAGGTGCTGCGACAGGACTACATCCGCACCGCGCGCGCCAAGGGCGCGCGCGAGCGCGCGGTGATCGTGCGGCACGCGCTGAAGAACGCATTCATCCCGGTCATCACGGTCATCGGCCAGCAGTTCTCGGTGCTGCTCGGAGGCACCGTGATCGTGGAGTTCATCTTCCTGCAGCCCGGCGTCGGCAGCCTGATGCTCGACGCCGTTCTGCTGCGCGACTACACCCTGATCCAGGGCGCGGTGCTGTTCTTCGCGGTGGTGATCGTGGTGACGAACTTACTCGTCGACCTGAGCTACGCCTGGCTTGATCCGCGAATCCGTTACCGCTGACGCTGCGCCCGCCGTGTCGCCTGGGGGCCTGGGGGCACTTTCCGCCCTGCGGCATGGCTGGGGCGTGGTGTGGCTGCTCGCGCGGCGCAAGCCGCTCGGCGCGGTGAGCGCGATGATCGTCCTCGGGCTGGTCGTCGTCGCGATTCTGGCGCCGGTGTTGGCGCCCCGGGACCCCTACGAGTTCAATCTGAACGAGCGCGGGTTGCCGATTCGCATGCAGGCGCCCACCGCCGCGTTCCCGTTGGGGACGGATCCACTCGGGCGCGATGTTCTGAGTCGGATCGTCTACGGCGCGCGGGTCTCGCTCGTCGTGGGGCTCGCGTCGGTGATGATCGGGACCCTGCTCGGGACCGTCGTCGGGCTGGTGTCCGGGTACTGGGAGGGGAAGCTGGATCAGGTCATTCAGCGGGGCGTCGATACCACCATGGCGATTCCAGGGATCGTACTGGCCCTGGCGGTGATGTCGGTGCTGGGGCAGAGTCTCACCAACATCATTCTCGTCATCGCGCTGGTGATCGCGCCGGGAGCCTCGCGGGTCGTACGGGGCACCGTGCTCGCGATCAAGCAGCACACGTTCATCGATGCGGCGCAGGCCTTGGGGGCCTCGCCGGCTCGGATCGTGGCGCGACACGTGCTGCCGAACGTGTTCGCGCCGATTCTGGTCCTCGCGAGCGTGTGGCTGGGCAATGCCATCGTCATCGAGGCCGCGTTGAGCTTTCTAGGGCT
>QHSQ01000160.1 GCA_003221615.1 Candidatus Rokuibacteriota bacterium | reverse complement strand
GCTCGGCAGCGACACCGGCGGCTCCATCAGGCTGCCGGCGGCGTGCTGCGGCGTCGTCGGCCTCAAGCCCACGTACGGGCGCGTGAGCCGCGCCGGGGTGATGCCGCTGTCGTGGTCGATGGATCACCTCGGGCCGTTGACCCGAACCGTCGCCGACACCGCACTGCTGCTCGAGATCGTCGCGGGGCACGACCCGCGGGACGCGACGTCCAGCCGCCGCCGCGTTCCATACTACCAGCGGATGCTGGAGAGCCCGGTCGTCGGTCTGCGGGTCGGCATTCCCGAGAACTACTACTTCGACGGGATCGACGCCGAGATGGACGCCGCGGTCCGCGGGGCGGCGGACGTCCTCGCGGGCCTCGACGTGCTCGTCACGCCCGTTCGCGTCCCCGACCCCCGCACGCTCACGGACATCGGCAACGTCATCTCGCGCTCGGAGTCCGCGGCCCTGCACACGCGCCTCGCGCGCGATCGACCCCACGAGCTCCAGCCAGCGGTCCGAGCCCGGCTCGAGGTCGGCTTCCACGTCTCGGCGCACGACTATCTCCAGGCTTTGCGGCTGCGTGCGCGCCTCACACGCGAGTTCATCGCGGAAGTTTTCGCGGAGGTCGACGCGTTGGTCGCCCCCGTGATCCCTGAGCCCGCGCCGGCGCTCGAGGCGGTGAAGTCGGGCTCCGTGGACGACGTCGTCAGCCGGATGGGACGATTCTCGAGGCTCACGCGCCCGTTCAACGGGCTCGGACTGCCCGCGCTCACCGTGCCGTGCGGATTTTCAAAGGACGGCCGGCCGCTGGCCCTGCAGATCGTCGGGCGCGCGTTCGACGAGGCGACGACGTTGCGCCTGGGACACGCCTACCAGCAGGCCACGAAGTGGCACGTCGAGGGTCCGCGACTCTGACTGACGCGGGCCGGGAGTCGACCGATCGTCCACGGCTCTGGCCGGTCTTCCTGTCGTGCCTCGCCGCGTTCGTCACGATCGTCGCGTTCTCGCTGCTGGCGGCGGCCATCGTGCGGTCCCTCTATCCCGATCTCTCCGAGCGCGCCGTGTTCGAGGGGCTGCCGGGGTTGCTCGCCCTGACCATCGCGTCGTCCACGGCGTTCATCTTGACGGCCCTGATCGCGAGTGGCAGCGCGACGCCGGCCTCGCTCCGTCTAATGCCCGGCAGCGAGACCGGCCGCACGCTCCTGCTGATGGTCCTGGGGACCCTGGCGCTGGGCCAGACGCTCGACTCGCTGACCGCGCTCGCCGGCCTGGCCCAGCACGGCAACATGGTGATGATCCGCCAGGCGCTCGCACAGGCCGTCGGCCCCGATCTGTTCCTCGCCGTGATCATCGTCGGCGTTGTCGCGGGCACCGCCGAGGAGATGTTCTTCCGCGGGTACATGCAGACGCGACTCGTCCAGCGCCTGCCGCGCGCGGCGGCCGTGAGCATCACCGCGTTCTGCTTCGGGGTCTTCCATCTGGACTGGCTCCACGGTCTCCTGGCGCTGGCGCTCGGCCTGTACCTGGGCTGGATCACGGAGCTGACGGGGAGCGCCCTCCCGGCGGTGGTGTGCCACGTCATCAACAACGCGTTGTTCACGATCCTCACGGCGTCGTGGAGCGCGGTCGGCGGCGTCGGGATCAACATCGCGCTGGCCGCCGCCGGCGCCCTGGTGTTCGCGGGATGCGTGATCTGGCTGTGCCTCGCCCGGCCGACCGTACCGGTCGAGGGTGCCTGGCTCTCCGCGATGGCCCTGCGCGTCTGGAGGCGGCTTCGCCGGTGAGCGATGCGCTTCGTCGGCTGGCGCGGCTGTTTCTCGACGCCCGCCGCGCCGTCGCCTTCGCCGGCGCCGGCGTGAGCACCGAGTCGGGCATCCCAGATTCGTGACCCTCGACGAGCTCGCAGAGCTCACGCGCCGGCGGCTCGCGGCGCGTGAGCGTCGTGTCGTACCGCCCGGCCCGCTCGTTCGGGCGGCGGTGCTGGTGCCGCTCATCGAGCGGGGCGAGCCTTACCTCGTGTTCGCGAAACGGACCGATACCGTCGGGTCTCATCGCGGGCAGATCGGCTTTCCAGGCGGCACCGTCGATCCCGAGGACGCCTCGCTCCTCGCCGCGGCACTCCGGGAGTGCGAGGAAGAGATCGGGCTGCCGAGGGCCGCAGTCGAGCCGCTGGGCGCGCTCGACGACACCGAAACCTTCGCGACCAACTTCGTCATCACGCCCTGGATCGGCGTGATCCACGAGCCCGTCGCCTGGCGACCTGACGGCGCCGAGATCGAGCGCGTGATCGAGGTGCCGTTCGCGGCGATCTCCAGACCCGGCGGCCTCAGGGTCGAGGAGTGGGAGCGCGAGGGCGTGCGACGTCCCGTCTACTTCTTCGACTACAACGGCGACACGATCTGGGGCGCCACCGCCCGGATCGTCAAGCACTATCTCGACCTGGTCGCGGACGGTCCGTGATGCCAAGCCGCCGCGTCGGGGCCGGCGGCCTCTGCGCCGACTGCGCTCACGCGCGGGAGGTCACCTCGGCGAAGGGCGCGTCGTTTGTGTTGTGCGGCCTGAGCCGAACCGACGAGCGCTTCGCGAAATACCCGCGACTACCGGTGCTCGCCTGCGTCGGCTTCGAGAAGCTCGAGGAGCCCCGCGGGACTCAGGGCCACCAGAGGTAGAAGAAACCCGGACCGGCTCCGACGACCGACGCGATCCGCGAGACGCTCGCGTCGAGACTGCCGGCCGGCGTCTCGGATCTCGCGTAGTAGGTCGCGCGATACTCCGACGGCCGCTGATAGACGACCACCTTGGCCTCGTCGACCTTGATGGCCCGCCGCGTGAGCTCGAGCACGTCGTCCATGTAACCGATCCGGTCGATGAGCTTGAGGTCGAGCGCCTGCTGCGCGGTGTACACGCGACCGTCCGCGAGCCCCTTCGCGGTGTCCATCGGGAGCTTGCGGGCTTCGACGAGCCGCGCCAGGAACTGGCCCTGGAGCCCGTCGATCACGGACTGGAAGATCTGCCGCTCCTCGCCGGTGAGCGCCCTGAACGGGCTGCCCATGTCCTTGCGCTCGCCCGACTTGATCGCCGCCGCCGAGATCCCGAGCTTCTGCATGAGCCCCTCGGCGTTCACGGTCACCATGATGACGCCGATCGAGCCCGTCACCGTCGTCGGGTGGGCGACGATCGTGTCGGCCGCCAGCGCGACGTAGTAGCCGCCCGAGGCCGCGACGTCCATCATCACGGCGATCACGGGAACCTTGGCGGTGCGCTTGAACAGCTGCAGCTCTTTGAACATGATGTCGGACGCCGTCACCGTCCCACCCGGGCTGTTGATCCGGACGATGAGGGCCTTCACGTCCGAATCATCGGCGGCCTTCTTCAGCTCCTCCCGGAAGCGCACGAGCAGCGGCACGCGCGGCGGCGGCGCGCCGATGACCAGGGTCTGGGTCTGCCCCTCCTCGCTCAGAAATCCCGAGACGTCCGTCAGGAGGATCTTCGCCGTGCCGTGGCCCTCGACCGTGCGCTCCTCGAGCGGCTTGATCCGCGGCGTGAGGTCGATCGAGATTAGCGAGCAGCCGGTCGCCAGCAAGAGAACGACGAGGGCGATCACCGACTTGCGCATGCGGCGAGTATACCGCGAGGGTTGATCGGACCTCGCCGGCTCTGGGATAATCGCCGAACGATGAGCGCGGATTCTTTGCTGACGATCGACGACGTACGCACCGCCGCCCAGCGCGTCGCCGGCCGCGTCGACCGCACGCCCGTCATCTCGTCGGCGGCGTTCGACGATGCGAGCGGGTGCCGCGTCTTCTTCAAGTGCGAGAACCTCCAGCGCGCCGGCTCGTTCAAGATCCGCGGCGCCCTGAACAAGCTCCTGACGCTCACCGCCGCCGAGCGCGCGCGCGGCGTCGTGGCGTACTCGTCCGGCAATCACGCGCAGGGCGTCGCGCTCGCGGCGCGCATGGTCGGCACCACCGCCATCATCTGCATGCCGACGGACGCGCCGACACTCAAGGTCGACGCAACCCGCGGCTATGGAGCCGAGATCGTCTTCTACGATCGGCTGAAGGACGACCGCGCCGCGGTCGCCCGGCGGCTCGTCGAGGAGACGGGACGCGTCCTGGTACCGCCGTACGACGATCCCGCGATCATGGCCGGTCAGGGCACCGCGGCCCTCGAGCTGTTCGAGGAGATTCCGTCGCTCGACGCGCTCGTCACGCCGGTCGGCGGTGGCGGGCTCATGGCCGGGTGCAGCACGGTGGCGCGGAGCCTCTCGCCGGGGATCGCGGTCGTCGGCGTGGAGGCCGACACCGCGAACGACACCTATCTGTCGCTGCAGAAGGGCGAGCGAGTCACGATCCCGCCGCCGCCCACGATCGCCGACGGGATCCGCCCGCAGAGCCCGGGCGAGCTCACGTTTCCGATCCTGCGCGAGAACCTGAGCGAGGTCGCGCTCGTGAGCGACGCCGAGATCGTCGCGGCGGTCCGCTTCATGGCGCTCAGGGTCCGCGTGATCGCCGAGCCGACCGGCGCGGTCGGCGCCGCCGCGGTCTTGGCCGGCAAGCTCGCTCGCGGGGCACGCGTCGGTGTCGTGATCTCGGGCGGCAACGTCGACCCGGGCCTCTTGATCGAGATTCTCCAGGGCCGCTGATCCGCCAGCCGGCGCAACCGAAGCTCAGCGGTTGCTCAGCGGTTATGGAAGGCCGGGATCACGTCGGCGGCGAGCCGCTCGAGCTGCTCGAGCATCCGCTCGGGCGGGCACATCGGTCGTAGCACGAACTTCGAGCCGCCGCCCTGGACGTACTGCTCGAGTCGCTCGCTGACGAGCGCGGCCGGCCCGAACGCGGTGCAGGCGTCGAGCGTCGGCGCATCGACCCGCCCGCGCGGAATGAAGGGGAGCGCGATCGCGCGGGCGACCGCCGGATCGGAGTCGAGGCAGAAATTCACGAGCGTCCCGAAGTGGTCGCCCGGCACCTCGCGCCCGGCCTCGGCGGCGAAGGTCAGCGTCTTGTCGACGCCGACGCGGAATTGATCGGGCGTGATGAACGACGGGATCCAGCCGTCTCCCATGCGGCCGGCCCGGCGCATCGCCGCCTCGCTGTTGCCGCCGACCCACAGCGGCATCGGCTGCTGCACCGGGCGCGGTAGCACCGTGATGCGCTCGAGGCGCCAGAACTCGCCCGCGAACGTCACCTCGGGCTCCTCCCAGCACCGCCGCATGACCTGGATCGCTTCGTCGGTGCGCCGCCCGCGCTCGCGGAACGGGACGCCGGCGGCGAGGAACTCACGTTCCTGCTCGACGCCGATACCGACGGCCGGAAGCACCCGGCCCCCGGAAAGATAGTCGAGCATCGCGAGCTGACGCGCCGCCAGCACCGGCGACCTGAACGGGGCGATCAGCACGCTCGGCCCGAACTTGAGCCGCCGCGTCCGCGCGGCGACCGCCGCCATCGTCGTCATGGGCTCGAGGACGGGCAGGGGCGATGAGAGCCGGTCCGAGAACCAGATCGAGTCGATCTCGGTCCGCTCGCAGACGTCGATGAGCCGCCAGAAAAAATCCACGCCCTCGCTGGGCGGGCCCCCGGGCCACGGCCCGGGCATGATGCCGATCCGGTACTTGATCTGCACGACGGCCTAGAACATCGAGAAGTCTTCGGCCTTCTCGGTGAGGAACTCGAGGAGCACCGGCGTGCCCTCCTGCGTCTTCTTGATGGCGCGCCGGATGGCCGGCACGATCTCGGAGGGCTCGGTGACGCGCTCTCCGTGGCCGCCGAACGCGCGAGCCATCGCCGCGTAGTCGCCGCTGATGTCGGTCGAGCGGTACTTGGCCGTCGCCGTCTTCATGATCTTCAGCTCGATCGCCATCGAGAAGTTGTTGAGCAGGATCGAGAGAATCGGGATCCGCTCCCGGACGGCCGTCTCGAAATCCATCCCGGTGAAGCCGATCGCGGCATCACCCCAGACGTTCACGCACAGCTTCTCGGGCGCGGCGAGCTTCGCCCCCATCGCGAGGCCGAGCCCGTAGCCGAGCTGCGTCGTCTTGCCCCAGCCGATGTAGCTGAGCGGCGCGATCGGCTCCCAGAACGGCGAGATCTGGTCCCGTGGGCTGCCGGCGTCGTGCGTGATGATCGTGTTGGCGACGTCGACCGTGTGCATGAGGTCCCAGATCACGCGGTACGGGGACAGGGGCTTGGTGTCCTGCGTGAGCCGCGGGGTCCACTTGGCCAGCCACTCGCTCTTGAGGTCCTTGATCTCCTGCGTGACGGCCGAGAAGCGGCCACGGGGGCTGCCCTTGAGACGATCCTTGACCTCGACCAGCAGCGCCTGCAGCGTGAGGCCGGCGTCGCCGACCAGCGCCAGCTCGGCGGGCACGTCCTTGTTGATGTCGGTGGGGTCCAGGGTGGCGTGAGCGATGCGCTTGCCCTTCGGCATCGCGACGCCGTAGTTCGTCGTCGCGAAACTACAGCCGATTCCGAAGATAAGGTCGGCGTTCGTGAGGAAGTGGTGGAGCTGCTTGGAGATCGAGCGCCCGCCCGAGCCGAGCGACAGCGGATGGTTCTCGGGGAACGCGCTCTTGCCCTGAAGGCTCGTCGTCACCGGCGCCTCGAGCAGCTCGGCGAGATCGCGGAGCACCGGCCACGCTCGGGCGTAGTGCACGCCTTGGCCGGCGTAGATCACGGGCCGCTGCGCGGCCACCAGCGCCTCGGCCACCCTGGAGACGTCGCGCGGATCCGGCGCCGACTTGAGCCGCGGCGCCGGCGTGTAGTTGATCGGCTCCGGGACGTCCTCACGCAGAAGGTCAACCGGGAACTCGATGAGGACCGGCCGCGGGCGCCCGTTCTTCACCTGGGTGAAGGCGCGGCGCATCGCGTCGACCACCGCGTCGGGCACGATGACCTGCTCGCACCACTTGGTCACGTGCTGGAAGTTCAGAAACGAGTTGAAGTTCGGCTGGATGTTCGTGATCCGCCGCGGATAGCCGCCCGGCAGCACGATGATCGGCACCGAGTCGCCATACGCCTGGGCGACGCCACCGAAGGCGTTCTCGGAGCCCGGGCCGTGCTGCATCGCGAACACGCCGATCCGCTCGCCCGACGAGATCCGGCTGACGGCATCCGCCATGTGCAGCCCCGTTCGCTCCTGGCGGACGATGATCGTGCGGATGTCGGCCTCCGCCGCGGCTTCGATGATCGGGTTGACGGGGTATCCGATGAGGAATTTCACGCCTTCACGCTTGAGAACTTCCGCGACGGCCGCCGCAGCCTTCATGTCCACTCTCCCGGGTCTGGGTCAGATGCTCGAGATTGCGCCGCTTCGGGGCGCGAGTCCGTCATATCCTACGCCAGGCCGCCGGGCGGGGGGAGGAGGAAAGGTGGGAGAGGAGAAAGTACCGTGACTCGGGACGAGCTCAAGCGAACCGTCGACGAGGCGATCGAGCGCCACGCCGATGAGATCATCGAGGTCGGAGAAACGATCCGCCGCCACCCGGAGCTCGGCTTCAAGGAGTCGCGAACCGCGGCCCTCGTCGAGTCGAAGCTTCGCAAGCTCGGTCTGACGCCGCGGACCGGGCTCGCCCTCACGGGCGTGCGCGCCGACGTGGCCGGCGGCGAGGGACCAGGGCCGACGTTCGCGCTCCTGGGCGAGCTCGACGCGCTCGTTGTCGCCGGCCATCCCGAGGCCGATCCCACGACGGGCGCGGTTCACGCCTGCGGCCACAACGCTCAGATCGCGGGCCTGATCGGCGCCGCGATCGGTCTCGTGACGACCAGGGCGTTCGAGCATCTGCGAGGCCGTCTCGCCCTGATGGCCGTCCCGGCCGAGGAAGGCGGCGACCTCCAGTGGCGGCTCAACGAGGTTCGCGAAGGGCGACTCGAATTCCTCGGCGGCAAGTGCGAGCTGCTGCGTCTGGGCCACCTGGACGACGTCGACCTCGCGATGATGATCCACACCACGCCGCGGGCCGAGGACGGCCCGGCGTGCGTTCCGGGCTCCAACAACGGCCGCTTCGGCAAGACGGCGCGCTTCATCGGGCGCGCGGCGCACGCCGGCGGCGCGCCCCACCTGGGCATCAACGCGCTCTACGCGGCCCAGATCGCGCTGGCGGGGATCAATGCGCTGCGCGAGACCTTCCGCGACGACGACACGATCCGCGTCCACCCGATCCTGACGCACGGCGGCTCGCAGGTGAACGTGATCCCCGGTGAAGCGCGGATCGAGACGTACGTCCGCGGTCGCACGCTCGAGGGCATACGCGACGCCAACGAGAAGGTCGACCGGGCGCTCCGGGCCGGTGCCCTGGCCCTCGGCGCCGAGGTCGAGATCGACACCCTGCCTGGCTATCTGCCGCTGCGTACCGACGCGACGATGGCGCGCGCCTTCCGGCGAAACGCCGACGCCCTCTTCGGGGCCGGCGAGTGCCGCGAGGCGGGCCATCGCACGGGCTCGACCGACATGGGCGACCTGAGCCAGGTGATCCCGGTGCTCCATCCCTACATGGGCGGCGCGCGCGGCACCGGGCATGCGGCCGATTACGAGATCGTCGACCGACATCTCGCGTATGTGATGCCGGCCCGGGCGATGGCGGCGATGGCCGTCGACCTTCTCTGGGACGGCGCCGCCGGGGCCCGAGAGGTGATCGCGAACAAGGTCCCGGGCATGACGCGCAAGGCGTACGTCGAGTTCCAGCGAAGCGTCCGCCGGCGCGAGGTCTACCGCGGCGTCTGAGCCGCGCGCGTCCGACAATCCAGACGTCGAGGTTGATTCTCCGTGGGAGCGCCCGTAAAATGAACGGCGGTTCAGTCAGAATTCATGCGCGATCCCGACAAGCCCCAACAGATCATCGACGCCGCGATCCGCGTCTTCGCGCGTAACGGCTACTACAACTCGCGCGTCTCGGACATCGCGCGCGAGGCGGGCATCGCGAGCGGCACGATCTACCTCTACTTCAAGACCAAGGACGAGATCCTCGTGACGCTCTTTCGCGAAAAGATGGCGGGGTGGGTGGCCTCCGTGCGCCGCGAGGTCGCCGCCGAGCGCGACCCGCTGGCCAAGGTCCGGAAGATCGTAGCCCTGCATTTCCGGGTGCTCGAGGAGAACCCCGAGCTCGCGGAGGTGCTGCAAGTCGAGCTGCGGCAGGGACAGAAGTTCTTCCGCGGCGCCTCGGCGCACGAGGTCTCCGCCTACTTCGGCGTGATCAACGATGTGCTCGAGGAGGGCGCGGCCTCCGGGCAGATCCGTCGTGACCTGCCGGTGAAGATCGCGACCAAGATGCTCTTCGGCGCGATGGATCAGCTGGCGACCTCCTGGGTGCTCGGCAAGCGCGCCTATCGGCTCACCGAGGCGGCCGAGCCCGTCGCGACAATCTTCCTCAAGGGAGTGTGCGCCCATGGCGTTTGAGACCCTGCTCTTTGCGCGTGAGGAGAGCTTCGCGGTCATCACGCTCAACCGTCCGCCCGCCAACGCGATCAGCGTCGAGCTCGTCCGGGACCTCAACGCCGCGCTCAACTCGGTGGAGAACGACGACGCGGTTCGCTCGGTCATCATCACCGGCGCGGGCGACCGCATCTTCTGCGCCGGCGCCGATCTGGGGTCGGCCTTCTCGGGCGGCGACGTCGACACCTTCATCCGATTCGGCAACAGCGTGATGCGCAAGATCGAGAGGTTCTCGAAGCCCGTCATCGCCGCGATCAACGGCCACGCCCTCGGCGGGGGTTGCGAGATCGCGATGGCCTGCCACTTCCGACTGGTCAAGGAGACCGCGCGGATGGGACAGACCGAGTCGAACCTGGGCATCACGCCGGGCTTCGGCGGCTCGCAGCGGATGCCGCGCCTGATCGGCCGGACCAAGGCGCTCGAGTTCCTGATCCTGGGCACGCAGGTGCCGGCCCCGGAGTGCCTCGCGCTCGGCCTGGCCAACCGGCTCACGAAGGATGGCGAGACGCTCAACGAGGCGAAGGCGCTCGCGCGCGCGATCGCGAAGCGCCCGCCGATCGCGACCCGGCTTATCATCGAGGCGGTCGACGAAGGGCTCGACGCGCCGATCGACAAGGCGACCGACGTCGAGGTGCGCGCGTTTCTCAAGTCGCTCAAGACCGAGGACGCCTCGGAAGGCATCCAGGCGTTCTTCGCCAAGCGCGAGCCGGACTTCAAGGGGAAGTAGGATGGACCTCGGGATCCGCGGCAAGATCGCGCTCGTGACGGGCGCGGCGCGGAGTCTCGGCAAGGCCGACGCCGTCGCGCTGGCCGCCGAGGGCTGCGCGATCGCGATCCTGGATCTCGACGGCGACGGCGCCGCCGGCGCGGCCGGCGAGATCGAGGCCTCCGGCGGGCGCGCTCGAGGGTACGCGTGCGACATCCGCGAGTCGGCTCAGATCCAGGATGTGGTGCGCCGAGTCGAGCGCGATCTCGGCCCGGTCGACATCTGCGTGAACAACGCCGGGCTGATCTACACGGTGGCCCAGCTCAAGGACATGAAGGACGAGGACTGGGAGCTGAACCTGGCGGTGAACGTCACCGGGACGTACAAGGTCACGAAGGCGGTGTTCCCGGGGATGCGTGAGCGGCGCTGGGGACGGATCGTTTGCATGGCGTCGATCGCCGGCCTTATGGGGGGCTTCGGCCAGACCGCGTACGCAACGAGCAAGATCGGGCTGATCGGCTTCGCCAAATCCGTCGCGCTCGAGGGCGCCCGCTACAACGTCACGTGCAACGCGATCGCGCCCGGGATCATCGCGCCGAACGCGAAGCTGAGCCCGCTCTACGACCGGATGGTCAAGCGCGTGGCGATGCAGCGCGAGGGAGAGCCCGAGGACGTGGCCAACGCCGTCGCCTTCCTCTGTTCGGAGCGTGCGCGCTACATCACGGGCGCGGTGCTCACGGTGACCGGCGGAATGGACCTTTTTACGTTTTGATCGCCGAACGTCGGGTGCCGGAGCCCTGCGAAGGCACCCCGACGCGAAATCAAAAAATGAGGAAAGACAGGGAGGACACGATGCCCACGGTGAAGGAGACGTTCGACGCGATGGCTTCACGGTTCCGGACCGACAAGGCCGCCGGCACCACCGCGGTGATCCAGTACGACGTGAGCGGCGACGGCGGCGGCACCTGGCATGCCGTCATCAAAGACGGCGCATGCACCGTCAACCAGGGAGCGGGCACGAATCCGAACCTGACGCTTCAGATCTCGGCCCAGGACTGGCTCGACATGCTCTCCGGCAAGCAGTCCGGCCAGATGCTGTTCATGTCGGGCAAGCTGAAGGTCAAGGGGGACATGGGGCTCGCGATGAAGCTCGGCTCGATGTTCCAGATGTAGGCCGACGATGGGACAGGAGCGCTTCGCCGACGTCGTCGAGCGGTTCTCGAGCGGATTCGCCGCCGACGCGCCCGCCGAGACGATCAAACAGTGGCAAGAGGAGCTCGAGCGGGGATTCCGCCGGCTCCGGAACCTCCAGGGCATGGTGACGAACCCGGTCGAGCCGAAGACGGGCCAGACGCCGCGCGTGGAGGTCTACAAGCGGAACAAGTCGCGCCTGTACCGCTACGAGTCGGCGCGGACCCATCGGACGCCGGTGCTGTTCGTGCCGAACCTCGGCATCAGCCGGCCGTACATCTTCGACCTTCTACCGGGCGGCAGCTTCATCGAGCACATGACGCGGCAGGGCTTCGACTTCTACCTGCTCGACTGGGGCGTCTTCGGCCCGGAAGACAACGATCTGACGGTCGACGAGTGCGTGACCAAGATCCTGCCGCGGATGGCCCGGCGCGTGCTGGAGACGTCGGGCACGGAGGAGCTCTCCGTGCTCGGCTACTGCATGGGCGCGCCGATCTCGGCGTCGTTCGTCGCCTCGCACCCCGAGGTGCAGGTGAAGAACTTCGTCAACATGGCCGGCCCTATCGACTTCACGAAGGTCGGGCTCTTCGGGCTCTGGCTCGGCAAGGAGAATTTCAACGTCGACCGCTTCGTCGATACGCTCGGCTCGATCCCGGCCGACATGGTGAAGGCGGGCTTCAAGCTCCTCAAGCCGACGATGGACCTGTCGACCAACCTGAATCTCTGGTGGAACCTGTGGAACGACAAGTACGTCGAGGGATTCCAGGCGCTGAACAAGTGGGCGAACGAGTACGTGGCGTTTCCCGGCGAGTTCTTCCGTCAGTGGGTGAGGGACTTCTACCAGGACAACAAGCTCTTCCGCGGTGAGCTCGTCATGGGCGGCCGGCCGATCCGGCTCGAGCGCATCACGTGCCCCATCTTCGTCGTGGGCGCGAAGGAAGATTACATCGCGCCGCCCGAATGCGTACGCGCCCTCATCGACAGCGTCGGCAGCCGCGAGAAGGAGTACATCGAGCTGCCCGGCGGACACATCTCGCTCATCGCCGGGCGGGGCGCCGCCGTCCATTGCTGGCCCAAGGTGTCGGCCTGGCTGGCTCCGCGCTCGTAGCTCTTGATTCACAACGCGTTCGTTGACGCGCGGCGTCACGATGGCGTAACATTAGAGCAATGATGGGTGACGGGTCAGGTCCGAGCCAGCTGTTCGAGCAGTGGCGGAAGCAGTTCGAGGAAGGCGCCCAGGCCTGGATGCGCTTGATCAGCCCGACCACCGCCGCGTCTGCCCCGCCGACGCCGGATCCCACCGCGTTCTGGCGTCCCGTGCTCGACCAGGGAGTTCAGACCTGGGCCAAGCTGTTCTCGCGGACCCCGGCCACCCCCGAGCTCGTCACGCAATGGAAGCAGTTCCTCGATCAGTGGATCGAAGCCTGGTCCAGGGTGCTCGGCCAGGCGATGGGCACCGAACAGTTCGCGAAGCTGATGGGCCAGTCGCTCGACCAGATCCTGGTCGCCGCCGCGCCGGCGAAGAAGGCCATGGATCAGCAGATCGAGCAGGCGCTGCAGGCGCTCAACCTGCCGTCGCGCACCCAGCTGACGGCGATCGCGAAACAGCTCGTCGAGCTCGAAGATCGGATCGACCGCCTCGAGGACTCGATCAGCGCCAAGCTGCGGCGCCTCGCGGAGCGAGAGCCCCGATGATCGGCAGGACGATCGCGGATCTCGCTCCCGGCGATCACGCCGAGCTGGTCCGGCAGGTCGAAGAGGACGACATCGCCAGCTTCATCGACGCCGTGGGCGATCTGAATCCCGTCCACAGCGACGCCGACTACGCGGCGACGACTCCGTTCAAGGAACCCATCGCGCCGGGCATCTTCACCGCCGGACTGATCTCGGCGGTCATCGGCACGCAGCTCCCGGGGCCCGGCGCCGTGTATCTCTCCCAGAGCCTCAAGTTCATCAAGCCCGTCAAGGCGGGGGATACGATCACGGCGCGAGTCCACGTGCTCGAGGTGGTTCGCGAGCGCAATCGCCTCCGCCTTCAGACGGTCTGTATGAACCAGCGGGGCGAAGAGGTGCTGTCGGGCGAAGCGTGGGTGATGCCGTCGAAGGCGCGCGTCGTGTACGACGAACGGTCGCGCCGCGCTGGATCCCTCGCGGCGCTCGCGATCCAGCCCTGGGCGATGGCGGCCCACGCCATGCGGCTGTGGGCCGCGCTCGTTACATCAGCAGTCCGCCGTTGATCGAGAGCTCAGCGCCGGTGATGTAGTCGCCGTCGGACGAGACGAGATAGACGACCGCGCGACCGACTTCCTCCACCGTTCCAAAGCGCCTCAGCGGGATCTGGCTCAAGAGCTTGTCGCGTACCTTGTCCGGGATTCCCTGGACCATGTCCGTCTCGATGAAGCCCGGCGCTACCGCGTTCACCGTGACGCCCTTGCCGGCGAGCTCCTTCGCGAGCGACTTCGTGAACGCCGCGACGCCGGCCTTCGAGGCCGCGTAGTTGGCCTGACCGAAGTTGCCGATCTGGCCGATCACCGACGTGATGTTCACGACGCGGCCCCACTCCTGCCGGAGCATCTGGTCGACGAAGACCTTGGTGCAGTTGAAGACCCCGTCGAGATTGATGGCAAGCACCTTGCGCCAGGACGCGTGGTCCATTTTGACGAACGTCTTGTCCGAGTTGATTCCCGCGTTGTTGACGAGGATGTCCAGATGGCCGAACTCCTTCAGGACGTCCTGCGCCATCCGGAACGTGTCGGGATAGTCGCCGACGTCGGCCTGCGCGAGGACCGACTGCCGCCCGATCTTCCGGATCTGCTCGACGACTTCCTTGGCCGCGGGCTCGCTCGAGACGTAATTGATGGCGACGTCGGCGCCTTCCTCGGCAAGGGCCAACGCGATGGCGCGCCCGATGCCGCGAGATCCTCCGGTGACGAGCGCGGTGCGCCCCTTGAGCTTCATGAGAGCCACCTCCTGTGGGCGTGGATCGTCAGTCTAGCACGGTGTCTCCGGGCCAGGCTCTTGACGCGGGGTGTTACGCCATTCATAGTGACCCTCAAGGGCCACCCCGTAGAGGAATGCCATGGCGTACGTCATCAAGCGGTACTCGAACAGAAAGCTCTACGATACGCAGGAGAGTCGGTACGTCACCCTCGAGGAGATCGAGGAGATGATCCGCGCGGGCAAGGAGATCGCCGTCGTGGACGCTGCCTCCGGTGAGGATCTGACCTCGGTGACCCTGGCCCAGATCATTCTCGAGAACGAGCGCAACCATCGCGCCGCGCTCCCGACCGCGTTCCTTCACCAGCTCATCAAGCACGGCGAAGCGTGGCAGGATTTCGTCCAGCGGTCGATGAAGTCCAGTCTCGAGGGCATCGTGTCGAGTCAGCGAGAGATGGAGCGCATCTTCCAGGACTGGGCCTCGAGAGCCGGGTGGGGGATGTCCGCGCCTCGCGTCGAGCCGCGGCGCGACGGGGCCGCCGAGCCGGATGCCGAGCAGCTCCGCGAGGAAGTCTCGACGCTGCGTGAGCGTCTACGCTCCCTCGAGGAGCGGCTCGAGAAACGTAAGAATCAGAAGTAGCCGTCTCTAGCTCTGGTAGACGTCCTTCATCTTCTCGACGATGGCCGTGTAGGTCTCCTGGATGCCCTTGCCGGCCTGCTCCGCCGACGTCTGAAGCCGCTCGGCCGAGCGGGTGATTGCCTGCGCCTGACCTTCCATGAGCTTGAACGCCTTCTCGACGCCGTCGACGCCGGTCATGAGCGCCTTCTGATACAGGTGCCCTGGATCCTTCGTGCCGTCCGCCCAGGCGCTCTGCCAGTGCGCCGCAGCGGCGGTCTGGGAGCTCCGGAGCGTTTCGAGGGCGCCCTGCTGTAGCTCGCCGCAGAGCCTCACGCCTTCCTTCGCCGTGGCCGTCGAGAGCTCGACCAGCTCGCGAAGCACGCGCTGATTGGCGTCCGCCCACACCGTCATCGTCTCGACCACCTTCCCCGTGAGCTGACCGAACATCTCCTGCGCTCTCTTCTGATCGTCCATTTCGTCCCCTCCTGCTTGGATCGCGTTTCTTTTCGTTCGACTTCTTCGATTCGCACGACTCGGATTCGAGTATAACGCGTCGCGTTACGCCGTCAACGATTATTTCGCGCACCGCGTTATCAGCCATGTGCTACGGTCGGTTATCCCTTTCAGATTGATGCTTTAGACGGAGGACCCTATGGCCACCGACACCCTCGCTCGGATGTTCTGGGATCGCGTCGAGCGCAGTGGTGACCGTCCCGCGCAGCAGTTCAAGCAGGGCGCCGACTGGAAGACGATCACCTGGCGTGAGGTGGGCGATGTCGTCCGCGAGGTGGGCCTGGGCCTGATCGCGCTGGGCCGCGAGAAGGGTGAGATGGTCGCCCTGCTGTCGACGAGCCGGGCCGAATGGGTCCAGGCCGATTTCGCGATCTTCAGCGCGGGCTGCGTGACGGTCCCAGTCTATCCGACGTATCCGCCGGATCTCATCTCCTACGTCGTGAACGATTCGGGAGCCAAGACGATCATCGTCGAGGACTCCGCTCAGCTCGCGAAAGTCTTGCAGGCGCGCGACAAGATGCCGGCGCTCCAGCAGATCATCGTCATCGCCGGCTACGACGCGCCCCAGCCTCCGAAGATCGTGATGACGTGGGAGTCGCTCCGCCGGCTGGGCCGTGAAAACGTCGCGGCGCACAAGAGCACGCTCGCCGACCGCGTCGCCTCCACTCGGCCGACCGATCTGGCGACGATCGTCTACACCTCGGGCACCACCGGCCCCCCCAAGGGAGTCATGCAGACACACGGCAATCACGTCGCCGCCGTGACCGCCTCCAAGCAAGCGACCCCGGTTCAGGAGGGGTGGGTGCACCTCCTGTTCCTGCCGCTCGCGCACTCGTTCGCGCGGCTCGAGTCGTTCCTCGGCGTCACCCACGGGCTGACCACGGCGTTCGCCGAGAACCTCGACAAGGTGGGAGAGAATCTCAAGGAGACGCGCCCGCATTTCATCTGCAGCGTGCCGCGCGTCTTCGAGAAGGTGTACGGAAAGATCCTCGCCGGCGTCGAGGCGGGCTCGCCGGCGAAGAAGAAGATCTTCAGCTGGGCGGTGTCGGTCGGGCGCGACGTGAGCCGCCATCAGCAGCGCGGCCAGCCCGTGCCGGCGACCCTGGAGCTCAAGCGAAAGGTCGCCCACAAGCTCGTCTTCTCGAAGCTCCACGCCGCGCTCGGCGGGCGACTGCAGTGGGCCGTGTCCGGCGGCGCGCCGCTCGCGCGCGATATCGCCGAGTTCTTCCATGCCGCCGGCATTCTCCTTCTCGAGGGCTACGGTCTCACCGAAACGTGCCCGGCGCTCACGTTCAACCGGCCCGACCGCTTCAAGTTCGGATCGGTCGGCCAGACCCTGCCGGGAGTCCAGCTGCGCATCGCCGAGGACGGTGAGATCCTGGCGCGCGGCCCCAACATCGCCACGCTCGGCTACTACAAGCAGCCCGAAGCGACGCGCGAGGTCTTCGATCCGGACGGGTGGTTCCACACGGGCGACATCGGAACGGTCGACCAGGACGGCTTCCTCGTTATCACCGATCGGAAGAAGGACCTGATCGTGACGGCGGGCGGCATGAACATCGCGCCGCAGAACATCGAGAACCTCCTCAAGGCCGATCCGTTCATCAGCCAGGTGATGGTCTACGGCGACCGGCGTCCGTATCCGGTGGCGCTGATCACGATCAACCCCGAAGAGCTCTCGAAGTTCGCGCGCGAGCAGGGGATCCTGACCAGCGAGGCGGCGGCCATCGTGAAGCATCCGAAGGTGGCCGAGCGCGTCGGCCGCACGGTCGAGGAGAAGAACACGCAGCTTCAGTCCTACGCGAAGATCAAGCGCTTCACGGTGCTGCCCACCGATTTCTCCCTCGACGGCGGCGAGCTCACCCCGACGCTGAAGGTGAAGCGCAAGGTCGTCTCGCAGAAGTACAAGGACGCGATCGAGGAGCTCTACCGCTGACCGCGGAGCCGGGGGTCCTCGCCGGCAAGGTCGCGATCGTCACCGGCGCCAGCCGCGGCCTCGGTCGCGCGATCGCGGTGGCGCTGGCCGGGGCCGGCGCAGACGTCACGCTGGCCGCCCGATCGAAAGAGGCGCTCGAGGAGACGGCGCGCCTGGCCGCGTCCGGGGGCCGAGCGCTCGTCGCGCCGACCGACGTCTCGAGCTACCCCGAGGTCGAGGCGCTCGTGCAGCGGACGATCCGCGAGCTGGGCCGTCTCGACATCGTCGTCAACAACTCGGGCGTCGCGAAGGTGGCGCCGCTCGTCGAGATGACGCCGGAGGACTGGCGGTTCATGCTCGACGTGAACCTGACCGGCGTCTTCAACGGCTGCCGCGCGGCCGCCCCTCACCTGATCGCCCAGAAGTCCGGCAAGGTGATCAACGTGGCCTCGGTGCTCGGTCAGGTCGGCCTGCCGGGCTACACGGTCTACGGCGCGACGAAGGGTGGCATCATCGCGCTCACGCGCACGCTCGGCGTCGAGTGGGCGCGGCACAACATTCAGGTGAACGCGATCGCCCCCGGCTGGTTCGCGACGGACATGACCAATGAAGCGTTCGCCGATCCGGCGATCAACCAGCGGCTGACGCGCGACATCCCGGCCCGTCGCATCGGGCGGGCGGAGGAGATCGGCCCGCTGGCCGTCTACCTCGCCTCCGCGAGCTCCGACTTCATGACCGGCCAGACGCTCTTCCTGGACGGCGGCCACTCGGCCGCGTAGGTTGCCCGAGGGTGAGCCGTCGAGTAGGCTGTGCGCGATGAAAGCGGCGAGGCTTCACGGGCCACGCGATCTTCGCCTCGAAAGCGTGCGCGAGCCACGCCCGGAGCCGGGCGAGGCGATCGTCCGCATCACCGCGGCGGGTCTGTGCGGCACAGACTACGAGATCTGGTCGGGCGCGAGACCCGTCGCATATCCGCGCGTGATGGGCCACGAGCTCGTCGGCCGCGTCGAGGCGGTCGCGCCGGACGTGACGCGGGTCGCCCCGGGTGATCCGGTGGTCGTCGAGCCGAACTATTCGTGCGGACGATGCCCGCTGTGCCGCGAAGGCAATCGCAACCTCTGCCTGTCGCGGACCACGATCGGCATCAACGTCGACGGCGGCTTCGCCGAGCTCGTCCGCGTCCCCGCGCAGTGTTGTTGGCGCGCGGCGGCGAGCGCCGGATCCGACGCGCTCTTGCTCGCCGAGCCGCTTGCCGTCGTCGTCCGCGCCGTCGCGCGCGGGGCGCCGAAGCGAGGCGAGACCGCGGCGATCGTGGGTGCCGGCACACTCGGGCTCCTGGCCCTCCAGGTCCTTCGCGCCCGCGGGGCGCGGGTGATCGTCGTGAGCCGCTCGCGACGGCGCTTCGCCCTCGCGAGCGAGCTCGGCGCCGAGATCACGCACGCGACCTCCGAGGGCCAGCCCGCTGACGCCGCCCGGCGGTTTTCCGGGCGCGAAGGCGTGGATCTGGTCGTCGAGACCGCCGGCACGCCCGAGGCGGTCTCGCACGCGCTCGAGCTGGTTCGGCCCGGCGGCCGCATCGTACTCACCGGGCTGCCTCACGAGCCCACGTCGGTGTCGTTCTTCTCGGTCGTACGCCGCGAGGTCACCTTGACGGGCTCGATGATCTATCAAGACGAATTTCCCGAGGCGCTCCAACTCGTCGACAGCGGCGCGGTCAGGACCGGGCCGCTGATCACCCACCGGTTCGGCCTCGACCGCATCGGCGAGGCGTTCGCGGCGCACGCGGACGCCAACTCCATCAAGGTCGCGCTCGAGCTCTGACCCCGGGCCCGCTCGCGGAATAGGATCGCGCACCATGTGGCTCCTCCTGTCGCTGGCGGCCGCCCTGTTCCAGGTCCTTCGCAACACGACGATGAAGCGTCTCGGCCACTCGCTGGACGAGTACATCAACGTCTGGGGCCGCTTCACGTTCCTCCTGCCGTTCGCCTTCATCGCCTGCGTGGCCAGCGGCTGGCCCGAGCTCAAGCCCGGCTTCTTCGTCTGGTGCCTGCTCTTCGGCGTCTGCCAGACGCTCTCGACCCTCGCGCTCTCGAAGGCCCTGAAGCTCTCGCAGATCTCGCTCGTCACCGCGCTCTGGAAGGTGAGCCTCCTGATCCTCCTGGGCATGGGGGTGCTGATCGGCGAGCAGCCGAGCGCCATGGGCGTGGCGGGGGTGTTGCTGAGCGCGGCCGGCGTGTATCTCCTGAACATCCGGAGCGCAAAAGTCTCGCCGCTCGCTCCGCTGCGCGTCCTCTTCACCGATCGCGGCCAGCGCTACACCCTGCTGGCGGCGCTGCTCTATGCGCCGTCGGTCATCACGATCAAGAAAGCGATCCTCGCCTCCAACACCGCCGTCGGCACGTTCGGCACCTATCTGGCGGCGAGCCTCGTCGTGACGCCGCTGGCGCTGACGACCTCGGCACGCCACTTCAAGGCGGTGCCGCGCTACTGGAAGGAATTCATCGCGCTCGGTCTGTTCGCGGCGCTGACGACCTTGAGCCAGGGCAAGGCCTACACGCTCACGCTCTCCTCATACGTGGAGGCGGTCAAGCAGGTCGAGATCCTGTTCGCGATGGCGATCGGGGTCCTCGCGTTCGGCGAGGGTCAGAAGGTGAGGGAGTCGGCGCTGGGCGCCTTGGTGATGCTGCTCGGGATGGTGCTCCTGGCTCTCGCGACGTGACGCCGACGCGACGTCGCGGCTGGGCGAGACGCCTCAGACGTCCGGGCGCTTGCCGTGGGTGACGCGCACTTCGGTCTTGATCCCGCCGCGCACGTTGAAGTCGCCCGTTACCTCGAGCCAGCGCGGGTTGGCGACGGTCACGAAGTCGTTGAGGATCCGGTTGGTCACGTCCTCGTGAAACGCTCCTTCTTGCCTGAACGACCAGAGATAGAGCTTCAGCGACTTCAGCTCGACCAGATGCCGGTCCGGCACGTAGCGGATGCGGATCGTGGCGAAATCCGGCTGGCCGGTCATGGGGCAGAGGCACGTGAACTCCGGCACCGTCATCGTGACTTCGTAGTCACGATCCGGATGCGGGTTCGGCACGATCTCGAGCGTCTTCGACGGGGCCGACGGCATGACGCGATTATACTCGCCGCCCCGGCGATTCGACCGATCGCTACCGGCTCGTCAGCCCGATTCCCACCGCCACCGCCGCGCACGCGATCAGCAGGTCCGGCGTCAGCGGGTCGCCGGCGACCAGCGCCGCCGCGATCACGCCGAAGATCGGCTGGGTGAGAAAGAACGCCGAGAGCGCGCTCGGGCGATACCGGCGCAGGAGCGCCAGGTTCACGACGAAGTTGAATCCGGAGATCAGTATGCCCTGATAGGCGATGGAGCCGGCGAGCCGTAACGTCCAGCGGGTGGGCGCCGGCTCGACGAGCGACGACACGACGACGAAGAGCGCGGTACCCACGATCGCCTGGGCCAGCAAAAGCTTCACCGGGTCCAGGCGCTGGACCGCGCGCGCCAGGTAGACGGTGCGCTCGGCGAGGAGGACACCGGCCACCGTCACGACCACGTCGCCCAGCAGGGTGGGCGAGCCGTGAGCGACCTGGCGCGCGCCGAGCAGCACGATTCCCGAGTAGGCGATCAGGACCCCTGCGAGCTTCCGAATCGTGAGCCGATCGCCGGGGATCAGGAAGTGGGCGAGCACGACGGTATGGACGGCGTAGAGGTTGATGAGGACCGAGGCGTGCGCCGCGCTGGTGAGCCAGGTGCCGACGTTCGTCGCAGCCATCTGCACGCTGAACAGGAGGCCCAAGAGCGCCAGCGGGCGCCACTCGGCGGGCTCGATCCGGAAGCCGGCAAAGCGGCCGGTGGCCCAGGCCCAGAGACAGATCACGGCGCCGCCGACGACGAACCGCATGCACGCCAGACGAAGCGGCGGGGCCTCCTCGAGGCCCATCTTGATCACGACGGTGTTGGCGCCCCAGAGAACCGAGATGAGCACGGCCACGGCCGCGCCCTTGAGGTCCATGTCTTTCGAAGGATGGCTCAGAACGCATTCGAGGATACGACACCTGGCATAATCGCCCCATGAAGATCGGCCTGATCGGGCTCCCCAAGTCTGGCAAGACCACGCTCTTCAACCTGCTCACCGGCTCGAAGGTCGCGACCGCGCGCTACGACTCCGGCCGCGCGGAGCTCCACACGGGCGTCGCGCGGGTGCCGGACCCGCGCGTGGACCGGCTCTCCGTCATCTTCAAGCCGAAGAAGACGACCTACGCCACCTTCGAGGTGGTCGACCTGGCGGGCATCGAGCGCGGCGAGCGCGCCGGGCTCGACACGAAGGAGTTCCGCAACGCCGACGCGCTCCTGCACGTCGTCCGGGCCTTCGCCGACGAGGCGCTCGGCGCGCCGGCGCCCAGGCGGGACATCGAGGACCTCGACACCGAGCTGATCCTGGCCGACCTGGAAGTGGTCGAGCGGCGCCTCGAGCGCCTGGAGGCGTCGATCAAGAAGCAGCGCAAGGAGGCGGACGTGAAGGAGCAGGCGATCCTCGCGCGCCTCAAGAAAGACCTCGAGAGCGAGACGCCGCTGCGCGCGGTCTCGCTCACGCCGGACGATGCGCGCGCGATTCGTGGATTCACGTTTCTCTCGCAGAAGCCGATCTTGCATTGCCTGAACCTCGACGAGAAGGCGATCGGCGACGGACCGCACGCGATCCAGAAGCTCGGGCTGGAGGCGGCGGCGCAACGCGCACGAACGCGGATCGGCTGGGTGTCGGCGGTGATCGAGGCCGAGGTGGCCGAGCTGGCCGGCGACGAGCAGCGCGCCTTCCTGGCCGATCTGGGCCTGACGGAGCCGGCGATCCATCGGGTGCTGAGCGAGTGCTACGCCTTGCTCGGGCTCGTCTCCTTCTTCACGGTGGGTGAGGACGAGGTGCGCGCATGGCCGATCCCGGAAGGCACGCGGGCGCAGGCGGCCGCGGGGACCGTGCACTCGGACATCGAGCGCGGCTTCATCCGCGCCGAGGTCAACAGCTACGACGACCTGGTGGCGGTCGAGGGCTCGTTCGCCGACCTACGGGCGCGCGGCCAGCAGCGGCTCGAGGGCAAGGACTACGTCGTGCGGGATGGCGAGATCTGTCACTTCCGCTTCAACGTGGCGAAGTAGCTCGGAGGAAACTGCCCGCTCGCTCCAGGGTTAGCCGGCCTCTCGCCGAGACGCCGCAAAGCGCAGACGTGCGCAGGCGCTTCTGCAGCTCGTGCCGCCGTTTTTCAGCGCCCATCGCGGCCAGATCCTGCGTGCTGCTGTTGGCTTCGCCGGATGCTCTCCGCCGCACGAGGACGGGACTCGGTACGATGACCGAGGCTGGCGGGGCACGCGGTCAGCGGGTTATCCACATATCCACGCTGGGTCACAAAACTCAAATTCTCCACTGTGACAGACGATAAGGGCACGCAGTCCACCAGAAGCCGCGCCGTCAGCAGTGTTCACCACGGTGGCCCATCAGCGGTGTAGGTGCGAGGCGGTGAAAAGCGATTTAGACGAACGAAACCCGCTAAAGATGCGGGTCAAACGAGGCTTGACTCGGCCCGGCATGGCGCGCTCTCATCGCGCCGTATGCTCGAGGTTCGGGCCTCTCCGTCGCGCTAGACGGATCACTCTTTCCGGCATCTCTCGGTGGATGGCTGCGTGATCGGTGGCGGTCAGCATGGCCCGACGGGCTTCGTGAGGCGTCACGAGGGAAGCGAACATCGTCCATATCGGTAATCCCGGCTCATAGCTCCAGCGGATCCAACGAGAGGGATGATTTGTGAAACACTTCTGGCCCGCTCTCCCGAAATGCGTGATCAGGCGTTGCTCCCTCGTGCCCCTTCTTCTCCTTGGTGTAGTGGCCCCGTGCCACGCGGTTCCGCTCCTCGATCAGTCGTTCACGACACCCTCGAATCTCGGAGGCGTCATCAATGAATGTTGTGCGTTCATTGCCCAGACCTATACCGGAGGGCTGACCGGCACGCTTGCGGGAGTCAACATCGATGTGCAGTCGTCCAGTCGCTTTCCCTTGCATGTGACCGTGCATGGGGTGACGGGTGGGGTACCAAACTCGCTGCTCTTGGGCGAGACGACCTTATCGTCGAGTAGCGCCCCTCTCTCGCTGCTCATCACCTTTCCCGAGGCCTTCGTTGAGGTAGTCCCAGAACCGACCACGCTGTTCATCTTCGCCACGGCGGCAGGACTCGGGCTCGCCCTCTGGAAACGGCGGAGGCAGAAGTAGCCCGGCAGGCACGCTCACTACTCGGATTCTTCCGCGCCCAAATCGCCGTAAGGTGATCTTGAAGGGGAACGCCGAGAGCCAGGCTCCGGCGTCCGGCCGAATATCCCGAGAAGCAGGCGGTGCCAAACTCACGAAGGTTCATGGGGATGAGAAAGTCCGCGGTCCTCGGCATCGTTTTGGCGGCGATCAGCGCGTGCCCAACCATGCTGGGTCTGGAACTCGTTATTCGAATACATCGTGGAAGGGCGTTCCAAGTCCAGTCCTCGACCGCCGATCTCTCGAATAGAGTTCGACCCGTGGCATATCATCCCAGGCTGGGCTGGATTCCAACGCCCGGCCAATTTAGCAGGGGCTGGACCTCGAATGCCGATGCATCCAGCATCCGAAGCAACGGCAGATCGATCTCGACTGCAAGTCGTCCTATTCTGGCGGTCGGCGATTCATTCACTTTTGGGGACGAGGTGGAAGATGGTGAGACGTGGGCGGCGCATCTGGAAGAAATCCTGAACAAGCGTGTGCTCAACGCCGGCGTTGGCGCCTACGGGATCGACCAAGCTTTTCTTCGCGCCGAACTTCTCCTGGACAAATACGACCCTGATGTCGTGATCCTGTCGTTAGCGCCTTGGCGGTTACGATGCGATCGCGGCCGTGGCGAATGATCGTTGCCCCGACTCCCAAGCCGATCCACAGCTTGGCCGTTTCTGGGAGCATCGTGGAGCAGACGGCGTCAACCGCGAGAAGCAGCTCTGATTGACTTCCTGTGCGCGAGCGCTGGCGGACCGGTGTACTACCGCGGCAGGGACATGGCGCTCTGCCATCGGGGAATGCGTATCAGCCAGAGCGACTGGAATGTATTCCTCGGTCACGCGGCGGCGACGTTGGCGAAGTTCCGGGTGCCGGAGGCCGAACAGCGCGACGTGGTTGCGTTTGTCCAGAGTCTCCAGAAGGAGATCGTTGGATAGCGCCCATCTTCCTCTGCGGCTGATCGGGCTCGTTCTCGCGCTTCGCATCACCATACCCAATCAATGCTACGACGCGTGGACCAGATAATCCGATTGATGGACCGGCGAGCGTTCATCACCATGGTGGGCGGGAGCATCCTTGTCGCGCCGGTCGCGACTACAGCGCAGCGGCCGGGAAGGATCGCGAAGGTTGGCGTGCTCGCCCTGCCACTCTCAGATGACCCGGAGTTCCGGATGCTTTGGGAAGCATTCACAGGAGGGCTCCGCGATTACGGTTGGATCGAGAACCAGAATCTCGTCTTCGAGCGTCGGGCGGCCGTGGAGGGCCCGGAGCGCTATTCTCGGCCCGCAGCGGAATTGGTAGGGCTTCAGCCGGACATAATCGTCAGCGGCCTCGGCGAGCCGGCGATTCTGGCGCTCAGAAAAGTCACGACGACAATTCCTATCGTCATGCTGGTCGCCGCGGATCCAGTCGGTACCGGCCTCATCGCGAATCTTGCACGACCGGGCGGGAACGTGACCGGCATGAGCCTCCTGGCGCCGGAGTTGGGCGGCAAGCGGCTCGCGATACTGAAAGAAGCTGTCGCCACCGCGACTCAAGTAGCCGTGTTGTGGAACGCGGCGTACCCGGGAAAGGCCGCGGAGTTCAGAGACAGCGAAGCCACAGCCGCCGCTCTCAAGGTGACACTGCATTCGGTCGAGGTGCGCGGGCCGAATGACTTCCATCGCGCCTTCTCGAGTCTCGGGCGACACCATCCCGACGCGATGGTGACATTTGCCGATCCTCTGACAGTATCGAATCGTCGCCAAATCGTGGACTACGCGACGCGGCAGCGCCTGCCGATGATCGCCGAGCTACGTCAGTTCGCCGAGGCCGGGGCACTCATGAGCTATGGTGCCAGTCTTGCCGATCTCTTCCGGCGTGCTGCTGGCCATGTGGACAAGATCCTGAAGGGCGCGCAACCCGCCGACCTGCCAGTTGAACAACCCACGAAGTTCGAGCTCGTGGTCAACTTGAAGACGGCCAAAGCTCTCCGCCTGACGATTCCGCAAACGATCCTGTTGCGAGCAGACGAGATCATTCGGTGATCAACCGGCGCACGTTCCTCTGCGGGCGCGGATTAGGCGATCGAGTCGCCGTGCTCGACGCACGCGGCCAGCTCCTCCGACGTTGAAAGCGGTCGCGTCCGCTCGTGCAGAGTCGCGCTCTTCCTCGGGGCATGCGCCATCGCGAATACGCCATCCAGGCGACAACGGGCCGCGGTGACGTCAGGAGCGACGACGGACTGCGCGTGGCCATCACACTTGGCCTTCAGGACTCTTCCCCTTCCGCTTCAACCTGGCGAAGTGACGCCCTCAGGGCGCCACTCCGGGGATTTTCTTGAGCGGGCCGCCGAGCGCTTGCACGACGGCCGCGACGTTCGCGTCGGGAGTGTTCATCGGTAGCACGCAGCCCGGGCCGACGATGAGTCCCGTGCCGCCGGTCTGAGCGATCGCGTCGCGCGTCTCGCCGACGGCGTCCTCCGCCGTGCCGTCCCGCAGGGTCTTCCACTGATGCAGCCCGCCGATGACCGCTCCCGGAACCTTGGCGGCCCCCTCCCGCAACGACGGCGGCGTCGCGCGATCGTCCCAGTTCCAGGCGTGGCCCGGCAGGCGCGCCAGCCGATCGAACATGAGCCCGTCGCCGTGGCAGTGGATGATCGTCAGGGTCGACTGCGCCTCGATCGCGTCCAGGAACTGCCGGTCGTAGGGCTCGCCGAAGCGCGCGTAGTCTTCCTCCGAGCTAGCCGACCGGCTGGCTGCCTGGATCGAGTAGAAGATGCCCGACACGCCCTCCGTGAGCGCGAGCTGGGCGAACTTGACCAAGGTCTCGGTGATCGCCTCGAGCGCCCCCGTGACCGCGTCGGGGTGGTCCCGCAGATCGTGCTGAAGCCGATCCCCCGACAGCTTCCTGGCGAGCGAGAGCGGGGAGAAGAGTGTCGGCACCACCGGCGCGTCGCCGATCCGACGATCGAAGCCCAGGCGGATGATCGTCTCGATCTCCTCCGCCCAGCCGGGCGCGGCGGCGGGATCGAGGGCGCGGATCTTCTTCCAGTCCTCCGGCGATCGCACCGCGCAGCTGGCGCAAGGGCGATGGCCGTCCTCGCGAACGGCGTCGCTCTCCACGCAGCCCCAGGCCTCGACGGCGTAGCCGCCGCGCGGGGTGATCTTGAGGAAGTCCGAGCCATAGCGCTCGTGGAATCGAAGCGTCGCCTGGGCCAGTCCGGCCGGCGAGTGATCGACGCTGGGGAAATGGCGCCACACCGCGTAGGGTACGCGGTCGACCGGCTGGCGATTGAGCGCGGCAAGAACGCGTTCGCGTCGACTCATCTGCTTCATGCGCGTATCACTCCGTCGCTCAGCACCGGCTCACCCCGCTCGTCGACGGCGTCGAACGCGAGCAGATCGCCCGCGCGTCCGCGGCCGCGCACCGTGACGGTCGATGGCATGAACACCAACCCGGTGAAGCGCACGGCGATCTCCTTGACGCGCGCCGGGTCGCCGTCGAGGTCCTGCCCGATCACTTGCGACACGGCCAGCGCGAGGGTCGCCGAGCCGTGAAGGATCGGCGCCGCCAGCCCGGCCGAGCGAGCGACGGCGATGTCGGTGTGGATCGGATTCCAGATGCGCGCGCATTCGGAGTACACGTGCGACGCGCGAGACGCGACCGGGACGGGCGCGCTCCAGCGCGTCTCGCCAGAGGCCGGCGGCGCAGGTCGGGCGAGGGGCTCGACCTGAGCGCGCCGCTCGCCCTCGGTCGTGATGCCGCGATAGACGGAGCCGTAGTCGGTCGTCGTCACCGGCCGTCCGTTCCGGTCCACGGTCGAGAGGCGCGCGACGACGAGCGTGCCGGCGCGGCTCGGCCGTACCACGATGATCTGGGCGCGCGTGAGCAGCCGATCGGCAGCGGAGGGGAGCCGGTGGATGACCACATGATGAGTCGAGTGGACGCCGAGAAGCGCCCACGACTCCTTGACGGCCTTGGCCCGCAGCGCGAGGACGGCCGGCCACTCGTAGCACACCGAGAAGAGCGGGTGGGCGACGGGACCTTCCGCGGCCAGCGTGTCAAAGTATCGCGGATCGTCCACACCGAGCGCGGCGGAATACGCCATCATCCAGCGCGCGTCGAGCGAGGTGCTGAGCGCGCCGACCTCCGTCCCGGCGATCGTCCCCGACATCACGCGCCCATTGTCTCGTCGGGTCATCGCGCTTGCGGGAAGTTCATACAGTCCACGAAGATCCCCTCGAAATCCGGATGCGCCGCGAGCGACACGTGCTCGATCCGCGCCGCCACGGTCTCGGCGCGCGCGCGCTCGGTCTCGGACACGAGACAGAGCTGAGCGCCGAGCGAGGCGGCGTTGCCGACGTAGCGGATCCGCTCGCGGGGCAGCGGCGGGATCAAGCCGATCCTGAGCGCGCTCTCGACCGACACGTAGTTGCCGAAGCCGCCCGCCAGCATCAGCTCCGAGATCGCCTCGGCCGGAACGCCCGCGACGTGCTGGAGCATCGTGACACCGGAGGCGATCGCGCCCTTCGCCAGCTGGACCTGACGGACGTCGTCCTGGGTGAGCACGATCTCCTGCCGCGCGCCGGCTTCACCCGGCCGGAGCACGATGACTTGCCGCTCCTCGCCTCGCATCACGACGCGCGCGGCGAGCCTGGGCGGGAGCGAGTCGCGCAGGTCGACCTGGATCAAGCCCGTCCAGTCGATGACCCCGCGGTCGAGGAGCCCCGCCAGCAGGTCGATGATCCCCGAGCCGCAGATGCCGAGCGCGTCGGTCTCACCGATCGTGTGGACGTGGATGTCGTCGTCCACCGTCACGCGGTCGATGGCCCCGAGCGCGCCGCGCATGCCGTGGCGGATCTGGGCACCCTCGAGCGCCGGCCCAGCCGGCGCCGAGCACGCCCAGAGGCGGTCGCGCGAGCCCAGCAGCACCTCGCCGTTGGTCCCGATGTCGACGGCGATGCGGATCTCGGCGCTGTCATAAATCCGTGTGGCGAGCGCCACGCCGACCGCGTCGGCGCCGACGAACCCCGCCACGAGCGGCAAGAAGCACACGCGCGCCTCCGGCGCGATCTTCAGGAAGAGCTCACGGGCCGACAGGGTCACCGCGTGGCGCATCACGGGCGCATAGGGGGCCAGGCCCACGTGCGAGGGATCGATGCCGAGGAGGATGTGGTGCATGCACGTGTTGCCAACCACGACGACCTTGTAGATCCACTTCGCGAGCACGCCGGAGTCTCGGCAGATCTGCGCGATGTGCTGGTTCAGGAGACCGACGATCCGCGTGTGGAGCTTGCGGAGATTGCCCGGGTTGAACTGGGCGAAGGCGATGCGCGACATGAGGTCGCCGCCGAAGACTGTTTGCGGATTCAGGCTCGAGACCGACGCGAGCTGCTCGCCCGACTCGAGCTCGACCAGGGTGGTCACGACGCTCGTCGTGCCGACGTCGATCGCCAGGCCGAACTTCATCAGGGCGGTGTCGCCGCGCTCCACCGCGAGGATCCGCTGCCGGCCGGTCGACTCGCCGGCCGACGCGCCACCCTCGGCGAACGTCGTCACGGTCACACCGGTCGGGTCGTCGCGAAGTGCGGACGGTAACCTCTGCAACACCGCCGGCACGACGTCGGCGGTGGTGAGGCCGACGGCCGCGAGCAGCTGCTCGAGATCGGAGGTCTGGTGATGCTCCTCTCGTGGCACGGCGACCTTGATCACCTGTTTGGCGATGCCGGAATCGAGCAGGACGCGACCGAACTGCCGCACGCCGGGCCCGGCGCCGAGGATCTGGAACGAGCGCTCGTCGAGCGGCGGCGCCGGCTGGACGGTGACGGCCTCGTGCAGCACGCACTGACAGGCCAGGCGATAGCCCTCGCGGACGAGGTCGTCGCCGAGCTGGACCTCGTCCATGATCGTCGGCGGCGGGGGCAGACCTGCCAGGAACTTGACCCGGCACGACGTGCACCGGCCGCGCCCTCCGCACGTCGCCGTGATATCCACACCGCCTGCGTGAGCCGCCTTGAGAATGGTCGTGCCCGGCGCGACCGTCAGCGTGCGGCGCGCGCCGGGATCGTTCGGATCGGTGACGAGCGTCAGCGGGACGGCCATGGCCTCACATTCTAGTGGTATGCTCGCGCGCATGGAAATAAGCGTGGAGATGCTGAAGCGTACGGCGGCGCTCGGCGGGTTCGACTGGAGCGACGCCGAGCTCGAGCCGATCCGCCCGGCGGTCGAGCGTCTCCTGGAGGCGCTGGAGCGCCTGGACGCGCTGCCGCTCGGCGACGTCGAGCCGACGACTCAGTACCGGGTGATCTGATGAGCGAGCTCGGCTGGGCTTCGATGGCCGATCTCGGCCGCATGATCATGACCAAGCAAGTTTCTCCGGTCGAGGTCGTGCGCGCCCACCTCGATCGCATCGCCGCCCTCGACGGCACGCTTCGCGCGTTCATCACGGTGTGCGCCGACGCGGCGCTCGTGTCGGCGCGCGCGGCCGAGGCCGAGCTGATGGCCGGACGGCCCGTCGGCCCGCTGCACGGAGTTCCGTGGGCCCCGAAGGACCTCTATTCGACGAACGGCGTACGCACGACCGGTGGCTCGAAGATCCTGGCCGACTCGGTGCCGACCGCGGACGCGACGGTCGTGGCCCGGCTCACGAGGGCGGGCGCGATCATGCTCGGCAAGCTCAACATGCACGAGTTCGCGTACGGGCCCGAGGGCATCAACGCGCACTACGGCGACGCGCGTAACCCCTGGAGCGCAGACGCTCACCGCATCACCGGCGGGTCGTCCTCGGGCTCCGGCGCGGCCGTCGCGGCCGGTCTGGCGCCGGGCTCGCTCGGCTCCGACACCGGCGGGTCGATCCGGATCCCGGCCTCGCTCTGCGGCATCACCGGGCTCAAGCCGACCTACGGCCGCGTGAGCCGAGCCGGCGTACTCCCGCTCGCGTGGTCGATGGATCACGTGGGCCCGATGACGCGCTCCGGACGGGACTGCGCGCTGATGCTCGGCGCCATCGCCGGCTACGATCCGGCCGACCCGACCTCGAGCATTCTGCCGGTGCCCGACTACGGCGCAGCGCTCACCGGCGACGTGAAGGGCCTGCGAGTGGGATTGCTGCGCGCTCATTTCACCGACGTCGCGGCTGCGGAAGTGAAGGCCGCGGTCGAGGCGGCCGCCAGAGAGCTCGAGCGCGCCGGCGCGGTCGTGGACGAGGTGAACCTGACGCAGGTCACGCACGTGGCCACGGCCTCCGCCGCGATCGTGGCGTCGGAGGCGCTCGCGTATCACGCCGCGTGGATGCGATCCCGGCCCCAGGACTACCAGCCCGACGTGCGCGAGCGGCTCCGGCTGGGCGCGTTCGTGAGCGGCGCGCACTACGTCCGATCGCAGCAGGTTCGCGCGCTCGTCGCGCGCGAGGTCGACGAAGTCCTGGCCCGACGCGACGTGCTCCTGTCGCCGGCGACACCGCTCGCCGCGCCCGTGCTCGGCGAGCGCGAGACGACGCTGGGCGACGGCCCGGCGGACGTGCGAGCCGCGCTGCTGCGCTGCACGCGTCCCTTCAATCTCTCCGGCCATCCCGCGTGCGCGGCGCCCTGCGGCTTCACCGCCAGCGGGCTGCCGATCGGCCTGCAGATCGTGGGGCGGCCCTTCGACGAGGCGACCGTCCTGCGCGTCGTCGACGCGTATCAGCGAATCACTGACTGGCATACTCGCCGGCCGGCGGCCGCATGAGCGGTCCCGGCTCCCGGAGGACCCGATGAGCGAAGCGAACGTGGACGCGCGGCTGGCCGCCCTCGAGTCCAAGCTCGGCCGCCTCGAGCAACTCCTGGCCGCCGTCAACGACAAGCTCGACCGCGCCGCGCCGAGCGTCGACGAGACGCGACGCGGGATCCAGGCCTGGGTGACCGAGTACGTGTCCCTGCGTCTGCAACAGCTCGTGCCCGAGACGTGCGAGCACCCGGAGCGCGAGGGCGACGCGATCGTCGCCGAGGGCCCCGTGCTGCCCGGCACGCGCATCCGCTGCACGGACGAGGTCCTCCATCGCCTGGGCCGCATCCCGATTCCGTTCGTGCGACAGATGGTCGCCGAGAAGGTCGCCGAGACCGCTCGCGCCGAGAAGGTGGGCCTGGTCGACGTGCCCTTCTTCGAGCGCGCGGCCACCTTCTGACAGTGCAAGCTCTCGGGAGAGGATCTCCTGACATTCGACCACTGGAAGGACCACGTGCTGGAAGGGCCACGGCTGTAGCCCGCGAGGACGAGCCCGTCCGCATCCCGATCGATGATGCGCTGGACCTTCACGCCTTCGCCCCGCGCGACGTGGCCTCCGTCGTCGCGGAGTATCTCGAAGCCGCTCGGGCCAAGGGGTTCACCGAGGTGCGGCTGATCCACGGTCGCGGCATCGGCGTCCAGCGGAAGATCGTGCAGGCCGTCCTCGCCCGGCATCCCGTCGTCGCCGGCTTCGCCGACGCGCCGCCCGAGCGCGGAGGCGCCGGGGCCACGATCGTCCGCCTGCGCCCGATTTAGGGCCGGCGGTCAGTCGCGATCGGCGCGGATCAAGACCTGGCGATCGTTGAAAGAGACGATGGCGTCCGGGGTGAGCTGAAACTGGAAGGCCGCCCGGCACCGCTCGGGAGCCCGCCGCACGAAGTCGTCGAGGGCGCGCCGCGCCTCGGCCGTCATCCGCATCCGGCCGGTCCATTCGTTCCACTCGCGGAGCTTCCAGATGACGGAGTCTTCCATCACGGTCAGGCCCGCCGCGCGCAGGAACGCCTTCCACTCCGTCGCGCGGTAACTTCGTACGTGCGAGGGATCGCGGCGCTTCTCGACCTCGAGGATGAAGGCATTCGCGTCGGCGTCGTCGTGGCCGAGGATGTCCTGGAGCAAGAGCGATCCGCCGGCGCGCAGGATCCGATGAATCTGCCTGACGGCCGCGGGCACGTCGGCGAAATGATGCGCGGCGGTGCGGCAGGTGACGACGTCGAACGACTCGTCGCGGAAGGGAAGGTCCCCGGCGTCGCCCGCGACGAACTCGACGTTGGCGGCGCCGCGGGCCCGCACGTGCCCGCGCGCGGCGACGAGCATCGGCTCGGTGAGGTCGTAGGCGACCACGCGCCGCGCGACGCCGGCGAACGCGAGCGCGGTGTGGCCACCGCCGGTGGCGACGTCGAGCACGCGATCGGGCCGCCGGGCGGCGCCCCACGCCAGCAGGCGATCGAGGTCCTCGCCGGCCGCGTGCAACCGACTGGTCACGTACGCCGCCGCGCTCGCGCCGAATTGCTCCTGGACGCGCCGGGCCTGGGCGTCGCTCACTTCTTCGTCGGCCGCTCGGCGAGGTGACGGAATAGGAAATCCGCGTCGAGCGGCGACAGGTCGAAGCGGCGCGATGCCTCGTCCACGAGCTTCACGCGATCCGCGTCGGGATTGTCCTGGAGCTGATCATCGATCCACTTCACCGCCTGCTTGATGGGCGCTTCGCCCGCCATGACGATCCCCCTTCGGTTGCCGGCCCTCGACCACGAGATCCCGCGGACGGCGATTTGATGCGCGGTCATTGTACCCGGGTCTCTTGCCGGGACGTTCGAGGCCTGGAAATGGCCTGCCGGAATCAGGCCAATTGGCCCTTGACGACAATCTGAATCCGGCCAAAATGGCTTGCAGGCGAGGGGGCCCCGGTGAACATTCCACTCGACCGCGACAAGCCGACGGCGCTGCCGCGCCAGATCCAGGCGCACCTGGAGCGGCTCATTCACGAGCGGCTCCTGACGCCGGGGATGAAGCTGCCGGCCACGCGTGAGCTGGCCCGCCAGCTCGGCGTCAACCGGGGCACCGTGGCACTCGCGTACGAGGAGCTGGTCGCGACCGGCTGGGCCCGCGCTCACGTCGGGCAGGGCACCTTCGTCGCCGAGCGCCCCGTGAGCGGCGCCGCGCCGGCGGTCCAGGTCGCCGTGCAGCCCGTCGCCCTCGACTGGTCGGGCCTCTTCTCGCGCAGCGCGCAGATCCTCGGCGCCGACGACGAGCGCTCGCGCGCGGTGACGCCGATCCCGTCGAGCGGCGCCGTCGTGTCGTTCGCGGGCGGGATGCCCGACAGCGGACTCTTCCCGACCGACGCGTTCCGTCGCGTGCTGAATCAGGTGATCCGCGAGGAGGGTCCGGCGCTCCTGCAGTACTATCCGGCCGGCGGCTATCCGCCGCTGCGGCGGTATCTCTCGACCTATCTCCTCCGGTTTGGTCTCGAGGCGCGCCCCGAGGAGATCCTGATCGTCAACGGCTCGCAGCAGGGGTTCGACCTGATCGCGCGCACCTTGATCGACCCCGGCGACTTCGTGGCGATCGAGCAGCCGACGTACCCACGCGCGATGCAGGTGTTCCGGTCGTTCGGCGCCCAGCTCCTCAGCGTGCCCTGGGACGGCGCGGGGCCGCGGGCGGAGATTTTCGAGCGCCTGCTCGAGCGGCACACGCCGAAGCTCTTCTATTGCCAGCCGAGCGCTCACAATCCGACCGGATTGGCGGTGGCCCCGGAGACCGCGCGGCGGTTGCTCGAAGTCGCGGCGCGCCACCAGGTGCCGATCGTCGAGGACGGATTCGACGGCAGCCTGTATTACGGCGGGACGCCGACCTTGCCACTCAAGGCCGTCGACCGCGGTGGCGTCGTCATCTACATCGGCACCTTCTCGAAGATCCTGTTCCCGGGGCTTCGGCTCGGGTGGCTCGTCGGACCGCCGCCGATCCTCGAACGGCTCCAGGCGGCCAAGCAGCTCGCCGATCTGCACACGAGCGCCCTCATCCA